>NZ_JAMFLC010000009.1:0-338112 GCF_023501985.1 Nocardia sputi | reverse complement strand
GCTGTCAGCACGGTCGTCCTGGTGATCGGACCGTTGCCCCGACCGGTGGCGGCGCGGTCGGGCCGCCGGTCTCCCGCGGGAGAGTTCGGGCGGCGGATCGGAACGTCGGCCATCTTCGGATGCCTCCAATACCATCCACACACTCAGAACACATGATGTCATGAGTGTAGACCTACAACGTTGACAATGCGTCGCGATCGGCGTCTAATGGAGATACACGGCAACTACGCGGCCACTTCGCCGATCCACGCCGACTCAGCGGTCCGCAGCAGATGACCTCCGCAGACACGGCAGCCATCGGTTCGCTACCCGAACACTGGACACGAGGTCGGCCACCCGGTCCGCCGACGAGGCCGCCCAGTTGTCGTCCGCGCCGCGCGGCCGCCATCCGTGTCTACCGCCACCATCGGCCACGACGCGGCGCTCCCGCGAGAGGACTTGACATGCGATTCCACAGAAACAGCGACACGAGCACGACATCCGACCCCCTGCATTCGCCCTACGCCCGGCACAGCGTTCCGCCCGACTACACACCCCGGCTGAGGTTGAAGCCGAAAGCGGAACGCGGCGACTACATCGACGGCGCATGGTGGCCCCGCTCCGATGAACTCACCGCCGAACTGCCCGATCTCCTCGCCGTCCTTACGGTGCGCCTCGGCCCCGTCTGGCGAGTCGTCTACGACCCCACCGGCTGGTCGGACGCACCCCGGCAGACCACCGTCCACGGTGGGCACACCGTCCGGCTCGATTCCTATCCCTTCGAAATGTGGAACACGATGTACGTCTTCGGTCGCGACAACGATCTGATCGTGCTCCGCGTGATCCCCTCGGCCACCGACGACGACATCGCCCACACGGCCCTGATGGCCGCCGTCACGCCCGAATCCGCAACCCCCGCCCCCGGGTGAACAGAGGAACACACCATGCCCCGAATCAGAATCCGGCGCCCGATCACCAACCACTTCGACATGGCCGCCGCGACCGGCCCGCCGCCGACCGGCGGTCAACCCTTCCGAACCCCAACCCGCACACCCCGCCTGCTGCTGCGCGAATCCGAGACCGGGACCGGTCCCGAACAGGTCGACGGCGCCTGGTGGCCATGGACGAACAACCTCACCGCCGAACTCCACGACCTGATCAGCGTCCTCACTCCACGCCTGGGCCCCACCGCACGCGTCAGCTTCGACTGGAATGCCATCAGTCTCACCCAACGCAGCATCGACCGCCACGACGGCGTCGAAGTACATGGACCCGAGGCCGGTCAACCGCACGGCGTCATGCGTTTGATCGGCACCAACGGTGCTCAGGTGACACTGCACGTCATCCCCGCCGACACACCACCCGCGCGAGCGGAGCGCGAACTACGGCAGGCCGCAGGGAAATCCTGAGCGACTGCGCGTGACGGCGACCATCCGGTGAGCGCTGACACCGTGCCCCACGTCGGTAATGCCGACAGGACAAGTTTCGCGCACCGTAAAACGGTACTGCGTTGATCACCCGAACGAACTTCACACAGCATTTCGGCGCTCCCTTGGTTCGAGTAGTTCTCTACTCGTGTGCGGGCTCCGTGGTGATCCGACGATGGTGACACCGGTGACACGACGTTGTCGTCACCACGCTCACCCTCGAACCGGAGTCACCCATGCCTGCGAAAAAGAATTCACTATCCGGCCGGTCCCACGCCGAGAACGACGATCTTCTCACCGCACTGCGTAAATTCATCCGCACCAAGGCGGAGGACTACCTCGAAGACCCGAATATCTCCTCGATCGGCGTCGGTTACAAGCAGGTCGACGGGAAATCGACCGGCGAAATCGCGGTGCAGTTCACGGTGAACGAGAAGGTGTCCGGACCGGAGGCACTCGACGCATTGGGCACGTCAACGCTTCCGGAAACCATCATCGTCGACGGCATCGTCGTGCCGACCGACGTACTGCAGCGCAGATACGAGCCTGCGTTCCGGCTGGTCGCCGAAGCCGCTGCACCCGAACGAAAGTCGCGCCTGGATCCGGTCGTTCCCGGCATCAGCGTCGCCCATCCCGCCGGCACGGCGGGAACGATCGGGTGCGTCGTCTACGACCGGGACGACGGGACGCCGTATGTGCTGAGCAATTGGCACGTCCTGCACACCGCGGCGGGCGTGCTCGGCGACGACGCCGTGCAGCCCGGCCCGCGCGACGACAATCGCATCGACCGCAACCGGCTCGGCAAGCTCGTCAGGTCTCATCTCGGTACGGCAGGCGACTGCGCCGTCGCCACGATCGAGAACCGGCAATTCAGCGCCCGGATCGCCGGACTCGACGTCGTCCCGGACAGCCTCGGGGAACCCGAGCTGGGCGACAAGGTCATCAAGAGCGGCCGGACCACCCGGGTCACCCACGGCATCGTGCGGCGCGTCGACGTGGTGGCCGAGATCAGCTACGGCGGCGTCGGCTCCAAGCGCATCGGCGGCTTCGAGATAGGACCTGATCCGGACAATCCGCCGTTCGACGGCGAGATCAGCAGCTCGGGCGACTCGGGATCGGCGTGGATGTTCACATTGCCCGGCGGCGAGACCAGCACGGTTTTGGCCGGATTGCATTTCGCGGGCGAGATGGCGCCCAGCACCGATGAGCACGCACTGGCCTGCCTGCCGCAATCGGTGTTCGAGAAGCTCGGCATCACGCTGACCCCGCCCGTCGCCGACGAAGTCGCGGTCCTCGCCGGATACGACCCGCATTTCCTCGCGTCGGCGGTGCCGCTGCCGGAGGTGGACACCGAACTGCGCCCCGACGTCGCGACAGCACTCGACGGCGCGGACGTCCTGCACTACACGCATTTCTCCCTCGCGATGCGCCGCTCGCGCCGATTCGCCATCTGGGTGGCCTGGAACATCGACGGCGCTTCGATGAAGAAACTCTCGCGAAAGAAGATCGACTTCGTCAAGGATCCGCGGCTGGACGCGCAAGCCCAGGTCGGCAACGAGTTGTACCGCGACAACCGGCTCGATCGCGGCCATCTGGCGCGACGCGCCGATCTACTCTGGGGCAGCCTGCCCGAAGCGGCGAAAGCCAACAAGGACTCGTTCTTCTACACCAACATCACCCCGCAGATGGACGACTTCAACCAGAGCACCCGCGACGGGATCTGGGGCCGGCTCGAGGACGCCGTCTTCGCCGACGTCGACGTCGACGACCTCAAGGTCAGCGCGTTCGGCGGCCCGGTCTGCACCGACGACGACCGGGAATTCCGGCAGGTCAAGATCCCGCGCGAGTTCTGGAAGGTCATCGCGTTCGAAGAAAACGGTGTCCTCAAGGCCCGCGGCTTCCTGTTGAGCCAGAACCTGCAACAGCTCGAAGCGCTCGAACTCGATGAGTTCCGCGTCTTCCAGGTCCCGCTGACCGAGATCGAACAGCGCGCCCGCTTCCGGTTCCCGCAAGCTCTGCACGACGCGGATTTACAGGTCGCGCCGGAGGAGGTGGCCGCCCCATTGATCTCCACCACGGACATCCGGTGGTGAGGTCGGCCGAGTTCGATACGTGATCGCTATATCGCGCGGGACTGCGGAGGTGCGGTGAAGCCCTCGGCGAATTCGACGAAGTTCTGTACGACGGTTTCGCACTCTCGTCGGACGGTGCGTTTGAGCAGGATGCCGGGCACCAACAGCGACGAGTGCACCTCCGTGTGATACCAAACCTGCGTTCGGTCTCCGTCCTCGGACACTTCGAACCAACCACCGCCGCCGAGCCCGACACAGCTGTCCACGACCTGCCACGACACTCGGTCATCGGTCCAATCGTATTCCAGCACTTGCAGATCCGACCTTCCGAGGAAAGTATCCGCGGTCACGTAAACCCGCTGCGGCCTGCCGGATTCGCCGCGAGTGGCCACGCGCGCATCCGAATACACCGCCCATTCGGGAAGCATTTCGATGGCCGCCACCGCGTCGAAGACCTGATCGGGACCGATGTCGACGGCGAAACGAATATCGGTTTTAACGCGCATAACTCCTCCACCCCCCGGACCAACGCGGCCGATTCTGCCCGCAACTCTTCGCATCCGTCAACATGCGTCAACCGCCCGCCCGGATCGCCGCCACGGGAATCCAGCTGCCAAATGCCGAATACAGGTAGCTGGCTACTCGTAAGCTATTTTGTGGGCGGTAGCAGTGTTCGCGTGGATTCCCAGAATGCGGAGATCTGTCGGATCCCCGCCTCTGCGAATTCGCGGTATCACCAGGGCATGTCACGTGGATCTGCTTCACCGCTTACCGGAGCGACAAAACAGGCCCTGAAGGCGTGCTCGGCCGACGGTTACCCCGCCGTTTCCGTCCAGGTGACCGGCAGTTCGTGGACGCCGTAGATGTTCATGTCGGTCCTGAGTCTCACCTCACCGGCGGGGATGGCGAGCCGCAGGCTCGGGAAGCGACGCAGCAATCCGGCGAAACCCGCGCGCATCTCGATGCGGCCCAGTTGCTGGCCCAGGCATTGGTGGACGCCGTGACCGAAGGACAGGTGACCGCGAGCCTTGCGGTGGATGTCCAGCGTGTCGGGGTTGTCGAAGCGCTGGGGGTCGTGGTTGGCGGCCAGCAACGAGACGACGACGGTCGAGCCCTTGCCGATGGTTTCACCGTCGAGTTCGATGTCCTCCGTGGCGTAGCGATAGAAGATGTCGGCAACGGACAGGTAGCGCATGAGCTCCTCGACGGCATCGGGGACGAGGTCGGGGTCGGCGCGCAGTTCCGCGAGCTGCTCGGGGTGCTCCAGGAGTGCGAAGGTGCCGAGCGCCAACATGTTGGCGGTGGTCTCGTGGCCCGCGAGCAGAAGCAGGAAGGCGATGCCGGTCAGCTCCTCGATGCCGAGGTCGTCGTCGCGGGCAAGGTCGGAGAGTATGTCTTCGCCTGGTTCGGCGCGCTTGCGCGTGACAAGTTCGGCCAGGTACGAGGTCATCGCGCCGTACGCGGCCATCTTCTCCTCGAGCGGCTGGTCCTTGACCAAGAACTTGGCCGAGTTGACCTGGAAGGTCGCCCGGTCCGCGTAGGGAACACCGAGCAGTTCGCAGATCACCAGCGAGGGCACCGGCAGCGCGAACTCCTTGACCAGGTCGACCGGCGGGGTCAGGCGCGCCAGCTCGTCCAGTTGCCGCTCGGTGATGTCGATGATCTGCTCCTCGAGCATCTTCATGCGTCTGACGGTGAAGGCGCCGGTGAGCTTGCGCCGCAAGCGGGTGTGGTCCGGCGGATCCATGGCGATGAAAAGGCCCGGGATCTGCGGGGACGGCTCGGTGGCGACGGGCATGCCGGGGATCTCGTACGGCACATGCATGATGCCGATGTCCTGACGGGAGCTGAACCGGGTGTCGGCCATGAGCCGGCGGACCGCGTGGTAGCCGGTGACCAGCCAGCCCTCGTGACCGTCGGGGAAGATCAGGGGGCTGACCGGGCGAGCCTCGCGCAGCCGGGTGATCCGGCTGGGCGGGTCGAAGGGGCCGGCATCGCGTTCCATCGGGAGGCCGTGCGGGACGGGAACCGTGCTGGTCATCGGGTTTCCTTTCGTGGCGGTTGTTGCGCCGCGGATATGGTCTGGTCGCCGGAGACGATCGTGATCGCGCCGGATGGGCACACCTGGACGGCTTCGCGGACGGCCGGCTGCCCCTCGGGCGCGGGTGTGCGGTCCAGGGGCACCACCCGTCCGTCCTCGGTGTCCTGGTCGAACACTTCGGGGGCGGTCAGCACGCACATGCCCGCGCCGATACAGCGCTCTCGGTCCACCCTGAGCTCCATCGGTCACCCCTCCGCGCAGGTGAGCGGGAGGGATGGCACGCGGTAGCCGAGCGCGTCGGTGCCCAACCGGGTCTCCTCGGCCGGGCACAGCGTCGGGAGCGGGATGGCCGACGGGGAAGCCGCAATCGCTGAACTATTCACAGGAAGACTGTCGCCGGAGCGGCTGACACCGGCCTGATACCGACCTGACACGTCCACTGACACGGTGTTCTCGCTGGTCGTATCGGACCGGAGGGACGGACGAACCGCCGTCGTCGGAGCTGTTGTCATCCAGGGGACGGGCGGCACCGGGCCTGCCGGTCGTCCACGGCAGAATGGTCCGGGTGCAGATCGGGATGCTTGGACCGCTCGAGATCCGGATAGATGACGGCGGATTGATCGACGTACCGGGTGCTCGATTGCGGGCGCTGTTGATCGCCCTCGCGCTCGAAGCCGGTCGCGTAGTCCCGAAAGCGACGCTGGTCGACTGGATCTGGGGTGAGCAGCCGCCCTCCGACGCGGCCAACGCCTTGCAGGCACTGGCCTCTCGGCTGCGCAGGGTGCTGCCGGACGGGTCGCTCGACGGGCAGGCGGGCGGATACCGGCTGGCGGTGCAACCCCGCGCTGTCGACGCCCTGCTGTTCGAGCAGCTGCTCGAACAGGCCCGCGGCCGTGACGACGCCCAACAGGCCCAATTACTGCGCGAAGCCCTCGATTTGTGGCGCGGTGCGCCGATGCAGGACGTCGGTACGCAGGACAGCGCGGCTTTCGACGCGGCGGTCACCCGGCTCGAGGGACTGCGCCTGGCCGCCATGGAGGATCGATACGAATCGGAGATCCGCCTCGGCCGGGGTGCGGGGCTGGTCCCCGAGCTGACCGAACTGGTGGCCCGGCATCCGGTGCGGGAACGGCTCGTCGCCGCGCTGATGCGTGCGCTCGGCGCCGCGGGTCGTAGCGCCGAGGCACTGATCGCATACCAGCACGCTCGGGAGGCACTCGCCGACACGCTGGGCGTGGATCCCTCACCGGAGCTCTCCGCACTGCACGTCGCGCTGCTGCGCGGCGAAGTGGAAGCGGAGGGAAACGACCGCAAGACGAACCTGCGGGCCGAGTTGACCAGATTCGTCGGCAAACACGGCGACATCGCCGCCGTACGCGAACTCATCTCCGATCACCGGCTCACCACGTTGACCGGAC
The DNA here is from genome assembly GCF_023501985.1 of Nocardia sputi. Taxonomy (NCBI): domain Bacteria; kingdom Bacillati; phylum Actinomycetota; class Actinomycetes; order Mycobacteriales; family Nocardiaceae; genus Nocardia; species Nocardia sputi. The sequence goes on along the minus strand of NZ_JAMFLC010000009.1, from coordinate 331,175 downwards.
CCGGTGGCTCAGGGAAGACCAGGCTGGCTCTGGAAACCGCGCGGACCCTGCTCGACGACCTACCGGACGGGCCATGGCTGGTGGAGCTGGCGTCGGTCGGCGCGAGCGGTGACGTGTCTCAATCGGTGCTCGCCGCGCTGGGGCTCCGGGACGCGCTGCTCGGCGGCGCACCGAACGCGGAACCGATGGACCGGCTCGTCGCGGCGATCCGCGACCGCGAAACGCTGCTGGTCCTGGACAACTGCGAGCACGTGATCGAGTCCGCGGCGGCGTTCGCCCACCGGCTGCTCGGGGAATGTCAGCGGCTGCGGATCCTCGCGACGAGCAGGGAGCCGCTCGGCATCACGGGTGAGGCGCTGTGGCAGGTCGAGCCGCTGGCTTTGCCCACAGAGAACGCGGACGCCGAGGCGATCGAGTCATCCCCGGCCGTGCAGCTGCTGCTGGACCGGGCCGGCGCGGTGCGCAAGGATCTCGCCGCCGATGCCCGCACACTGCCGACCATGGCGCGCGTCTGCCGAGCGCTCGACGGTATACCGCTGGCGATCGAACTGGCCGCGGCCAGGCTGCGCACCATGTCCCTCGATCAGCTCGCCAACCGCCTCGATGATCGGTTCCGCCTGCTGACCGGCGGCAGCCGTACCGCGCTGCCGCAGCACAGGACGTTGCGAGCGGTGGTCGACTGGAGCTGGGAGCTGCTCACCGACGCCGAACGGATGGTCCTGCGCAGGCTCGCGGTGTTCTCCGGGGGCGCGAGCCTGGAGGCGGCCGAGCAGGTTTGCGCAGGGGGCGGGACCGAAGGGCAGGGGGAAGAGAAGGACGTGGCGGTCGAGCGGTGGGAGGTACTCGAGCTGCTGACCGCGCTGACCGAGAAATCGCTGCTGCTCACCGTGGAGGACAGCGGACCGCGCTATCGGATGCTCGACACGATCAAGCAGTACGCCCTGGACCGGCTCGTGGAGGCGGGAGAATCGGATCCGGCGCGCCGGGCGCATCTGGCGTACTTCACCGGGCTCGCCGACACCGCCGAGCCGCATCTGCGCCGCGCCGAGCAATTGGAATGGCTGGCCATGCTCGAACTCGAGCACGACAACATCGCTGTCGCGATGCGTGGCGCGCTCGCGGCCGGTGACGCGGCCGGGGCGATGCGTCTGGCGGCCGCGGCGGGCTGGTACTGGTGGCTCAGCGGGCACAAGGCCGAGGGCATGGAGTTGATCACCGCGGCCGCCGACCTGCCCGGGGAGGTGGACGACGAGACCCGGGCCAGGGTGTACGGGCTGGTCGTGCATTTCATGAACTCCGGGCCGAGTGACGAGGCCCAGGTGGCGGAATGGATCCACAAGGCATACCGGTTCAGCAGGCGCAGTCAGGCCCGCTACCCGCTGCTGGGGTTCGTCGGCGCACTGGAACGCATGATGGAGGGGCCGGACGCGAAACTTTCCGCGTTCGAACCGCTGCTCACCGATGACGATCCCTGGGTGCGTGCGCTGGCGCGGCTCCAGGTGGGCAAGATGCGGATCGTGCTCGGCCTCGAAGGGCGGGACGCGGACGAGTATCTCGAGACGGCGCTCGCCGAGTTCCGAGCCGTCGGCGAGCGTTGGGGAATCTCGTTCGCGCTGACCGAGCTGGCGATCCGGATCGCCACGCGCGGCGACTTCGCCGGTGCGTGCGAACACCTCGACCAGGCGATCGCGGTGGTCACCGAGGTCGGCGCGATCGAGGACGTCTTCCTGATGCGAGCGCGGCAGGCTCGGCTGTACTGGCTGCTCGGTGACGCGGAGGCGAGCACGGCCGCCATGGCCGAGGCGCAGCGGTACGCTGATCGGTCCGCTTGGCCGAACGCACTGGCCGAGCTCGCCCTCGCGAAGGCGGAGCTGGCCCGCTGGAGCGGCGACACCGAGCAGGCGCACCGGCAGATAGACGTGGCGACAACAATGCTGAGCAGCGATGCGGAGTCGGTGTACATCAGCGCGGTGACACACGACCTGCTCGGCTACCTCGCGGACGGTCTGGATGAAGCCCGAGAACAACACGCCGCGGCCTTCCAGGCGGCATGCGCCGCGGGATACGCGCCCCTCATCGCCCAAATTCTCGTAGGTATCGCGGACTTGGCGCTACGTGAAGACCAAGACGAGCAGGCCGTGCGGCTGCTCGCGGCTAGTGCCGGAGTACGCGGGCTGCCCGATCGTTCCCACCCGGATGCGGCCCGGATCGAGCAGGCAGCGCGACGCCGCCTCGGCGCGGAGCGCTTCACCGAGGCGACGAAGGAAGGCGCGCAAGCGAGCTGGCGTGAATTGGCCGCGACTACGCTCGCTTGCTGAACGTGGCACGCGACCACAGGTGTTCGCTGCCATTCCGACCCAACCGTCAGCCAGGAGGCCGCGAAGGACGACGCCGGATCACGCATCTGCCACCGAGGCGTCGTGTTCACCTACCTTACGAACCCGGGTGGTCGCCGCGGTGACGAGTTCGCCCTCGCGGTTTTCGGTACGCAGTTGGGCCACGGGCATCCCGTCGCGGTCGACTAGTGCCGAGTGGGGTTCGTCGCCGGTGAAGGCGTGGCGTTCTCCCCATTGGCGCAGCGCGACGACGATGGTGAACAGGTCCTGCCCGGCTTCGGTGAGTTCGTAGACGTGCCGCTTGCCGCCGGGGGTGGCGCTCGTGGTCAGGATGCCGTGGTCGGCCAGCCTGCGCAGGCGGTCGGTGAGGATGTTGCGGGCGATCCCGAGCCGCCGTTGGAAGTCGGTGAAGGTCGCCGCGCCGTCCATGGCGTCGCGCACGATCAGCAGGCTCCACCGGTCGCCCACCAGGTCGACAGTTCGCGCGACAGGGCAGCTGGGATCGGTCCACTCGCGGCCGGCACCGAGCGTCGTGGTCATGAGCTCCTCCCAATCGGTTGCAATTCGAAACTATTATTGCCTATCCTCCAAATGGTTGCATTTTGCTACTGAATTGGAGAGTGTGGTGGCGACAGGAATCTCGGGGGCGCAGCGATTCGTCCTGGCGTTGGTGTGCGCCGTGGCCGTGTCGACGATCTATGCGATCCAGCCGGTAGTGGAGACAGCCGGCACCGACCTGGGATTGGCGCGCGAGTCGCTGGGCGGGCTGGCCGCCGCCGGGCAGATCGGCTACTTCGCCGGTCTGATCCTGCTGGTCCCGCTCGGGGACGTGCTGGATCGCCGTCGGCTCATCACGGTATATCCGATGCTCACCGCCGCGGGGGCCGCGATCGCGGTTGCCGCCCCGAACGGCGCCGTCGCGGTGACGGGACTGGCGATCGCGGGGTTGTTCGCGGTCGTGGTCCAGGTGACCGTCGCCCATGTCGCCGTCGTCTCCGCGCCGAGCGAGCGAGGCCGCAATATCGGCGCGGTCACCTCCGGCGTGGTGATCGGCATCCTCGGCGTGCGCATCCTCGCGGGCGCCCTGGGCGATACGGTCGGCTGGCGTGCGGTGTACGCGCTACTGGCCGCGCTCTGCGTGACCGTGGCCCTCACCGTCCGCGCGACACTCGACTCGGACCGCAGAACTCCCGGCGCACGGTACGCGCGGGTGCTGGCGTCAATGGGCCGGCTCGCGCGCACGGATCGCCTGTTCCTGAGCCGAGGCCTGATCACCTTCTTCCTTTTCGCGTCCTTCGGAACCCTCTGGAGTGGACTCGCCCTCCCCCTCGGCGCCGAGCCCTGGAACTTCGGCACCACACAGATCGGCCTGCTCGGATTGGCGGGCCTGGCCGGAGCACTCGGCGCCGCCCGCGCGGGCCGATGGGCCGACTCCGGTCACGCACAGGCCATCACCGGTTCCGCACTGGCGTTGCTCACCGCCTCCTGGCTGTTCGTCGCCCGGACCGAAGCGACCCTGTGGCTGCTGGTCATCGGCATCCTTCTGCTCGACTTCGCCGTCCAGGCAGTACATGTCAGCAGCCAACACCTGCTGACCACGGCGCACCCGCACCGCGCAGGCAGCGTCATAGGCGCCTACATGGCCTTCTACTCCCTCGGATCCGCCCTCGGCGCGATCACGACCACCTGGGCATACGCCGCCTGGGGATGGTCGGCTTCGTGCTGGGTGGGCGCGGCCTACTCCCTCTCCGCACTGGTTGTATGGGGGCTCGCGCAGGCCACCGGCAGCACCCGACACAGTGCTGCGAGTTCGCCCCGCCCTCGATCGCAGGTCGAGACATGAAACCCTCCCCACACCCTCCCCCGTATCGAAAATATGTTCGACTCCAGGTAGCGTGCCGGAGTATGCCGGATCTCGAACCCATCCCCTTCGCTCAGATGCAGATCAACGCCGTGCGCAGGCAACTGCTCGACGCCGCCGCGTTCGGAAAGCATTTGCGCCCCGAACAACTGGAGAGCATGGCAGGAAAGTTGGCCGAAGGGTTGCGCGCCTACACGGAAGCCATACCACCCGCCGCCCCGCCCACCAACGGCCGCGCGTGCCTCGACTACCGTGGCCGCCTCCGCTGAGGTGCGCGTCATCAGTGGTGGTGACTCGAGTCGGCCGTGTGCGCACCGCTGAACGGGGTGGTGAAACCGTCGTAGCGTAGACGCAGCATCATCCCTTGGTGCGCGTGCGGGAGGTTGTGGCAGTGGTTCATCCAGATGCCCGGATTCGAGGCGCGGAACGCCACCTCCCAGACCTCGCCGGGACGAACGTCGAAGGTGTCGACCCACAGTGGGCTGCCCGACGACGGCGTCCCGTCCCTGGAAATGACGAGCACCGGATGGCCGTGCAGATGCCAGGGGTGGGTCTCGCGGCTCCGGTTGACCACGGTGAACCGGACGATGTCGCCTTCGGCCACGAGCTGATCGGGGATCGAGGGATGCCCACGGCCGTTGACGGTGTGCGCGTACGCCGGTGATCCGTCGACCATCGCCAGCCCACGGTCGAGAACCAGGGTGAAGTGCCGGTCGGGAGCGGCGGTGCGCAACGCGACGGGAACCGGAGTTCCGTACCTCAGCAGGTCGAGTTCGGGCCATCCAGCGATGTCCCCCGCAGACGGCTCGCCGTCGGGTGCTCCGTCGCGGGGTCGCAACCACATTGTGGCGGCCCGGTCGTCGACGGTCAGTGCGACGGAGGTGCTCGGCATGACGAATACGAGGTCGTAGCGCCCGCCTGCGGGCAGCCGCAACACGGTCCGAACGATATCGCCAGGCTGCACCAGGTCGCGGCCGTCGACAGCCACCACCCGGAACGAGGTGCCCGCCAACGTGAACGTGTGCGGATCGGAGTCGGTGTTGATCAGCCGTAGCCGTACCGTGGTGCCCGGCGGTGCTATGCGTTCGCCGCCGCCGGTGATGGTGGCGGTGCCGTCGAAGGTGTGCACGAGCAGAGTCAGATCCAGTTGTCCGGCGTCGACTTCCACGCGAGGTCGAACGACGAAGGCGCCGTAGAGCCCCCGGCGCACGCCGATGTGGGAGGCGTGATGGGTGTGATACCAGTAAGTTCCCACTTGGTCGGCGCGGAACCGGTAGACGAATTCGCCGCCGGGCGCCACGGCCTCCTGGGTGAGGCCCGCGGCACCGTCCTCCCCGCACGGCACGTCGTAGCCGTGCCAGTGCAGGGTCACTCCGTCGGCGATATCGCGATTGATCAGTCGGACCTCGATGAGATCGCCTCGAGTAGCCGTGATCTGCGGCCCGGGCACTGTGCCGTCGAAGGTCCATGCGTCGATATCGCGTCCGGATTCCGAGCGCACGGTGGCTTCCCGGGCGACCAACACGTGTTCGCGCCGGATACCGCCGGGCGCCGGTGTTCCGGCGCCCCGCAGGTCGGTCACCGGGACGGCCGCGTGCGAGGCCGGACCGGGGCCGCCTCCGTCGGTCACCGACGCGGCGGACCGCACCGACAGGCCCGCACCGGTACCGGCCGCGCCTACCACGACCACACCACCGGCGGCACCGAGTAAGCGGCGGCGCGAAACCCCGGGCCGGTTCGTCTCGGTGTGCGGTTCCTCGATCGTGCCCATGTCCGGTGTCTCGAGCACTCGGATGGTCAGCAGTACGCTCGCCGCCACCAGCGCGATCGTGATCAGCACGATGCCGAAGCTCAGGGGATATCCGACGAGGAAGCTCACCATGAAGCCCGCCGACGCGGCGTAGGCGGCGGTGAGCAACGCGACCACGCCTCCCACGTCGAAGGTTCGCGGCCGCCCGGGAACCCTGGCCTGGGCCAGCAGCCGAGGTCCCGCGATCACCGTGGCGATCAGCGCGGTCACCGTGAGCATCGGCAGCCCGAGCAGCACCTTCTCTTGCACGAACCACCAGCCCCGGCCTGCCAGCACCGTGACCGACACCGCCCTGCTCGACGTCACCACCAGCGCTACGCCCAGGAAAGCCAGGGCGAGCCAGGCGCGCCGCAGCGACATGGTGACGCCTGCCGCGAACCACGCGACGACGCTCAGCAACGCGAGGGCATGGTCCACGGTGATCCAGGTGGCTGTCGTCATGACGCCGGTGCGGAAGGTTCCCACGCCGCCCTGCGCGACTGCCACACGATCATTCCGATCACGCCGACGATCACCAGCCCGTTGACCGCGTGCAGGCCGAAAACGAGATGACCGGCGCTCGAGCCCTCACCGAACGCTCTGGCGACTTCCCGGATCACCGATTGACCGATCACCAACCCGGTGACCAGACCGGCCAGCCCGACGAGTCGTCGCGACATCCGGGCGACGGCGGCGGCGATCGTGATCACGAACGCGAAGACGAGTATCACGTACCCGAGCGTGCGATGCGGCTGGAAGGACTCGTCGATGGGCGCGGTGTCGAACGCACCGCTCGCGGCCAGATAGAACTGCGCGACGACGGCGAGCAGTAACAGCGCCGCCAGGCCGGTGAAAGCTTTTCTCATGCGGTCGATCGTCGTGGCGGCCAGGCATACTCGGCTTCCGGCGACGGGAGTCGCCGTCTACGAGAATTCGCGTAGGAACAGCGCGATCGGCTGCGCCGGTCGTCGTAGCCGATCGCGCACCCAGGGCGGAGCGCGGGCACTCGCGGATGACGTACTCTCACGGCATGGTTCTGCCGGTGTTGTCGCGACGGCTGTCTGCCTGGTTCTCGCGCCGGCCCGCCTGGTTCCCGGATGTCGCGCTGGCGCTGTTCGTTACGGTGATCCAGGTTCTGAGCGCCGCGATCCCGGTGCCGCTCGAGCCGGTCTCGACGCCGGTCTCGGGCGTCGGATACGCCCTGCTGATCGTGAGTGGCGTGGCCGTCGCCGCGCGCCGCCTCCGTCCAGTGGCGGTGTTCGTGGTCACGGCGGTGGCCAGCCTGATCTATTTCGGTTTCGACTTCCCCGACCGGCTTTCCTATCTCGCGCTTTTCGTCGCCCTCTACACCCTCGCCGCCTACGGCGAGGGCCGGCGATCGCTGATGATCGCCGGTGGGGGCATCACGGTGCTTGCCGCAGGCTGGCTGATCGCCGCGGCGGATATCCAGCCGCTCGTGGCCATCGGCTGGGTGTTCTTCCGGATCGGCGCGTCGGTGATCAGCACGATCCTCGGCGAGTCCGTCCGATCCCGCCGGGTCATCGCCGCCGATGCGCAAGAACGGGCAGAGCTGGCCGAACGCTCGCGCGACGAGGAAGCCAGAGCACGGGTCGACGCCGAACGGCTACGGATCGCCCGCGAAGTCCACGACACCGTCGCCCACGCGATCGCCATCATCAACGTGCAGGCCGGTGTCACCGCACACGTACTCGACAAGCGGCCCGAACAGGCCCGCGAGGCGTTGCGCACCATCGAACAGACCAGTTCGCGGGCCCTGCGCGAGATGCGCGCAATTCTGGGCGTCCTGCGCGACGGCGACGAGCGCGAACCCTACCCCGGGCTCGGCCAGATCGATGAACTCGTCGGCAAGGCCCGCGATGCCGGGCTCGACATCGTTTTCGAGCAGACCGCCCCGGTGACACCGCTACCGAGCGCCGTGGGCAGCGCCGCGTATCGCATCGTGCAGGAGTCGATCACCAACGTGATCCGCCACGTCGGCCCGACGCAAGTGACGGTGGCGCTCGAACCCGGCATCGACGCCTTGCGGATACGAGTGAGCGATGCGGGACGCCGCGACACCGCGCACGCCCCGGACCACGCCGGCGGCTCGCCCACGACCGGACGCGGCATCGTCGGAATGCGGGAGCGCTGCCAATTGCTCGGCGGTGAACTCGACGCGACGTCGCGTCCCGATGGCGGGTTCGAGGTCAGCGCCCGCCTCCCCCTCACCCCGGTCGGATCGCGCCTGTGAACTCGACGCCGCCGATCAAGGTACTGCTGGCCGACGACGAACGTCTGGTCCGTTCCGGCTTCAAAGTGCTGCTCGATCTGGAAGACGACATCACGGTGGTCGGTGAAGCCACCAACGGCGCGGAAGCGGTCGAACTCGCTCGCGCCGGCCGTCCCGACGTCGTCCTCATGGACATCCGCATGCCACGGCTGGATGGTATCCGGGCCACCGCCGAGATCGTCGCGGCCCCCGGCATGGAGCGGGTCAGGGTGCTGATCCTCACGACCTACGATACCGACGAGAACGTCTTCGATGCGCTGCAGGCGGGTGCGAGCGGGTTCTTGCTCAAGGACGCGGGCCCCGCCGAACTCCTGCACGCCATCCGGGTGATCGCCGCCGGTGACGCGCTGCTCGCCCCTCGGGTCACCCGCCGCCTCATCAGCCAGTTCACCGCCCAGCGCAGGGCCGCCAAGTCCGCCGAAGACCGCCTCGCGGTGCTGACCGACCGTGAGCGCGAAGTGCTGGCACTGGTGGGTCAGGGCATGAGCAACGACGAGATCGGCGCCGCGTTGTTTCTCAGTCCCGCCACCGCGCGCACCCATGTCAGCCGTGCGATGGTGAAGCTGGGTGCGCGCGACCGCGCGCAGCTGGTCGTGATCGCCTACCAGACCGGGCTGAGTGATTTCACCCCGTAGCTGTCGCCGATTCATGGGTCACTGACAGACCCCCGGCAGCGTCATCTGTATGCCCCGGTGCTCGTTCCAGCTTCCACCGATACGACGACCGACGCAGCCGACCGCGATCCTCGTACGCGTATTCGCGTAGACGGCGACTCCCGTCGCCGGAAGCGGAGTATGCCTGGCGGACGCGACCATCGTCGGCATGATCATCGATCCCGAACTCGAAGCATTCGTCTCGCTCTTCCCCCCTGCCGACCTGGCCGACCCGGTCACCGCCCGGGAGAACCTCGCCGAACTGGCCGCCGCGATACCCGCGCCCGACACGGCGGACCTGGAGGTCGAAAACCGCACGGTGCCTGGGGACCCGGATGTGCCGATACGGATCTATCGGCCGCACGCGGCGCAGGGAGCCATCCTGTGGCTGCACGGTGGTGGGTTCGTCATGGGTGATCTGGACACCGAGCATCCGTGGGGCGCGCTGCTCGCCAACGGCTCCGGCGCAACGGTGATCTCGGTGGGCTACCGCTTGGCCCCCGAGCACCCGTACCCCGCGGCACATGAGGACATCTACACGGTACTGACTTGGACGGCCGAGCACGCGGCCGAACTGGGCATCGACCCGGCACGGATCGCGATCGGCGGCCACAGCGCCGGTGCCGGACTCGCGGCCGCGGTGGCATTGCGGGCGCGCGATCAGCAGGGGCCGCCGATCCGTTTCCAACTGCTCAACCAACCCGTTCTCGACGACCGGCAGCAGACGTGGTCGGCTCGGCGTTTCACCGATACCCCCTTCGTGACGCGCGACAAAGTCGCCCAGATGTGGGATCACTACCTGGGATCCGCGTCCGCCACGCCGTATGCCGCCCCGGCGCGGGCCACCGATCTGTCCGGGCTGCCGCCCGCCTACATCGCCACCGCGGAGTTCTGCCCGAACCGCGACGAAGACATCGACTACGCGCTGCGCCTGTTGCGCGCGGGTGTGCCGGTCGAGCTGCACCAGTGGCCCGGCACGTTCCACGGATCGCAGGCGATCCTGTCCGCCCAGATGTCCCAGCGCCAGAACGCGGAACTCGCCGCGGCCCTGCGCCGAGCCTTGGCCGGGAATACCGGCTGACCGAAATCTAGACATTGACAAGTTAGCGCGCACCAGCTTATCTTTCCGCTGTCAAGATCTGCTCTGGATCCCCGGGGACTCGATGGCACCGACGGTTGCTCTCAGTCGTCACCGCAACCACCAGCTCACGACTGACCGACCGACCCGAGCCGGCTCGATCTATGGGCGCGCGCGACGCACGCGAACCCGCAGCTATCCAGCGCGAAGAGATTGACGAAGACAGGAGAACGATGACCACCATCGACCTCGCGGAGGCGAGGGAGCAGTCCACCCCACCCCCAGCAGATATCGACTCCTCGACGCAAAGCAGCGTGGCGGCATTTCTGCGCCCCTACCTGGGCGGGTTCGCCGCCGTTGTCATCCTGCAAATCATCGGCGCAGTTGCCGGACTGGCACCGTTGCTCGCAGTGGTCGAACTGGGCCGAACACTCTTGGCACACGGGCCGATCGATCACGGTCATGTCTGGATGATCGTGCTCGCGGGCGCGGTCGGCTTGTTCGCCCGGCTGCTGTTCACGGCCGCATCGTCCGGCATCGGACACCTGCTCGACAGCCGGGTGCAACTGGCATTCCGCAGGCGACTGGCCGCCCAGCTGGGCCGGGTACCGATCGGCTGGTTCGCCCGGCGCAGCTCCGGCGAACTGGCGAAGATCGTCGGCAAGGACGTGAGTGCCGTGCACCCGCTCATCGCCCACACCCCCGGCGATCTCGTCGCCGCGTTCGTGGTGCCGCTGGTGTCGCTGATCTACCTGTTCACCGTCGACTGGCGGCTCACCCTGATCACATTGATACCGGTGGTGCTGGCAGTGGCGCTGGTCCCGCTGATGATGACCCCGACCCGGTTGCGCGAACAGAAGGAGTTCGACGCGGGAATGAGCCGGATCGCGACTGCGGCCGTCGAGTTCGTACAGGGCATCGCGGTCATCAAGGCGTTCGGCTCCGGCGAGCGGGCCCACCGGAAATTCCGCACGGCAGCAGACGATTTCGCTGACTCGTTCCTCCGCATGGTGCACGGTCTCGCCGGGATCGCCGCGGGGATGCAGGTGGTGTTGTCGCCGCCGTTCGTGCTGCTGGTCGTGCTGGCCGGTGGCGCGGTGTTGATCACGAACGGTTCGCTGGCCCCGGCGGATCTACTGCCGTTCCTGCTGCTGGGGCTCGGGCTGACCGCTCCGGTCGCGGCGCTGGGCCACGGCTTCGATGATCTGCAAACCGCCCGCCGCGCAGTCGAACGGATTCAGGACGTGCTGGCCGTGCCGGCGCTGCCGCAACCCGCACACCCGCGCACCCCACAGGGCCACCGAGTGGAACTGCGGGAAGTCCGATTCGGCTACGACACCGACCGCGAAGTGCTGCGCGGGATCGACCTGGTGCTCGAACCAGGCACGGTCACCGCGCTCGTCGGGCCGTCGGGAAGCGGCAAATCCACCCTGGTGCAACTGCTACCGCGATTCTTCGACCCCACCCACGGCTCGGTGACCTTGGGCGGTGTCGATCTACGCCACATCAGCAGCCGGCAGCTGTATCGGATGGTCTCGTTCGTCTTCCAAGACGTACGCCTGCTCCGCGCCACGGTCGCCGACAACATCGCACTCGCGGTACCCCACGCCGACCGCGACGAGGTGATACGCGCCGCCCGACTGGCCAACATCCACGACCGCATCCTCGCACTACCCCACGGCTACGACACGATGCTCGGCGCGGACATCGAACTATCCGGCGGTGAATCACAACGCATCGCACTCGCACGCGCCCTACTGGCCGACACCCCCGTACTCGTACTCGACGAGGCCACCGCCTTCGCCGACCCCCACACCGAACAAGCCGTACGCCAAGCCCTGGCGGCGCTGACAGGCGACCGCACCATCCTCGTCATCGCCCACCGCCTGGAAACCATCACCGACGCCGACACCGTCGTGATGCTGGAGAACGGAACGATCATCGAACGCGGTACACCCACCGAACTCCTGACACGAGGCGGAAGATTCGCCGAATTCTGGCAATCCCACCGAACCGCGTCCACCGGTGCGGCCGAAACCCTCGGTGGCGTGCTGAAGCGTGAATTCGGGCCGCGGAGAAGGCCGCGAAACGTGAGCACGCACGGTCTCACGAACGCCGCCGATCGAACCCGAGGAGACGAGCCCAAATGATTCGAATGCTACTGCGCGTGCTCGGCGACCAGTACGCCCAGCCCGTGCGCCGCACCGTGGCCCTGATGACGGCAACCGCGATAGCCGAAGGTCTGTCCTACGCACTGCTGATTCCGGTGTTGCGGGCACTGTTCGGAAGCACACCTTCGGACGCTCAGCCCTGGCTGATCGCCTTCGGGGCGGCGGTCGCGGGCTACGGGGCGCTGCGCTATCGCAGCGATCTGTCCGGTTTCCGCGTCGGCACCACGCTGTTGCGCGGTGTCTATCATCGTTTCGGCGATCGCCTGGCTCGATTGCCCCTCGGCTGGTTCACCGCCGGTCGCGTCGGGGAGGTGTCGGTCCTCGCCAGCGAGGGTGTGCTGCAAGCGATGAGCGTGATCGCGCATCTGCTGGCGCCTCTCATCTCCGCCGCGGCGACTCCGCTGACGATCGTCGTCGTGATGCTCGCCTTCGACTGGAAGATGGGGTTGGCCGCGCTGGCCGCCGTCCCGATCGTGGCGGCGATCCAGACCTGGACGGGACGTGCGATGGCCGCCGCCGACGCGGAACGAACCGAACGCACCAAGGAGGCCACGGGAAGAGTCATCGAGTATCTCCAAGCCCAGCCGGTGCTGCGCGCCGGCGGCCGGACCGCCGAACGCTTCCAGTTGCTCGACGACTCGCTGTCAGGACTCGAGCGCGCTGCTCGCCGTTCCATGCTCTCGGCCCTGCCCGGCATAGTGGGCCTGACGCTCACCGTGCAGGCGATATTCACCGCGCTGCTCGCCCTGGGCGCCTACCTCGCCCTCGGCGGAAACATCGGGACAGCCGAGGTTTTGGCGATCCTGGTGCTGGCAGCCCGCTGTGCGGTCCCGCTGCTTTCCCTGTCGGAAATCGGTGGTCAACTGCGCAGCGCACGCGTCGGTCTGGCCGGCCTCGACATGGTGTTGCGCACCGATCCCCTGCCGGAACCTCCCGAACCGATCCAGCCGGTAGGCCATGCTCTGGAGTTCGACTCGGTCACTTTCCGGCCGGGCGGCCGCACCGTGATCGACAACGTCTCGCTCTCCGTGCCGCAGGGCCAACGACTCGCCATCGTCGGACCATCAGGAGCCGGTAAAAGCACCTTGCTGCAACTACTCGCCCGCTTCTACGACGTCGACACAGGCGCGGTACGCGTCGGCGGTGTAGACGTCCGCGCGATCAGCACCCAGGATTTGATGGCGCAATACGCCATCGTCTTCCAAGACGTCTACCTCTTCGACGGCACCATCGAAGACAACATACGCCTCGGCCGCCCCGACGCCACCGACACCGAAATACGCGCCGCAGCAACCGCAGCACGACTCGACGACGTGATCCAACGCCTACCCGACGGCTGGACCACCAACGTCGGAGAAGGCGGCGCACTACTATCCGGCGGCGAACGCCAACGCGTCTCCATCGCCCGCGCACTACTGAAGAACGCACCCATCGTCCTACTCGACGAAGTCACCTCCGCCCTGGACCCCGTCAACGAAGCAGCCGTCCACGAAGGCATCCAACGCCTCATGACAGGCCGCACCGTCGTGATGGTCGCCCACCGACTACGCACCGTCCAACACGCCGACCACATCGTCTTCCTCGACAACGGACAGATCGTGGAGCAGGGCAGCCACGACGAACTACTGCGCCACGGCGGCCGCTACGCCGACTTCTGGGAGATATCCGGAGCACCGGTATCGAGTGCGGCTTCGAACTCATGACGATTCAATTACCTGCGGAATGGACTAAGACCCTGTCGGTGCTGCTCACCACGGTCAAGCAGGTGACAGCCCGCAGATGCCTGCTGTGTTCGAGGAGATCGCGGTGCCACGGCTCGGGAACGGGCGGCCGCGTAGCCGCCCGACCGACTCCTGGCCGACAAGGCCTATTCCTGCCGCGCGAATTCTGGAAACCTTCGACGGCATCGCGGCCGGGCGACCATTGCGATCCCGGGCGATCAGGCCTGCCACCGCCGCCGCCGTGGCTCCGACGGTGGCAGGCCGCCTGCGTTCGACGAGGTGACCTACCGCGATCGCAACACCGTCGAACGTGACATCAACAAACTCGAACAGCATCGGGCAGTGGCGACCAGGTTCGATGAACTCACCGTCCGCTACCTGGCCCCGCTCCACATCGCCGCTATCAATCGATGGCTCGGTGAGTAGTTGAGGGTGGACTCACACCCGCCCTCAACCAAGATGTAGAGCTTGCCCTCACTCGTGCGATGCTCGGAAATATCGCTGAGCCACAACACGTTCGGACGATCCGCAGCGAATTCCCGGCGGAGGAGATCGTCGTGGACAGCCGGACCCGGACGCCGGGACCTGCCGCGGCGGGGTTTACCGAACACGCTCCACCACCTGTTCGCCGAGCAGATCCGCCACGCGGTCCGCCCGGCCATCGGCTCACCGGCCGCGGCGGCCTCATCGGCCAGGAACCGGTACCCGAACTCCGGATCATACGGTGGGCGTCGAACAGGGCATTCGCCCGGTACGCCTCGGTCAGTTCCGCGGCGGTGACCGGCCGGGCCAGCCACCGATAGTAGGGCTGTCGAGCGATCTTCAATACCCGGCACGTCACCACCACGGGTATCCCGTCGGCGGCGAGCTCGCTCACGAGCGGGTAGTACGTTTTCCCGGTAACTGCGCCTGTGACAGATACGCCGCCGCCCGGCGCAGGACCTCGTTCTCCTGCTCCAGCAACCGGTTACGGCGCCGCAACTCCCGCAACTCCGCGGACTCGCTGGTGCTGGTCCCCGGCTTCACGCCCTCGTCGACGTCGGCCTGGCGCATCCATTTCGTCAGCGTCACTGGATGGATCCCGAAATCCGCGGCGATCTGATCGAGTGTCACGCCTTCGTCGCGGTTGCGAGCGACGCGGACAACGTCATCACGGAACTCGCGGGGATAGGGCTTGGGCACGATGACATCCTTCCAGGCCCGCCTCACGGCAAGCCAGATCGATGTGACCTATCCGTGCAGCAGCCCCTCTTCGTCTGGATCCCATGCGATGTGGTCTTGTAATGCTTGCCGCGCTGCGGCGACGAGTTCTTCTTCGGAGTCTGCCCCTGCCCATCGCAGGAACATCCGCTCGGCTGGGAGATATGTCGTGCGATCCGGTTCGTCTGCAAGAACCAATGCCTGCTGAGAGCCGATCCTGACCAGGCCGATGTATCCCTCGACCGAGCAGGCTCGGCCGTAGTCGCCGCATGTTTCTACGGGTCCGTCCCTGCCGGATGCGCCGCCCCAGTGACCAAATTCTGATTCGGGTGCGATCAGCAGGGGGCCTCCGGCGGACTCGACCCATTCGAATAGCATGACGGCTCACCCTTTGTTCGATTGCCTGTCGGTTTCTTGTACCCGTGATTGTCAGCTACTTGGATCGGTGAGTTTCAGGCGACCTCCGTTATGACAGTTAAACCTTCTCGGCCAACATCATCCCCAGGAACTCACGCACCTCCGGGACTCGGGCGTGCGGTCGCACGATAATGGTCACTCCTTCCAGTTTCTGGTGGACTCGCGTCGACCCGATCTGTTGGATGCCGTCGAAGTTCGTAGTGAGGACGTGGCACCCTTCAGCGATGTTCCCGGCCTGGACCAGGTTACGTCCCACTGCGCCTGCCATTCGGCCTGTTCACCAGGCCACACGGCAGATCCGTCAATCGCGGCGGCGTCGTGCTCACCGAGGTACATCTGCATGATGCCCGTCATACCGCTCAGCAGGGCCTCTGGCAGATACACCCAGTCCGGATCGAACCCTCGGGTAAATTCGTATGCCCGGTAGGCCCGACTCAGGGCATCGGTGACCGCCGACTTGTTGCCAGTCGGATCTTGCATCCCGAGGGCATCGGCCTCACGAATCGCCATGAGTGCCCGCAGCCTCGGTCCTCCCTGACTCATGGCGGCACGGGATGCGGTTTGGGCATACTGCGCTGCCCGCCGCGTACCCCTGCAACCAGCGCGTCGTGAACGCTCCTCACTCTCGAGAACCCGGGCACGTATGACAGCGTTACGATAAGCAGCCGCATAGTTAAGGATCCACAACCGATGCCGAGGGGAATCTTCACCACAGGCGTGTCCGATTTGTGGGCCGCAGTCAGGGGACGAGTCGGTACGGCCGTCGATTCTGGTGCCGGCGCTTCATCCCAAGGGATCCAGAGATTCGCGGAGATGGCGAGTTCGGCCAGTCGCACCTTGGACACGACCGATCAGTTGTCGCCGATAGGATTGGGCTGGAGTGGTGGACAGCTGGTTTCTTTCGAATTCAAAGACGTACTCAGCGCTCCAATCCGTGATCATCGTGGGCGTATGATCGGTGTTGCACTACCCAGGGACGTCGAACATCTCGCACGCATTCGAAGATGGGCCCGCGAGCCGGACCGCCGGAGTGACAAACAGTACATCGATGGGCGGAGCGCTCAAGACTCCGGTATTTCCGCCGGACTTCCTCTTTCCGCTCGTTGGGCCGGCATTGTCCGGGCCACCAGAATTCCGCCGAAGTACGTCAATTTTCATGCCTCTGCCGAGTTAGCCGAGATACAGGTGGCGGTGGGAGGAACTGTGCACCAAGTGGCAACGCCAGGCAAAGTACTGGGGCATTATCTCGCCTATAACCCGTTTTATCGAGTAATTTCCGAAGCGAATCCGAAGGGTCCGACAATCTTGACAGGGTGTGATGTTGCGAGCCCAGCAGCATCGACGGGGCGGGACGCGGTCGCAGAGCTTGAAGCCCACAACGCCGTGTCCGGCCCTGTGTACGGCGCCAAGGGCGATGTGGTACTCGGCACCAAGGAAGGCTCCCACTCCTTTATCGAAGTCCGAGGGCTGCCGGGAGACGACATCTACGACGAGCCGTTCGAGCGACTCAGGTAGACCGCTCGCCGGCGCCGACCGGTCACGTTTCGGCGTCGGCACACAGAATTTCGGTACACAGCCGAAACGGGGCGGCGCCCTCAGGATTGAGCAGGACGTCGGTATCGGTGGGATGATCTCGGGAAGAATGTGCCCGCGGACTGGAATCCACCGATCGACGTCGATGAGCGCTTTCTGCACCTCTGCCGTGACGACAACTACGCAGGATATGCCGTCGACTGCGGCACCGAGGATCGGCCGGTTTTCCTCATCGCAGCCGATTTCCACTATGGAGTTACGAATAGCCGCGACCAGCTCGGTACCCAGCTGCCCTCGGGTCACAATTGTGCGGAGAATAGCATCGATCGGATCTGTCGGCACGTTCGACGCACTGGGGCGATAACCCGGATTCGGTCGAAAGGGGCCAGCAACGCCATCGACTATATCCCAGCCACCAACGACGAGATGTTCCGGCGGAGACCTATCCAGATCACATTGGTCCCACCCCGGATCGATTAACACCAACCGTTGTTTCTGCTCAACCACATCCGCTGACGATTCACCCGGCACATCCGCACCTCGCTCACGCTCTCCGCGCACATGATCCCACGAAGCCTGAGCACCTCTCAGCCCCGAGAACACTGGTCGGCCGATCAGCGATGGCGGCGAGCCACCTCCAGCACTTACGCTCGCTGAGACGTGCCGTCGGTCCGGCGTCTCTGTTTACAGAAGTCGGCTCAGTCCGTCACCGACCGCCGCGCACCCAGTTCAGGGTCGACCACCAATTGCGTGAGCCTCGGGCGTTCGACGAGCCGACGATGGTGTGAACTCTGCGAAGAGTGTTTCCGACCGAACTCCGCGCCTGGGGGCGCTGCTGAGTTGTTGCGTGTTGAGCAGTATGTGGCGGGACTGACGCATCGACAATGCCGGGTCTGCACGCATTCGCACGACGCACCGGTGTATCCGCACGCGAGCAACGGAACAGTCAGACGGCGACGCAGACTGCCATTGGTGGACTGGGCTGTCGGCAGGTTGCACAGGGGTTTGTGGGGCGGGCGGGGCTCGAACCCGCGACCAATGGATTATGAGTCCACGGCTCTAACCGACTGAGCTACCGCCCCGTGCCGCGGGAAACCGCGAGCGTTGGGGATGCTACCGGGTCCGGTGGGGTCCAGACCAGTCGGCTGGCTTAGGGTGAGGGGTCGGAAACTTACTGGAGGGTCAGGTATGGCCGGTCTGTTCACGAAGGTGCTGAAGGCGCATCAGTGGGTGTACGAGAACAGTGGTGGGCTGGTGGGTCATCGGCTGCTGCTGGGGAATCCGACGTTGTTGCTGCGGACGGTAGGGCGCAAGTCCGGCAAGGAGCGGACTTCGGCGCTGACGTACGCGCGGGACGGCGCGGACTATCTGGTGACGGCGTCCAATGGCGGATCGCCGCGGCCGCCGGGGTGGCTGGCGAATCTGAAGGCGCGGCCGGAGTGTGAGATCCAGGTCGGGCGGCGGAAACTGACGGTGCGGGCACGGGCGACGCTGCCGGATGATCCCGATTACGCCCGGCGGTGGGTGATCGTCGACAAGGTGAATCAGGGTCGCTACAGCGCCTATCAGAAGCTGACCAAGCGGCCCATCGCGGTCGTGGTGCTGACCCCGGCGGGTCAGTCGTCGCGGTAATCCTCGTCCCAGTCGTCTTCGTAGTCCTCGGCGTCGTCACGGTCGTGCCATGGCTCGGCATCCTTGGGTGGCCGGCTGGCAAATTGCACGACAGCGACGACGAAGCCGAGGACCACGATCACGATGCCGACGACGAGCAGAGTTTCCACCCCGGCACCCTAGCGCCGTCGCCCAGGCAGCGCACTACGTCGATTGTCCAGTTCGCCGCTTTGTTCACACTGTTAACAAAGTGCGCCCCACCGCCGTCCTGGACTCGATGGCGGCATGCGCCTGATCGGCTCGGTCGAGCGGGAAGGTCTGGCCGATGACGACCTCCAAGCGGCCCGCGGCGACCTCTTCCTGGGCTCGCCGGGCGAGCGCCTGCCAATCGGTCTCGGCGCCGGTGATGTCGAACAGCCCGTAGACGTTGATACCGCGCGCCTGCGCGGCCTCCTGGTCCAGCGTCGCGAATTCGCCTGCGGCAGCGCCATATCCGAGGAAGCGACCGCCGTCCGCGACCGCCGTGAGCGCGGCCTCGCCGAGCGCGCCGCCCGCGCCGTCGAGCACCACGTGCGCGCCGTCGCCCCCGGTGGCGGCGCGCGCCTTCGCCGCCCAATCGGGCGCGGAGTAGTCGACCACCGCGGTGGCGCCGAGCCGCTGGGCGAGTTCCAGCTTCGTGGCGCCACGCGCCGCGGCGACGACGTTCGCGCCCGCCGCACGGGCGAGCTGGATCAGCAGGATGCCCAGCCCGCCGCCCGCGGCGGTGATGAGGACCCATTCCCCCGGCCGGACGGTGGCGCGGTCGAACACCGCGAGCGCGGTCCTGCCGTCGTGTGCGAGCGCGACGGCCTGGGCCGCGGTCAGTTCCTCGGGCACCGTGACCAGCGTGTCCACCTTGGCCAGCGCCTTCTCGGCGTATCCGCCGATCGGCAAGCCGCCGCCGATGCCGCTGGCCGCGGTCGGCGTAGACACCCGCTTGCCCACCCACGCCGGATCGACGTCGGGACCGACCGAGGACACCACGCCGGCGATCGCCCCGCCGGGCACGTAGGGCGGCTCGATGGCGAAGAAGTCGGTTCCCCAGCCGCTCCGCAGTCGGGTGTCCAGGAACATCACATCCGCGGCGGCCACATCGACGACCACCTCTCCCGGCCCGGCCACCGGATCCGGCAGCTCGCGCACCACGAGCACTTCCGGTCCACCGAACTCAACGGCCTGCACAACCCGCATGACTCATCCTCCGTCGTTTCTTGCTGTCTCGAACGAAGATCAGCATGAAACCTGAAGATGAGTTGAGGTCAAATCGTGCGTCAGGATCCGCCGCCACCGCAGCTGGAACTACTGCCGCCGCCACAACTCGAGCTGCTGCCGCCGCCACAGCTGGAACTGCTGCCGCCACTACAGCTGGAACTACTCCCCCCGCCGCAACTGCTGCCGCTTCCACCGCCGCAACTGCCGCCGTGATGATGAGGGTGATGCCCACCCCCGTGCGGCTGGTCGAATCCGCCGATCAATCCGGCTCCACCGGCGGCCCAGAACGGGTCATTGGATCCCCCCTCGTTATATCCTCCGCTCCGGTACCCGCCGCGCCACGGACCGTAGGGTGGCGGCGGCGGAAACTGATTGCGCTGCGAGCGGATGATGACGACTACGACGATGATCGGAACCGCCACGAGGAGCAGCACCATCAACAGGATGAACAACAGGATGAGTGCGCTCATGTCAAAACGGTAGCGGCCGATCGGCCGCACGTACAGTGAACTGTGGTGAACTTCAGGTTCCGCAGGCCCACCGCGCACGATATCGACTTGGCGACCGTGCGCGCCGCCGTCGACGCGCTGGAACTGCCCGAGGCCGTGTACAAGACCTGCCCTTGGCAGTCAAGGGAACTGGTGGCCACGGGCCTGCGGCAATGGCTGCTCTGCTGCGGCGCTGCCATGCGCGACGACCAGGTGATCGGTATGCCGTCGCACGCGGTGGACGAGGCATGGCACGGGTTGATCCTGTGCACCAAGCGCTACGCCGATTTCTGCGCGAGAGCCTATGGTCGTTTCCTGCACCACTTCCCGGAAGGCGACGGGCCTGCCGACGAGTCGCACGGAACCATGGCGGAGCAACTCGGCCGTACGGTGGTGGCGTGGTCGTTCGTGGCCGCTCCGGATGAGGAATGCGTGCTGTGGGATCTGGACCGGCGGGTCGGTGTCGAGCACCCGTGGGGTATCGAGGCCGAGCGAGTCGTCACCATCGAGGCCGAACTCGCTCGGACCGCCGCTTCCTAGTGCCGCGTCCAGGAAGGTTGATGCTGTCACTGTCACCGGGTGGCCGGTTGCTCTCGGGCGCGTGAGCGGTGGTGGCGATGGTCTCTGCGCAGCATCAGCCGGTCGGGTTGATCGTGAAGCTGATGCAGGTGTCGGAATCGTACGTGCGACAGATGATCACGACTTCAACCCCGGTCCCACGACATCGTCGAACAGTCACGGCCTGAGTTTGCGTGCTGCGGGCGAGTTCTATGAAGCGCTCAGTAGGATTGGGAACGGAACTCTGCCAGCAGCGCTTTTTTCATTTCATTGGACAGGCCGGGCGAGGGTTGGTGGTTCAGCGCGTTGATGGTGTGGCGCAGTTGGTCGAGATAGCGGTCGCACCCGTCGCAGTACTGCAGATGGGCGAGGAACCGTCGCTCTTCGTCCTCGCTCAGGGCGCCTTCGAGAAAGTCGGTGACCCGTTCGACAAGGTCGATGCAGTGAATTGCCTCCATCAGGGCACCTTCCTGTTCATTCGCCGGTGGGTGTTCTCGGCCGAGGCGAAGTACTCCTCCAGTCGTCCTCGGACGAAAGCACGCGCACGATGCAGTAATACTCGCTCGTTGGCCGCGGAGATCTCGAGTATCTCGCGGACCTCGTGCGACCCGTAGCCGAGCACATCGCGCAGGTTGATCACCATGCGTTGTCGAGCAGGCAGTTGTTCGAGCGCCGCGGCTATCACCGCGCGCACCTCGTCGTCGAGCAAGGCCTGCTCCGGTGAGGGCCACGGCGTCGGCGGCGACCACCAGTGACCCGCGTACGGCTCTCCCTCGGGTCGAAACAACGCGGAGTCAACCGTGGGTCCGGTGTCTTTTTCCAAAGAGCTCATCGGAACACTACGAGCTTCCTGGAGACCACGGCGTTTGGCCGTGTTGACCAAGACGCGGTACACCCAAGTCTGCAACGAGGAGCGACCTTCGAATTTGTCGATGCCGCGGATGACGGCGATCCAGGTTTCCTGCACCACCTCGCAGGCCGACTCGTGGGTCGAGACGTAACTTCTCGCTACCTGGATCATCCCACCTGACCAGTTGTCCAAGACGAGCTCGAACGTGGCCGCATCACCGTTCCGCAAGCCAGCGAGCAGGACGGTTTCCTCTGTGTCGTTCCATTTCGACATCCGTGTCTCCAGGCGTGCGAGGCGAGAGGGCCGCCGGGCTTCGCTGAGTGCGGCCCGAAGTCGAAGCCGGCAATCCGGTCGTGAGAACGGATGCCCGTTCATTTCAGTCCAGGTCGAGTTCGTAGTACAGCGAAACAGGCCCTCGGCCTTTGCCTTCGTGGCAATCGAAACCGTGTTTCTCATAGACGCGGCGTGCGGCGCGGTCTTCCTCGGTGGTGGTCAGATCCATGTATGTCGCCCCGCGTTCGCGGGCGTGATCGAGAATCGCCATCAGGAACTCTGAGCCTATGCCGCGTCCACGCAGCGGCGGAATCACGTAGAACTCGGCGAGATAGGCTTCGGAATTCGCCGACCACGTACTGGTCCGGAACCGAAGTACAGCCACTGCGACCGCCGGATCACCGACGAGTAGAACACTGGTGTCTCCGCCCGCGATCAACGTCGACAGATGATCAGCCAGCCACGCCGGATCAGGGGCGGGATCGTTGTATTCCCGGTTGAAATCCACCAGCAGTTGGGCAGCGGCAGCAGCCAGGTCCTTCGCCTCGGCAGGTACCACGCGCACCAACGTGTTGCTCGGGTCGGCTACACCGGAATAGTTCATCGCTTGCCCCCCACTTTCACGGCCACACGGGAGTCCAATGACGCCGGGCCTGCTCCGGTCCAGGTCAGAGCGAGCGCGACGAGCAGCATTGCCGGCGCGAGGCCGAGGTGAAAGTAGCCGCCCTCTTGTATCCCGGCGGTGCAGATCGCGCCCACCATGGTGGCCGCGAGCCCGGCAGCGGCCAGGCGGGCACCGAGGCCGAGGACGAGCAGCGCCCCGCAGCCCAACTCGAGCAGGCCGACCAGAATGACGATCAGGGCCGAATCCGGAAAGCCCCACTCCACGAACGCGGCCGCTTCTTCCTCGTAGTAACTCGAGAACGGAAACTTCGAGGTGGAGGCGAGGACGAAGAATGCGCCGACCACGATTCGCACGATCGCGACTGTGACCGCCCAGCGTCCGGACACCCGGCTTTCCAGCATGCGAAGCGCCCAGGGCTGCTCGGCATCGCCGCCGCCGCGTGGGCCGGAGCCCGCCGCCGCGGTGGCTGCTTCTGCGGACGTGGGCAACGGGGGGTCGTACATGGAGTCTCCTTCCAAGCGGATAGCTTCAGAAGGCTCAGTGTCAGCACAGCCGGCAACCGTTACATCGACCTCCGACGAACACATCCGGCCTCCGAGCCACCGGCACCACCTTCAGCAGCAGGATCCCCGATCAACACGCCAGGCCGACACGACACACGGTTACCGCAGCGACCTATCCGGACGCGGCACTAGGTCAGCTTCACCCGCGCCGCCAGGAACCGGACGACGGCGGGCGCGAGCCGACCGAAGTGGTACTGCAGGTGTGCCTCCGGCGTCACCGGCACGATGCTGCGATTCCGCTGTAGGGCGCGCACGATCTGCTCGGCCACCTTCTCCGGGCCGTAACGCCGCATCCGATAGAGGTTGTCGTAGCGCTCCTGTTTGCGCTTCTCCTCCTCCGCGCTGACGCCCGAGAACCGGGTGCGCGCCACGATATCGGTGTGCACGATGCCCGGGCAGATGGTGTGCACCGAGATCCCGCGAGCCGCCAATTCGGCGCGTACGCAGTCGGAGAACATGAACACCGCCGACTTGCTGGTGGAATACGCGCTGAATCCCTGCTGCGGACTGTAGGCCGCCATGCTGGAGAGGTTCACGATGTGCCCGCCTAGGCCCCGCTCGGCCATGGCGGGCCCGAAGGCACGGCAGCCGTTCACCACACCGCCGAGGTTGATCCGCAGCACCCGGTCGAAGTCGGCCGCCGAGGTCTCGAAGAATGCACCGGCTTGTCCGATCCCGGCGTTGTTGATCAGGATGTCGGGGACGCCGTGGTTCTCCAGCACCGTCGCGGCGTGCGCCCGCATCTCGTCTTCGTCGGCGACGTCGAGTGGGTAGGCATGCACCACACCGTGTTCGGCGGCGATCAGCTCGGCGGTCTCCTTCGCCGCCGCCGGATCGATGTCGGAGACCACGATCTCCGCGCCGCGACGGGCCAAGGCAAGCGCGGTCGCACGGCCGATGCCGCTGCCGCCACCGGTGATGACCACCAGCTGATCTTCGAACGACCGTGCGGTGCGGCCCGCTTCGGCGCGGCGCAAGGTCCGGGGCGCTGCCGCGCCGCCCAGCGTGTCGATCAGCTCCGTGGTCGCGGTGGCCAGCAGCTCCGGATGCGAGAACGGCATCCAGTGCCCGGCGGGTACGTCTCGCCGCCAGAGCCGCTCGGTCCACTTGTGTTCGTCGTCGAATCCCGCGGGACGTACGGCGATGTCGCGCCCGGCGACGATCAGCTGCACCGGCACCTCGGTGTGCCGTTCGCGTGGGGCGAGCACGCGCCGCACGATGTTCGCGCGGTAGATCAGCAGGCCGTCGACGAGGTCGGCGCGGAAGGTGGGACCGAGACGCACGTTCGACGGCGCGGTCTCGTTCATGATCGAGACGACTCGCCGCCAAACGTTTTCGGTGCCCAGCAGGCCGAAGGCGGCGCGCGGCAGCCCGGGTGTCATGAAGAAGAAGGTGTAGGCCGACGACAGCAGTTGAGTGAACGGCTGCCACACGTTGCGCGGCGTCGGACGCGACAGCCGATGGCGGATCCATTTGCCGACGTGGTCGAGGTTCGGCCCCGACACCGAGGTGAACGACGCGACCCGGGTGGCCGCACGAGGCTCGCACACCGCTTCCCACACCTGCACCGAACCCCAGTCGTGGGCGAGCACGTGCACCGGGCGGTCCGGGCTCACCGCGTCGGCGACGGCGTAGAAGTCCGCGGCGAGGCGATCGAGCCGGAAGTCGGCCGTGCGCCGGGTGCGGGTGGAGCGCCCATGCCCGCGGGTGTCGTAGGCGACGACGTGGAAGCGGCGGGCCAGCAGCGGCACGACCGCGTCCCAGAGGTGATGGGTGTCCGGCCAGCCGTGCACCAGCACGATGGTTTCCGCGGACGGGTCGCCGTACTCGTATACGGCGATATCGAATTCGCCGCTGCGCACGGTTCGTTCGGTAGCCGCGAGCGCTGAGGTTTCGGTGGTGGTCATCGGGATTCTCCTTGGCAGCGGAAGGTCGGGTCACAGATCGAGCACGAGGCGCCCGCCCTGGGCGCGCGAGACGCAGACGAGCATCTCGCCCGCCTCGTGTTCGGCGTCGGTGAGCACGCTGTCGCGGTGGTCGGGTTCGCCTGCCAGCACGCGGACCTTGCAGGTGCGGCAGAAGCCCTGCCTGCACGAGTACGCACGGTCGGGCCGGGACGCGAGGATGACGTCGAGCGCGGTGCGATCCGCGCCGACTTC
The DNA here is from genome assembly GCF_023501985.1 of Nocardia sputi. Classification (NCBI taxonomy): domain Bacteria; kingdom Bacillati; phylum Actinomycetota; class Actinomycetes; order Mycobacteriales; family Nocardiaceae; genus Nocardia; species Nocardia sputi. The sequence goes on along the minus strand of NZ_JAMFLC010000009.1, from coordinate 305,748 downwards.
GACGACCTCCCCCGTGGAGGAGAATTGGATCTCGAACGGCTCGCCGTCCACGATCGGCGGCGGCGAGAACCGCTCGGAGTGCAGTTCCACGTACGGCGTCGCGCGCACGGCCTCGGCGATGACGGTGACCATCGGCGCGGGGCCGCAGCAGTAAACCGCGGTGTCGGGCTCGACGGCGGGCAGCAGCGCGCCTGCGTCCGGAAGCCCGTGCTCGTCGTCGGTGCGCACGACGACGCGGCCGCCGAAGCCCGCGAGCTCGTCCAGGAACGGCAAAGCGTCCCGGCTGCGCCCGGTGTACACCATCGACCACTCGACCCCGAGCCGGTGCGCCAGCCTGGCCATGGGCAGGATCGGCGTGATCCCGATGCCGCCCGCGACGAAGTGCAGGCGGGAAGCGGCGGATCCGTAGCCCGGCACGGCGAACGGGAACGCGTTGCGCGGGCCGCGCACCACGATCGGCGACCCCACCGGGAGGTGGTCGTGCACTTCTACCGAACCACCGTCGCCATTGGGGATGCGCCGCACCGCCACCCGGTAGGCGCGCACGTCCGCGGGATCGCCGCACAACGAGTACTGCCGCAGGCGGCCGGAAGGCAGCTCGAGGTCGAGGTGGGCGCCGGGCCGCCAGGGCGGCAGCGCGCGCCCGTCGGCGGCGGCCAGCCGCAGGCTCACCACGTCCTGATCGTGCGCCTCGATCCGCCGCTCGGTGACCACCAGCGCGAGCCGCCGGTCGTCCACTCTCGGACGCGGATACCGCCGGTTGACCAGGGTGGTCCAGCGCAGTCGCGCCGAGGCCACCGCGTCGAGCACCCGCACGGTGCGATCGCGATCGCGCTTGCCGAACAGGTCCGCGGGCAGCCGACCGGGAACGGGCGGCCTCACGAGGCGATCGCCTGCGCCGCCGGAGATTTGGCCAGATATGCCACCGCCTGCGCGGTGGACCCCACCGTCTCCGGGTCGTATCCGGGCTTGAACGTGCTCACCGCACTCCACAGCAGCGAGGGGACGCCGGGCAACGCGCCGCGCCACATCGCGCCCAGGACCCGCGCCAGCAGCCGGGGATAACCCAGGTCGGGCAGTTCGTGGTCCTGGTGCACCATGAACTTGGCGCCGCGCACCACCAAGGTCAGGAAGATCGGGAATACCAGCAGCATCAATCCCGCGCGCCGCAGGTATCCGGCGCCGAAGTACACCGCCACGTCGTGTGCGACGTGCCGGTGCTCGACCTCCTCCGCACCGTGCCACCGGAACAGATCCGCCATCCGCGGGTCGGCGCCGAATCGCTCCAGATCCGCGTTGAGTATCCAGTCGCCCAGGTAGGCGAAGAAGTGCTCCAGGCACGCGATGAAGGCCAGCCGCTCGATCATCACCTGCCGTTCGGCGACGCCGCCGATCTCCCTCGGCCCGAGCGTCCGGCGGAACAGGTACTCGGCCTGACGCAGATAGGGCTGCGGATCGATGCCGTGCACGGCGAGCACCTCGTGCAGCACCTTGTCGTGCGTCTCGGCATGCATCGATTCCTGGCCGATGAATCCGAGCATCGCCTCACGCAGCTTCTCGTCCCGCACGTACGGCAGCGCCTCCGTGTACGTGGCGCAGAACATGCGCTCACCCTCGGGCAGCAGCAGGTTCAGCGCGTTGATCAGGTGCGAGGCGATGGGCTCGGCGGGCATCCAGCGCAGCGGCGTGCCCGCCCAATCGAATCGCACGTTGCGGGCGTGCAGCGCCACCGCGCCGGGGTCGGTCTCGGGCCGTCGGCCTGCCCTGCGAAGTAACTGCATCGGTACTCCTCGATCCTCACGCGTCGCACCCTCGCGCGATTCCTACGTGTCCGTAGCAAGGATCATACACATATATAGAACTTTCAGTAACACACAAATCGGTCGCAGCCCGCTGTACGGTGACACGACTCGCGACAGTGGCCACACCGGCCGTTTCCGGCACAAAACTAGAACGTGTTCTAGTAGTCTTTGGCTATGGAACGATTGACCGGATTGGATGCCAGCTTTCTCTACTTGGAAACCGGGACCCAGCACCTGCACGTCTGCGCGCTGCTGATCCTCGACCCGTCGTCGGGTGACTACTCGTTCGAGAAATTCAAAGCCGAACTAGCCCGGCGACTACCGCTCATTCCGCAGATGCGCCGCCGCGTGTACGAGGTGCCGCTGAACCTCGACCATCCCGTCTGGGTGGAGGACGAGAACTTCGATCTCGACTACCACGTCCGCCGGATCGCTATCGCGGCGCCGGCCGGGCGCCGCGAACTCGCCGAACTCGTCGGCGACATCGCCGGCCGTCCCATGGATCGCGACCGCGCGCTCTGGGAGATGTCCGTGGTGGAGGGTCTCGACGATGGAAAGGTGGCGGTGATCTGCAAATACCACCACGCCGCCGTCGACGGGATCACCGGCGCCAACCTGATGATGCACCTGTGCGATCCGGAGCCGGGAGTCACGAAGACCGTGCCCGACGACGAGTGGCGGCCCGAACACAAACCCAGCGACTGGCAACTGCTGGCCGAAGCGGTGGTGAAGTTCCCGACCAGAGCGGGCATCGTCGGCATGCTGCCGAAGACGGTCGGCGTGGTCGCCGGATTCGCGCAGCGCCGCCGCGAGAACAAGGCGGGCATGGCGATACCGTTCTCCGCTCCCCGCACGCCGTTCAATCTCGCCATCACGCCGCACCGCGCGGTCGCGTTCACCGACGCCGAACTGGACGCCATCAAGGAGATCCGCTCCGCGTTCGGCGTCAAGGTGAACGACGTGGTGCTCACCGTGGTCGCCGGCGCGTTGCGCGCCTATCTGGCGGAGCGCGACGAGTTGCCCGACCGCTCGCTCATCGCGTCGGTTCCGGTGTCGGTACACGAGTCGACCCGGCACACGGCGGGGGTGAACAAGGTGTCCACGCTTTTCGCGCGGCTCGGCACCGACGTCGCCGACCCGGTGGAACGCCTGCGTGAGGTGGCAGAGAACAATCGGGGCGCCAAGGAAGAGCACGAAGCGATGGGTGCGGACTTCCTGCAGGATTGGTCGAAGTACGCCCCGCCGAACACCTTCCGGCTCGCGGCACGGATGTACTCCTCACTCAAGCTGGCCGAGATGCACCCGGTGGTACACAACCTCGTGGTGTCCAATGTGCCCGGCCCGCCGATGCCGCTGTACTTCCTCGGTGTCCGGGTCGACGGGATGTACCCGTTCGGGCCGGTGTTCCACGGAGCGGGCCTGACAGTGACCGTGCTGTCGAACAACGACAAGCTCAATTTCGGCTTCATCGCCTGCAAGGAACTCGTGCCCGACATCGCCGCGCTCGCCGACGCCGTCTCGGGCGTGGTCGACGAATTGCTTTCCGCGGCGCGGAAATCCGGCTGAGTGCCGCCACCCTGTTCGCCACCGCCGCCGGACAGGGCCGCCCCAGCCGGGCGATTCAGATCTTCGCGGCGACGGTCTCGCAGGCTTCGAGCAGCACGGGCACGAACCGGTCGGCCTCGAGCACGCACGACGCGTGCCCGGCCGCGACCAGGTGCATACTCGCCCCCGGGATCATGGTCGCCATCTCCACTTGCCGATAGACGGGAACAGCCCGGTCCCGGGTGGTGACCACCACGGCCGTCGGCATCGTCAATTCCCGCAGCCACGCGGTCGCGTCGAAGCGCCCCACCACGGCGAGAACCTGGGTGAGCGCCCATCCGCTGGTGCTGCGGAACTCGCCGAGTGCCCAGCGGTTCAGTCGCCCAGGCGTCCATGTGATCTCCGGAAGCTCGGGCAGACCGCCCGCGAGCTTCTCGGCACGGCGGTAGGAATACGGCTGCACCGCGGCGGCGAGAGCGCCGAACGTTCGGTGGAAAGCGTGCTCGCGCCATTTCTCCCGGAACCGATAGGGCGTCGCGCAGAGCACCAGACCGCTCACTCGCTCCGGATGGCGGCGTCCGGCCAACAGGCTCACGATTCCCCCCAGCGAGAACCCCGCGCACATGGCCCGCTCGACGTGCAGCGCGTCGAGCACGGCCGCCACGTCGTCGGCGCAGTCCTCCAGGGTGAACCGCTCGGAGCGGATGCCACGGCCGTGCCACCGCTGGTCGAACAGGATCACGCGGTACCGCCGCGCCAGCGCCGCCAGCGACGGGAACCAGGTGAGGTACGCGGTGCAGGCGGTGGCGTGCAGGAGCACCAGCGCGGGTGCGTTCGGCGGGCCGGGGATGTCGACCACGTAGGTCCGGCCCCGGCCCGCCAGCTCGATCAGGCGGCCGCCGGGCACCTCGGCGATATCCGGCACCCGGAAACGTCCGCCGAACCGCGTCACACTTCGGCCGATGTCCGTCATGGCGCACCTCCCAGGTGGTCACACGGAGGACAATAATTAGAACACGTTCTATACGATCATGACACATGCCGCGAACCAGAGGGCGCAGACGCCGGTCGGGTACGGCAACGCATCATGAAACTATCCGCCGCCACAGGATGACATGGGCACTTACGCCCCGTCGCGAGCCTGCGCTACTGTCGCGAACGCGCCGACACAGGGGTGCACTTCTGTAACGTGTTGCAGGCAAGGTTCGAGAGACGGAGGTACCCCGCATGGGGCGGTTGACCGGCAAGGTGGCGTTGATCAGCGGCGGAGCGCGCGGCATGGGCGCGGCGCACGCCAGGGCGCTGATCGCCGAGGACGCGCGAGTCGTGCTGGGCGACGTGCTCGACGACGAGGGCGCCGCGGTCGCCGCGGAACTCGGCGACAACGCCGCCTACGTCCACCTCGATGTGCGCGAGCCGGACGACTGGCGCAAAGCCGTCGGCGAGGCGGTCGGGCGGTTCGGGTCGCTGAGCGTCCTGGTGAACAACGCAGGCATCGTGAACGGCAACCTGCTCGTCGCGTTCGAGCTGGCCGAATGGCAGCGCATCATCGACATCAACCTGACCGGCACGTTCCTCGGCATGCAGGCCGCCACGCCCGCCATGATCGAGGCGGGCGGCGGCTCGATCATCAACATCTCCTCCGTCGAGGGCATGCGCGGCAGCCCGGGCCTGCACGGCTACACGGCCACCAAATTCGCCGTGCGCGGGCTGACCAAGTCCACCGCGCTCGAGCTGGCGCAGTACAAGATCCGGGTGAATTCCGTGCACCCCGGCCTGATCCGGACCCCGATGACGGAGAACATCCCCGAGGACTTCCTGCAGATCCCGCTCGGCCGCGCCGCCGACCCGGCCGAGGTCTCCGCCCTGGTGACGTTCCTGGCCAGCGACGAATCGTCGTACTCCACCGGAGCGGAGTTCGTCATCGACGGCGGCCTGACCGTGGGCGTTCCGCACAAGAGCTTCGGCGGCTGAGTTCAGCCCCGGGTGGCGAGCAGGGCGAGCGCCGGAAGCGAAACCAGGGCAACACCCGCTACCACGTTGGTCCATTTGTAGGCCACCAACAGCGCGGCGAACTCGCGCAGGAACGCGCTCGGCAGGTAGTAGAAAGCGGTCTCGGCACCCGTCACCTCGGCATCGAGGTCCAGGCGGCGTGCCAGGATCGCCGTGCGCAGGATGTGGAAGTTGCTTGTCACCAACACCATTCGCGCGGCCGCGCCGCGTTCGCCGAGCAGCCGCTTGGTGAAGAGCAGGTTCTCCTCGGTGGTGCCCGACCGATCCTCCAGCACCACCTGGTATTCCGGCACGCCGTGGTCGATCAGGTACTCCGCCATCGCCGACGCCTCGGAGACCTCCTCGTCGGATCCTCTACCTCCGCTGACGATCAGCAGCGGGGCGCGCCCCCGCTCTGCCTCGCCGCCGTAGACCTCGAGCGCCCGATCCAGGCGCGCGGCCAACAGCGGCGGCACGTCGCCCTCGACCAACCCGGCGCCGTGCACGACGATCGCCTCCATCCCGCGGCGATAGGGCAGCAGGCCGTAGCAGAGCGTGTACAGCAGAAACGCCGCGAACAGGAACCCGATGTAGCCGATCGCGGTAGTCAGCGAGGCCAGCAGGACCACGAACCAGAAGTTCTCGGTCGAGAGGGCGAGAGCCAGTACGACATACGGCGCCAAGAGCGCGATGCCGAGCCCGAACGGCAGCAGGTTCGGGATACGCCACCCCTCACGGCGCACCAATTGCGCGCCGTTGGCGATCAACAGCCCGGCGAGCACCAGCACCAACAGCGGCGACAAGAGCACGAGCAGTGGCGCGAGCACCACCGGAAGATCGTCGTCGGCAAGCCGGTCGACCGCCCATGCGCCGACGAACGCCGTCCCGAGTAGCAGATACACACCGTGCCCCAGCCGCCTGCGGTCCCTGCAGAATCGCACCGCGAACACACCGAGCAGGACCACGCCGACGACCAGCAGAAGCACCGGGCCACGGTAGCCGACGAGCGAGCAGAGCGCCCCGCCGTCCCTGAGCGGCGCGGCTACCTCGGCTTTTTCCGATCGTCCCCTAGAGTGTCCAGGTCCGGACATCGGTCGCAGCGACCGGTCTTCGGAGCATAAGACTTCAGCACACCAGCGTTACGAAACAGCACGTCGTGATGAATGGGAGTCGCCGAAAGCCATGCTTCGATTGGTCATCGCCACCGCCGCGGCCGCGCTCTGTGCGATCACACCGCAGGCCACAGCTCAACCGATCTATCCCGCACCTGATCCCGATCCGTTCTACGCCACTCCGGCCGGCTTGGACCGCGCCGCACCCGGCGACGTCCTCGCGGTACGGACGATGCCCGGCCTACTCGCCTTCCCCGGCGCGACGGTCACGATGATCAAGTTCCGCTCGACCAACTCCGCGGGCGAGCCGATCGCGGCCACCACCACCGTGCTGACCCCGCCGAATCCCGCCCCCGGTGGGCCGCTGCTGTCCTATCAGCACATCATCAACGGACTCGGCACCCGGTGCGCGGTGTCCCGCGTGCTCTACACCAGCGACCCGAGTCTGGAGGTGCGGGAAGCGCCCGCCCTCAACGCTCTGCTGCTGCGCGGCTGGTCCGTCGCTCTCCCCGACCATCTCGGGCCGACCAGCGCCTACGGCGCGGCGAAACTCGGCGGCATGATCACCCTGGACGGCATCCGCGCCGCACGGCGGGTCGCCGAACTCGGATTGGCCGACAGCCCGGTCGCCATGCTCGGCTACTCCGGCGGAGGCATGGCGAGCGCGTGGGCGGCGGCGCTCGCGCCGACCTACGCGCCGGAACTGCCGCTCGTCGGCGTCGCCGCGGGCGGGGTGCCGACGAACCTGGTCAAGATGATCGAGGGCATCGGCTACGCGCCGCACGCGGCGTTCGGGCTCGCCTTCGCGGCCGCCATCGGATTGGAGCGGGAGTACCCGGCGCGATTGCCGGTGAGCGAACACCTGAACTCGGTCGGATTGTCGGTCCGGGACCGGATCGCCGACAGTTGCACCAACGAGATCCTGCTGGTCGGCGCCGGTCGCGCCATCGTGGACGTCGCGGCATCGAACTCGCTCGCCAGCGATCAGCGCGCGCGCGGCGTGCTCGAGGAGAACAGTCTGGAACTCTCCGCCGATATCCCGGCCATGCCGGTATTCCAGTGGCGCGCACAGCACGACGCGCTGATTCCGGTGGAGTCGGTCGACCACACGCTCCGGCGCTACTGTGAGGCGGGCGTGCAAGCCCAATACGAGAAGTTCCTCAGCCCAGACCATTTGTCCGCCGCGGTGCTCGGGATGCCGTCGGCTCTGGCCTGGCTGGAAGCGCGCTTCAAGGGTGTGCCCGCACCTAGCAACTGCTGAGCGAGCGCGCTTCGTCGTCGCGATGAGCGGATCTCACCTTGTGCTCGGCACCGGGTGCGCGCCGCTGACCGCGAGCTCTTCCTCCGCGGAGTGGTCGGCGGCCCGGTCGGCGACGATTCGTCGCCGACCGGGAAGGGGGCGTTGCGCCCCACCGCCGCATCGAATTCCGCACCGGGAACTAGACGTCCTTCCCGCTCTCGTACGCGTTCTGGCGCGCCTCATCGAGATCCGCTTCCGCCCGGGCCTTTTCGGCCTCGGCTTCCTTGCGCGCCGCCTCCCGCTGGGATTCGGCCTTGTCCTGCTGCGCGCGACCCTCTTTCTTCAGGTCCTGGTCACCGGTGATGACGCCGGCGGCTTCCTTCGCCTTCCCCTTGACGTCCTCGACGACACCCTCGACAGCTTCTCGCGGTCCGGTCTGATGGTCCGGCATCGCATACCTCCCATTCACTAGTCGGCTGACATCCGCCGCATACCCGCCCATGCCGCCCTCAATCGGCCTGTGACCGCGACCACCGGTCGTCTTCGTACTCCCGGACACCCCTTTCGGAACCCGAGAAGAACCACTGGTGGTGGCGAATTCCCGGTGGAACCTGGCATGAATGTCTCTGGGAGGCCATCGATCGGCTGGATAGGTTCGAATCCCGAAGGGGCTGTCACACAAGGAGATCAGCGAAAGATGATGTATGTCGCGCCGGTGCTGATTGGCGTCCTCTACGCGCTGGCGATGTCGGCCATCCCCGAGCCCCAGCGCCGCCGTTTCAATGCCGTCATGGTCGCGGGCGCGGGCGCCGCTTACCTCAGCGGCGGTGGATTCGGCGGCTGGGAATTCGCTTTCACCGCCGTCGTCACGTATTGCGCCTACCGCGGATTGGAGTCCTGGACCTTCATCGGGATCGCGTGGCTCGTGCACACCGCTTGGGATCTACTGCACCACTTCGAGGGCAACCCCATCATCCCGTTCGCCCACGACTCGTCCCTCGGCTGCGCCATCTGCGACCCTGTCATCGCCGTGTGGTGCCTTTACGGCGGACGCTCGCTCTTCTCTTTCCGTGGCCGGCCCGCGACGGCGTGAGCGTGGTCACCACCTCGCGCGTCGAAGCGATCGCCTCCGCGGAGGTCTACCGACCGGCACCGTCCCTCCCGAACATGCGAACGAAGTCACCGCGCACGATTGCCGCCTACGCGAAACGCTCGGCTGGAAAGACCAGCCGAGCGCTCAGCCGAGTTCCTGGCGGAAGCCAGTCGAACGGCGTTGTGGCAACGACCCCGGAATCCGCGCGATGCGGCCGGGCTCGGTGGTGCCGAACCTTGTTCAGCCCTTGACCAGCTCGGGCGTCGCGGTCTCCGGTTCCTCGGCTTCCACGGGGGCGGCGGCCCGGCTCGGCAACAGCACCGCCATGACGATCACGATCAGCGCCAAGGCGGCGGAGACGAGGAAGGCCAAACGCATGCCGTCGAGCTGGGCGGTGACGGCGTCGACGCCATCGGCAACCAGCGTGGTGCTGCGCGCCGACATCACCGTCACCACCAGGGCGGTGCCGAAAGCCGCGGCGACCTGCTGCAAGGTGCCCAGCATGGAGCTGCCGTGCGAGTACAGGTGCTGCGGCAGAGCGCCGAGACCGAGGGTGAAGACCGGGGTGAAGGCCGCGGCCAGCGACACCATGAGCAGGATGTGCAGGGCCAGCAGCTGCCAGTACGGCATGGTCATCGAGATCTGCGTGAAGCCCGCCAGCGAGGCGGCGATGCCGACCGAACCGGGAATCACCAGCGAACGTCCGCCGAACCGGTCGAACAGGCGACCGACCGTCGGGCCGAGCAGACCCATCGCCAACCCGCCCGGCATCACCAGCAAACCGGTGGCCAACGGGCTCAGGCCACGCAGGTTCTGCAGGTACAACGGCAGCAGGATCATCGAGCCGAGCATCGCCATGAACGCGACCGACATCAGCACCAGCGCCTTGGTGTAGGTGCCCGACAGCAGGACCCGCAGGTCCAGCAGCGGAGTGCCGGTGCGCTGCAGGCGCAACTGACGCCACACGAACGCGGCGATGAGCGCCGAGCCCGCGGCGACGATCAGCGCCGGGGTGGTGAGGTGGCCGCTCTCGAACCGGCTGAGCCCGAACACCAGCCCACCGAAGCCGAGCGCGGCCAGTGCCACGCCGATCGGGTCGATCTGCCCGGCCTGCGGTTCACCGACGTTCTCCAGCTGGCGCAGACCCAGCCAGGTGATCACGCCCGCGATCGGCAGCACCAGCACGAAAAGCCAACGCCACGAACCGATCTGCAGCACCGCTCCGGAGATCACCGGCCCCATGGCCGGCGCCACCGAAATGGCCAAGGTGACATTGCCCATCACCCTGCCGCGATCGTGCTCGGGCACCACCGTCATCAGTGTGGTCATCAGTAGCGGCATCATCACCGCGGTGCCGAAGGCTTGGATGATCCGGCCGAGCAGCAGCACCGCGAACGACGGCGCGACGGCCGACAGCGCGGTACCTGCCAGGAAGACGGCCATCGCCGCGGCGTAAGCCTGACGAGTGGTCACACGCTGCAGGAACCAGCCGGTGGTCGGGATGACCGCCGCCATCGTCAGCATGAACGCCGTCGACACCCATTGCGCCGCCCGGTCGGTGATCGAGAGGTCTCCCATCAGCCGCGGGATCGCGTTGATCATGATGGTCTCGTTCAGAATCACCACGAACGTCGCGAGCACCAACACCCGGATGACAATCGGTGTCCGTCCTCCCGAGACTGGAGCGGATGGTTCGGCGGACATCGGATACCTCCGGAAACGTTGGCGGTTGCTGGAATACGTGGCCCGTCGCCGAGTCACCGAATCGCGTCCCGGCGCCACAGTGGTCGAGACGGCTTCAGCTGCTCGAACTCATCGGGCGCGGGTCAGTATTCCGGCCGGCACCGACACAAACCACCGAATTCTCCCGCCGATGCCCTGCGCGTCCGCATCGGAACAGCTGGTCAACAGGGGTTCCCCCGAGCTGCCGCAATCAACAGTGAGGCTGGTCACAACCCCTCCGGGCACCGATGCGGTGGTCGTACCCGTCAGCCCACGTAACGGCGGGCGACGGAACGGCGCTGGGATTCTTCCAGCAAGACCAGGCCCTCCTCCACGCGCGGCGGCAGAACTTCTCGTTCGCGGAGCACCCAGGGCAGTCCACACACCGCCTCGAGGACGGCCGCGGCCGTCGTCAGGTCTGCCGGGGCCGAGTCGAGCACCACGGCGGTCCGCCGGGCGGCGCTTCGCACCGGGCGGCGCAGCCACAACGTCCACAGGGTGTTCCGGATACCGAGCCGCCGGCGAAGGGTCGAATCACGTGCGGGTGAGGGCTCGTGATGGATCAGCATGTCCTCGATCCAGCACATCCACCAGCCGTGCGCCGCGAGGTCGAGTGCGAGCAGTTCCTCCTCGCCGCCAAACCACAACCGCGGGGAGAAGCCGCCGACTTGTTCGAACGCACTGACCCGGAAGGCGGACAGCGCCGCCATCACACCGAGCAGAGCGGGCCCCGGCAGCCAGTCGGGCCCACAGATCGGTGAATCGCGCAGTTCGGGGGTGATCGGGTCCTCGTGCAGGTCGGGCGCGACCAGGCATCGTCCGGTCACCGAAGCCAGGCCGGAATACTGGTCGAGCAGGTCGGCGGCGCGGGTCAAGGCGCCCGGCTGCCATCGGGTGTCGTCGTCGCAGAAGGCCACATACGGCGTGACCACCCGCTCGACCGCGATGTTCCTGGCCACCGCACCCAGGTTCTCCGGCGAGCGGATGAGGTCGACGGCGGGGAAGGTCGCGGCGACCGCGTCGGCCGTGCCGTCCGTCGACCCGTTGTCCACGAGGATGATCGGCGCCGCGTCGGGGAGCGCGGTCATGTGCGCGAGCGTTTCCAACAGTTGATCGCGCCGGTCGCGAGTGATGACGACGACCGTCATTCGTTCCGTGGCCATCCGGTCACTTCCTTCCGTGGGCGAGTTCCAGGATCCTGGCCTGACGTTCCACCTCCGGCGGCAGTCGGCGCCGCTGCGCCAACGCCCACGGCAGGCGGCCCAGGAAGCCCGCCACCGCGCGCAACGCCGCGGGGTCTCGGGCCGCCCGGCGCAGCAGGACCGCGGACTCGGCCGCGCACCGCCGCAGCGGCCGCCGCATCCAGGCGATCAACGCGTTGTTGCGCTGTTCGGCTCGCCTGCGCCACGCGGGCGGCGGTCGCCGCGCCGACGGGTGATGGTGGGCACGCACTTGCGCCACATAACAGAGGTCCCACCCGCAGGCCGCCAGGTCGAGCGACAGCAACCGTTCCTCGGCGCCGAAATGCAGCAGCGGACTGAATCCGGCGGCTTGCAGGTAGGCCTCCCTCCTGACGATCGCCGCACAGGCCAGGAAGCCGAGCACCGACGGACCCGGAAGCTCGGGATGATGCCCGAGCGGGCTGGTCGCCATCAGTTCGTTGACGGGGTCGTCACGCTCGTCGGCACCCACCAGCGTGCGTCCCGCTACCAGACCGAGCCGCGGATAGGCGTCCAGCACCCGCTCTGCCTCGGGCAGCGCGTCGGCGGCCCACCAGGAGTCGTCGTCACTGAAAGCCACGTACGGCGTCCGGGCGAGCGCGACGCCGAGATTGCGCGCCGCCGCCGCGAGATTGCGGTTCAGCCGGAGGACTTTCACATTCGGTAATGCCTCCGCCTCGCCTGCGGTGTCGTCGACCGAGGCGTTGTCCAGCACCACGATCGGGGGACGCGGGCGCAGCGCGCACAACTCCGTCAAGGTACGGGCCAATTCCGAAGCCCGGTTCCGGGTGGCGATGACGACTGTCGTCTTCGCCACGGCCGGAGGGTTCACGCCGGACGTCCCGTGAGCAGCTCGTCGAGCAGTTCCCGAGTCAAGGCGTCGGCCGCGGGAAACTCACGCCGCCGCGCGCGATCGCGTCCCTCCGACGACAGACACCAGCGCCACCAATGCGCGAACGCGCCCGCGTCGGCGGTTTGCTCGGCGGAGACCAATGCGGGCCAGTCCAACGCCCCCGCTTGCGCGGTGACCTTTCCCCCGCCCGCGATGGGATCCACCGCCAGGACCGGCACACCAGCTCGCAGGCCCAGCACCAGGCCGTGCAGGCGGGTCGTGACCACCGCGTCGAGACGGGAGAACACCGACGCGAGCTGATCGGGCGTGCGGCAGTGGCGCCAGTCGTCGGACGCCAGCCTGGTATCGAGCGGTAGCCGGGCGCAGTCCAGATCGCATAACCAGCGCATCAACGCCCGGTGCACCGACCCATGCCGCCGGGCCGTGCCGTATTCGGCCTGTCCCGGCGCGAACGCGACGCCCACCACCGGGACGGTGACCGTGGACGCTGCGACGGCCATGTCCGGTCGCGCGGTGGACAGGCCGTCGCGCGGCAAGACGCGGTGGAATCCGGTGACCGCCGCATCGGCCGGATCGAGAACGGAGACGCCCACCGCGATGCGTCGGCAGTTCGCATACCGTTCGTGCAGAAACCGCACCTGCTCCCCATGCGCGGGCCCGCACACGAACACGAGGTGGGAATAGCGTTGGGAGTCGGCGTCGTCCAGATGCAGGGCGTCGGAACGGAATGCGGGGCTCCACGCCGTGTCATGGGGTATCCCGGCGGATGCGAGAGCGTCGCACACGCGGCTCATGCTGAGAACGTCCCCCGCTGTCGCTTCGCCGTGCACGAAGCTGGGCCACCCGGTGACAAGTACCCGCATGTCCCGGCGCATACCCGGTGCACCGTGGGTCATTCGGCCACCTCGGCGATCTTTCCGCGCTGCCCTCGACTACCGTGACCGCGGTGCGCGGATCCGCGAGATCCGTCGTGCCGCACGGCGTTCCGGTGCAGGCACCCCGCGAGGTCTGCCGCGGCACGCGGCGTCTCCGTGACCGTGACGTGGCGCATCGGATGGCCCCCTAGATTTTCGCCGGGCGCAGGTGCACGACCTTCGTCTGGGTCATCTCGTCCAGCAATTCGGGTCCGTAACCGAAGCCTGCTCCGCTGGCCCGGCGTGGGTGCGCCGCACCGCCGGGCGCCCCGCCGAACACCGCGTTGATCTTCACCGTGCCCACTGGCAGCTCCCGCCAGGCGCGCTGCGCGTTGGCCATCGACGGAGTGAGCACGGTCGCCGCGAGTCCGTAGTCGTCGTTCGCCGCTTCCGCGATGCCCCCCTCGAACGTATCCACCACCCGCACCGGGGCGACCGGACCGAACGTTTCCTCACGCATGATGCGCACCTTCGGATCGCAGTGGGCCAACACGGTGGCCGGATAGTGCGCGCCGGCACCGTCCGGCACCACGCCGCCGGTCATCAGCTCGGCCCCGTGGTCCACCGCCTCGCGCACGTGGGCGTGGACGTGATCGCGATGGCGCCGGTCGACCAACGGCGCCACCGTCCTGGCCTCGGCTTCGGCGACCAGCGCGGCGAGAAAGGCCTCCGCGATGTCCCGGTGGGCGAAGATCCGCTCGACGGACACGCAGATCTGGCCGGAGTTGGCGAACGCGCCGAGCGCCGCCTGACCCGCCGCCCAGACCGGATCGACCCCGGTGTCGACGACGAGCGCGTCGTTGCCGCCGTTTTCCAGCAATGCCTTGGCACCCGTGGCCGCAGCGCTTTTCGCGATCGACCGTCCGGTGGCCGTGCTACCGACATGCGCGACGACGTCCACATCGGAACGCGCGGCCAGCAGCGCGCCGACCCTCCCATCGCCCTGCACCGTCTGCAGAACGCCCTCGGGGAGCGCACCGGCGAGCAGATCGCCCAGCAGCCCGCCGGTATGCGGCGCGCGTTCACTCGGCTTGTACACGACCGTGTTTCCCGTGACCAGCGCCGCGCCGAGTAAGCCGCAGGACACCGCCACGGGATCGTTCCACGGCGTCAGGGCGACGACGACGCCGCGCGGTTCCCACACCATGAGGTCGGTGGCCTCGAAATTCCCCTGCAGGCTCTTGCCTCGGTGCACCAGTCCGAGCTCGGCATATTGCTCCAACGTCGCGGCGCCTGCCGCCACCCCCTCCTTGCTCTCGGAGAGTGGACGTCCGGTCTCGACCCGATTGAGCTCGGCGAGTTCCTCGGCACGCTCGCGAAGCAAGGCGGCGCCCGCGCGTAGCGCGGCGGCCCGCTCGCTCGCCGGGGTTCGCGCCCAGATCGGCTGCACACGGTTGGCCATCTCCAGGCACGAATCGATCTCCGCCATACCGGTCATGGCCACCTTGCCGACGGTGGCGCCGGTGGCCGGATCGAGGATCTCGATCGTTTCGCTCGCGTCTTGTCCTGCGGGAAACGTGACAGCGTTCGGTCCGCTCATATCGCGGACATTGCCTCGCACGCGGGGTTTCAAACCGGCTTGTTGCGATAGCTGAAACGCTGCATTTCTGGACAACTGCCAGTTGAACCGTAATAGCTGATGATTCGCTGAGAGCTCTGGGCCTGGTTTGATCCGGCAGTAAAAGGCAAGAGCTATCGACATGGCCGAACCCACCGAACGGCTCGAAGTGCTGTTATGGCACGTGCACGGCTCTTGGACGACGTCGTTCGTGCGAGGACCGCACCGCTACCTGATCCCTGTGGTGGAAGACGGTGGGCCATGGGGCCGCGGGAGGTGCGGCCGCGACTGGCCCTCCGCCGAGGAGGTGCCCGCAGGCCGGTTGCGGGAAATCGAGCCGGACGTGGTCGTTCTCCAGCGCCCGGAGGAAATCGGCCTGATCGAGCGATGGCTCGGTCGTCGTCCCGGCGTCGACATTCCGGCGGTCTACCTCGAGCACAACGCTCCGCGTCCCAGCGCGGCCACCGCCAGGCATCCGCTGGCCGAACGCGCCGACATCCCGATCGTGCACGTCACGCATTTCAACAATCTGATGTGGGACAACGGGAGCGCCCCCACCCGGGTCGTGCCGCACGGGATCGTGGACCCCGGCGCGCTCTACACCGGCGAAATCCCGCACGGCGTAGCGCTGATCAACGAACCGGCGCGGCGCGGAAGGATCACGGGAAGTGATCTGTTGCCCGACTTCGCGATGGCGGGACCCGTCGATCTGTACGGCATCGGAGCGAGCGACTTCACGGCGGACAAACCGGCCCGCTATCCGATTCGCGGCATCGGCGACTTCGAACAGTCGGCATTGCATCCCGAAATGGCGCGCAGAAGGGTGTATCTGCACACCGCGCGGTGGACCTCGCTCGGCTTGTCCCTGCTGGAAGCCATGCACCTGGCCATGCCGGTGGTGGCTCTCGCCACGACCGAGGCCGTCAGCGCGGTGCCGCCGGAGGCCGGGGCCATTTCGTGCGACGTCGCGTCACTCACCGCGAAGTTCCGCGAATTGCTCCACGAACCCGATCTCGCCGTGCTCGCGGGCAAGTCGGCACGGCAGTTCGCGCTGGAGCGCTACAGCCTCGACGCCTTCCTGCGGCGGTGGGACTCCCTGCTCGCCGAGCTCACCGAATGACGGCAGTGTCCCGGACCGGAAAGGCACGATGATGAAGATCGCGATGGTCTCCGAACACGCCAGCCCGCTCGCCCTGTTGGGCGGCGTCGATGCCGGTGGACAGAACGTCCATGTCGCGGAGCTGTCCGCGGCCCTGTGCCGGCACGGGCACGAGGTGACCGTCTACACGCGACGCGAGGACGCCGAGGCGCCGCGCACGGTTACCACCGAACAGGGTTACCGCGTGATCAATGTCCCGGCCGGACCGGCTCGCGCATTGCCGAAGGACGAATTGCCGCCGTACATGGATGAATTCGGCGACTTTCTGCACGAGCAGTGGCGGCACGAACGCCCCGATGTGGTGCACGCGCATTTCTGGATGTCGGGGCTGGCGGCACTGCGTGCCGCTCGGCCCGCGGATATCCCGGTGGTACAGACGTTTCACGCCCTCGGGGTGGTGAAACGCCGCTATCAGGGCACGCACGACACCAGTCCGGCCGACCGGGTGCGCCTCGAACAACTGATCGCCGAGCGGACCGACCGCATCATCGCCACCTGTACCGACGAGGTGTTCGAACTGGCCAGGATGGGCGTGCCTCGCTCCCGCACGTCGGTGATCCCCTGCGGCGTGGATCCGGAGCAGTTCACGCCCGAGGGACCGAGCGCACCGAGGTCGGCCGAGCACCGGATGGTCAGCGTGGGCAGGTTGGTGCCACGCAAAGGTTTCGACATCGCGATCACCGCGCTCACCAGCCTGCCCGACACCGAACTGGTTCTGGTCGGCGGCCCGGACGGCGGCGAACTCGCCGATGACCCGGAAGGCGGGCGGCTCCTGGCATTGGCGGACGCGCTCGGCGTGCGAGACCGGCTCCACATGCTGGGCCGGGTGCCGAGGACACGAATTGCTCCCCTGTTGAGGTCGGCGGATGTGGCCGTGTGCACGCCCTGGTACGAACCATTCGGCATGACACCGCTAGAAGCGATGGCATGCGGCGTTCCGGTGGTGGCCGCGGCGGTCGGAGGCCTCATCGATACCGTCGTCGACGGTGTGACCGGCAGGCTCATCGCCCCGCAGGCCCCCTTGGAATTGGCTGACGCGGTCCGCGATCTTCTGAGTGCGCCCGCACTACGGCACAGGTACGGTCGCGCAGGCCGCGAGCGCGTAGAGAAGCGCTATTCGTGGGACCGGATCGCCACGGAGACACTTCGCGCGTACCGCCGGGTGACCGCGGCCGGACGGGCGCGAAACAACAGCGAGCCCGGTCGCGGCCGCTCGCTCGACGGCAGCGCCGAGCGACCGGCGACGGGTAGGCGATAGCCGTGTCTCGGCGCTACGAACGTGCGCTGGTCACCGGCGGTTGCGGGTTCGTCGGATCGCACCTGTGTGAGCAGTTGCTCGACGCGGGCGCAGCCGTTGTCGCGCTCGACAACTTCGCCACCTCCACACCGGACAACGTCGCCCGGCTGCTGGACCGACCAGGGTTCGACCTCGTGCGGCACGACGTCACCGAGCCGTCGCCCGCGGTGGGCTCGTTCGACCTCGTCTTCCACCTCGCCTCCGCCGCGTCGCCTCCGGACTACCTGCGGCTGCCGATCGAGACGCTGCGAGCCGGTGCACTAGGAACCGCCAACGCCCTCGACCTGGCCGAGCGGGATCGAGCTCGATTCGTACTCGCGTCCACGAGCGAGGTATACGGCGACCCGGCCGTCCACCCGCAGCCCGAGAGTTACTGGGGCAACGTCAACCCGGTCGGTCCGCGCAGCGTCTATGACGAGGCGAAACGTTTTGCCGAGGCTTTGACTATGGCATTTCGCCGGGAACGAGGAGTACAGACCGGAATAGCACGGATTTTCAATACCTACGGTCCATATATGCGGACCGACGACGGACGAATGGTTCCGACATTCATCGCTCAGGCCTTGGCCGGCGCACCACTAACCATTGCGGGAACCGGCGAGCAAACCCGTTCTCTCTGTTATGTGGAGGACACGGTGCGCGGCCTGATCGCACTCGCTTCCGCCGACCATCCCGGCCCGGTCAATATCGGCAATCCGCACGAAATCACCGTCCGGGGACTCGCCGAGGAAATTCGCGCGATGACCGGCAGCCGATCCGTTGTGCATTTTGTCGACGGCGCGATAGACGATCCGAAACGGCGCTGTCCGGACATCTCGCTGGCTCAGCGCGAACTCGGCTGGCGACCGTTGGTTACCAGGGCAGATGGGTTGCACCGCACGATCGACTGGTTCGCAGGCGGGGCGTTTATGTCGGCGGAAGAATTACCGCCTGAGCGGCTCGGTACAGCAAACCAGTTTAGCGGCGGCTTCAGCGGGTAGCGCCCGTATACGTCAGCGGGCAGGTCCCGCGCGTCTCGAACAGAAAGGCGACCCGTGCGCATTCTGGGAGTAAACGCGGTATTCCACGATCCTGCTGCTGCCGTGGTCGTGGACGGCGAGATCGTCGCGGCCGCCGAAGAAGAGCGGTTCACACGTCGCAAACACGGCAAACGGCCGGTGCCTTTTTCCGCGTGGGAACTGCCCGAGCAAGCGGCAGCATGGTGCCTGGACCGAGCGGGGATACGCCCAGACCAGCTCGACGCGGTGGGCTACTCCTACGACCCGGGGCTGGTCAATCATTCGCTCGGCGGTCTCGACGAGAAAAGCGAGGAGACGCGAACGGATTACGCGTTCAGGGCGCCCGCTTTTCTCCGGGCCGCGTTGCCCGGCCTCGATCCCTCGATCGTGCGCTTCGTGCGGCATCACGTGGCGCACGCCGCGTCAGCAGCGCTCGCGGCGCCGTTCGGCGACTCGGCGGTCCTCGTGGCCGACGGTCGCGGCGAGAGCCAGTCCTATCTCGCCGGAGAGTACCGCGACGGCAAGTTCGTGGAGCTGGCGGCACAGCGGCTGCCGCACTCGCTCGGGCTGATGTACGAGGATCTCACCGCACATCTCGGATTCGCCCGGTCCAGCGACGAATACAAGGTGATGGCCCTCGCCTCCTACGGCACGCCCCGCTTCCTCGACCGCTTCCGGGAACTGGTGTATTCCACCGGTGACGGTGGTTTTCGAACCGAACCCGTGGACTGGGAGTGCTTCGCCCCCGCCGCGACCGGCGGTGACCTCGGCGGGGACCACGCCGACCTCGCCGCGAGCGTCCAACGACGACTCGAGGACGTGTTGCTGGAGTTGACGTCCTGGCTGCATCGTCATACCGGGCAGCGCAATCTCACACTCGCCGGCGGCATCGCGCTGAACTGCGTGGCCAACACCCGGCTGCACGACGAAGGCCCCTACGAACGGATCTGGGTGCAACCGGCGGCGGGTGACGCGGGCACCGCCCTGGGCGCCGCGCTCCAGTTGGCGGCCGAGTTCGGTGAGCGTGCCACCCCGATGTGGGGGGCCGATCTCGGCCGCGAGTGGACGGACCAGGAACTGGAAACCATTCTCCGCACGGCGAAGATCCGGTACACCAGGTCCGAAGACGTTGCCGCCGCAGTGGCGCAAGCGCTCGCGGAGGACCAGGTGGTGGCCTGGTTCCAGGGCCGGGCCGAATTCGGCCCCCGCGCGCTCGGGCATCGTTCGCTGCTCGCGCATCCCGGTCGGGCGGCCAACCTGGAACGCCTCAACGATGTGAAGGGGCGCGAACAGTTCCGGCCGCTCGCCCCCATGGTGCTCGCCGACCGGGCGTCGGAGATCTTCGGACGCGGACCGTTGCCGAGCCCGTACATGCTGTTCGTCCACGATGTCGCCCCGGCATGGCGCACCCGGATTCCCGCCGTGACGCATGTGGACGGCACCGCGCGGGTGCAGACCGTCGATCCCGCGGACAACCCGGTTTTAGCGCGGATGTTGTCGGAGTTCGACCGGCGCACAGGGTTGCCCGTGGTGGTCAACACGAGCTTGAACACCGCGGGCAGGCCGATGGTCGATTCGCCTCGCGACGCCCTCGAGTGCTTCGGTTCCGCCCCGATCGACCTGCTGGCCATCGGCCCGTTTCTGGTACGGCGGCCATGACCGGCCATACCGTGGACTACAGCATCGTGATCCCGACTACGGGCCGGGAGAGTCTTCGGGTGCTGCTCGAGTCGCTCGACACCGCGGCGGGACCGAGGCCACGGGAAATCATCGTGGTAGACGATCGGCCCGCAGGCGGGGAACTGCCGCTGCCCGGCACACAGCCTCCGGTGCGAGTCATCCGCTCGGGTGGTCGCGGACCCGCTGCCGCGAGGAACGCGGGGTGGCGGCATGCCACGGGCACGTGGATCGCGTTCCTCGACGACGATGTGCTCACCACGCCGGATTGGCCTGCCCGCTTGGCCGAGGACCTGCACGGTCTGGACGAGAAGACGGCGGCTTCCACCGCCCGCATCGAGGTGCCGCTGCCGAAATACCGGCGACCGACCGACGAGGAACGAGGAACCGCACGGCTGGCCACCGCGCGGTGGATCACAGCGGACATGGCCTACCGCCGGTCGGCGCTGGCCGCGGTCGGAGGCTTCGACGAGCGATTCCCAAGGGCGTTTCGCGAAGACGCCGATCTGGCGTTGCGCGTCTGCCTCGCCGGTTACGTCATCGCACCCGGGCAACGGCTGACTCGCCATCCGGTCCGCGTGTCCTCGGGGGCCTTGGCCAGTGTGCGAGCACAACGCGGGAACGCCGACAACGCGTTGCTGCGGCGCAAGTACGGGGCGCGGTGGCGTCAGCGCATCGGTGAAGCCGACGGGCTTCTCCCCCGCCACGCGCTGACCACGGCCGCGGGTGCGCTGGCCATGACGCTCGGCATCGCAGGCCGCAAACGCCCCGCCTTCCTGTCGGCGGCGATCTGGATGACGCTGACCGGCGCATTCGCCACGCGCCGCATCGCGCCGGGGCCTCGCACGCCCGGCGAAATCGGCCGGATGACGGTGAGCAGCGCGCTGATTCCACCGGCTGCGTGCTGGCACCGCCTGCGCGGCGAACTGCGCCACCGGCACGCGACCCACACCTCACCGCTGGCGTTGTTGTTCGACCGGGACGACACCCTCATCGTCGATGTCCCCTACCTCGCCGACCCGGCCGAGGTTCAGCCGGTGCCGGGTGCCGTCGAAGCGCTGGAGATGGCGCGTGCGGCCGGCATACAGCTCGGCATCGTGAGCAACCAGTCCGGTGTCGCGAGAGGATTGATCAGCCCCGGGCAACTGGCGGCGGTGAACGCCCGGGTCGAGGAACTGCTCGGACCTTTCGCGACGTGGCAGGTGTGCGTGCACGGCGAGGGCGACGGCTGCGGGTGTCGCAAACCCGAGCCGGGCATGGTGCGACGGGCAGCCGCGGATCTCGGCGTCGACGTCGGCCGGTGCGTGCTCATCGGCGACATCGGCGCCGATATGGACGCCGCCATATCCGCGGGCGCACGCGCGATCCTGGTGCCCACGGCGAGAACCCGCCCCGAAGAGGTGCATCGCGCGCGTCGGGAAGCGACCGTGGCGCAGGATCTTGTCGAAGCGGTACGGCTGGCGATGGCGGGTGCGCCATGACGCGCCGGGCGCTGGTGGCACGCATGGACAACATCGGCGATGTGCTGCTGGCGGGACCGTGCGTGCGCGCGGTGGCCGCGCACGTCGATGCGGTGACGCTGTTGACCGGGCCGCGAGGCCGCGCCGGCGGCGAGCTCCTTCCGGGTGTGCAACAGGTTCTGACCTGGTGTGCGCCGTGGATCGACCCGGAGCCGCCCGAGATCACCGCGGCGGGCGTGAACGCGTTCATCGAACGGATACGCGCACTCGACGTGGACATCGCGTTGATCCTCACGTCTTTCCACCAGTCGCCGCTACCGCTGGCGCTGCTGCTCAGGATGGCTGGTGTGCGGTGGATCGGCGCGATCTCCGACGACTACCCCGGTTCGCTGCTGGATCTACGCCATCGCGTCGAAGGCGATCCACCCGAAGCCGAACGCGCGCTGTCGCTCGCCGAAGCGGCCGGTTTCCGATTGCCGCGCGGGGACGACGGGAAACTCGCGGTCAGACAACCACTCCCGAAAGTCGGTGGCCTGACCGGCGAACCGGGCTATGTGGTGGTGCATCCCGCCGCCTCGGTACCGGCGCGGCAGCCGTCGGCGGCCCGTTCGGCGGCCATTGTCGCCGCGCTGACCGGCGCCGGTCACCGGGTGATCGTGACCGGCGCCCCCTCCGACCGACCGCTCACCAATGCTGTCGCCGGTGTCCACGCCATCGACCTCGGCGGAGCCACCACCCTGCCCGAGCTCGCCGCCGTGCTCCGCGACGCGAGCGTCGTGGTAGCGCCCAACACCGGTCCGGCGCATCTCGCCGCAGCCGTCGGGACGCCGGTGGTGTCCCTCTTCGCACCGGTCGTGCCCGCCGAGCGCTGGGCACCCTACGGCGTGCCGGTGGCGATGCTCGGCGACCAACGCGCGCCGTGCCGGGGCAGCAGGGCCCGGGAGTGCCCGGTCGCGGGGCACCCATGCCTCGAGTCGATCACCCCCGAGCAGGTCGTCATGGTGGCGGAAGAACTCGGTGCAGGCAAGCGCGAGCGTCTGCGGACAGGAGGTGTGTCGTGATCGAGGAGCATTTCGCGGCTTTGCGTACCGCACTGGAGCGCACAAGTCGCTTCGCACCGACTATTCGCAGGTGGGGGCGGGAACTGGCGGAAGTACTCGGTAACGGTGGCAGATTGCTCGCGTGCGGCAACGGTGGCAGCGCCGCCGAAGCCCAGCACCTGACCGGTGAGCTGGTCGGCCGCTTCCGCACCGAGCGGCGCCCGCTGTCGGCGATCGCCTTGCACGCCGACACCTCGGCGGGCACCGCGATCGTGAACGACTACGGCGCAACCGAATTGTTCGCACGTCAGGTCCGGGCGCACGGCAGGCCCGATGACGTCCTCCTCTTGCTGTCCACCAGCGGCACCAGCCAGAACGTGGTGGCCGCGGCGAAAGCGGCGCGCGACATCGGCATCACCACGTGGGCCATGACCGGACCCGCGCCCAATCCGCTCGCGGCACTGTGCGACGACGCGGTGGCCGTGGAGGCGTCCACCACCGCGACGGTGCAGGAGGTGCATCTGGTCTTGGTGCACGCCTTGTGCGTGGCGCTCGACGACGCACTGGGGGTACCGACATGAAGCCGTTGGTCGTGGTCGGCGACGTCATTCTCGACGTCGACATCGAGGGTGTCGCCGACCGGCTGTCCCCCGAAGCGCCCGTGCCCGTGGTGGACGTGGCACGCCAGTGGATACGTCCGGGCGGCGCAGGCTTGGCCGCCGCGCTGGCCGCCCAGTCGGTCGCCGAGGTCGCGCTGATCACCGCGACCACCGACGACCACGACGGCCGCATCCTCGCGCGACTGCTCGACCAGCACGTGCAGGTCGTTCCGATGCTGCTGCGCGGCGAGACGGTACGAAAGACCCGCGTCCGCGCCTCCGGTCAGTCGCTGCTGCGACTGGACACCGGCGACGGGACCGCGGACGGCGGTCCGGTGAGCGCCGCGGTCACCAGGACGCTGCGGGCGGCCGGGGCGATCCTCGTCGCGGACTACGGCCGGGGTGTGGCCGCGAATCCGAGCATCCGGCACCTACTGACCGACCTGTCCCGGGCCGTGCCGGTGGTGTGGGATCCACACCCGCGCGGTCCGGCGCCCACGCCGGGTGCGTCGCTGGTCTCACCGAATCTGAGAGAGGCGCGTCAGTTCGCGCCGGGATACGTCGAGCCCGACGAGTTGGCGAAGGTGCTTCGCGACGAGTGGTCCGCGGATTCGGTCGCGGTCACCACCGGATCGGGCGGGGCGGTGCTCGCCAATGGGAAACGGCTCACCGTGGTGCCCGTGCCCGCCGAGGTGCGTATCGCCGGGCACGCCGGTTCCGACACCTGCGGCGCGGGCGACCGATTCGCCTCGGCCGCGACCGCCGCGCTCTTCGACGGGTCCACGGTGGCCGATGCGGTGTCGCGCGCCGTGGACGCGGCGGCCGAATTCGTCGCCGCGGGCGGCGCGGTCACGCTGTCCACGCGCGACAGCGCCGCTGTCACCAAGGCGAGCGCCGAGGAAGCGGGCGAGTCGGCGTTCGAGGTGGCGGCGCGGATCAGGTCGCGCGGCGGCAGACTCGTCGCCACCGGCGGCTGCTTCGATCTACTGCACCCCGGCCATGTGAGCTTGCTGCGCCAGGCACGCGCCATGGGCGACGCGCTGGTGGTCTGCCTGAACTCCGATGCGTCGGTGCGGCGTCTGAAAGGGCCGCGCCGCCCGATCGTCACCGCACGCGATCGCGCCCGGCTGCTCACCGAATTGTCCTCGGTGGACGCCGTCGTCGTGTTCGACGAGTCCACACCGAGCGCGCTGCTGGACCGCCTGCGTCCCGATGTGTGGGTCAAGGGCGGCGATTACTCCGGCGCCGAGCTGCCCGAGGCCGAAGTCGTTCGCGGCTACGGCGGCGAGATCGCGCTGGTCCCCACGGTTCCCGGTTACTCGACATCACAGCTGGTCGCCGCGGCCCAGGCCGGCGGCTGACCCGACAGCGAAGGAGCACGATGCGAACCCTCGGCAATATCTTGATCACCGGCGGCGCTTCCGGGCTCGGCGCGGCCGTTACCGCCGCCGTGCGCGAGAACGGGGGCCGCCCGTACGTGATCGACCGGGTGGAGCCCGAGACGCCGGTCGACTTCGTGCGTGCCGACCTCGCCGATACCGACGCCGCCGAACAGGCTGTGCACGAGATCATCGAGCGCGCGGGCGGGCGGATCGACGGCGTGTTCACCGCCGCCGGAACCGACGCGTGCGGCCCGCTGGACAAGGTGCCTACGAAGAAGTGGGAATACGTGGTGCAGGTCAATCTGTTCGGCACAGCCGCCGTGATCCGTGCCGCCCTTCCGGCCCTGCGGGAAAGCAAGGGAACGGTAGTCACCTGCGCTTCCACCCTGGGCATCAAAGCGGTCGGTGACGCGACCGCCTATTGCGCTTCGAAATTCGGCGTCGTCGGCTTCACCAGGGCGCTCGCCGCCGAGACGGCGGGCAGCGTCGGGGTGACGTTGCTGATCCCGGGCGGAATGCATACCGCGTTCTTCGACGACCGCGACGAGCAGTACAAGCCGCCGCCCGACGCGAAACTCAACCAACCCCACGACGTCGCCGCCGCGGTGGTCTTCGCGCTGAGCCAGCCGCCCGGCTGCGAGGTCAGGGAGATGGTCGTGTGCGCGTCGGAAGAAGGTTCGTGGCCTTGACGCACTCGATTCTCGTGCTCCGCGCACTCGGGCTCGGCGATCTGCTGACCATCGTGCCCGCCCTGCGCGGACTGAGAAACGCCTACCCGGACGGCCGGGTGGTGCTCGCCGCGCCGGAACCGCTCCGCGAGCTGGTGGGACTCATCGACGCGGTCGATGAACTGCTGCCGACCGCGGGACTCGGTGCGCTGCGGTGGCCGGGCCCGCCGCCGAGGCTGGCGGTCAACTTGCACGGCAGCGGGCCGGAGAGCATCCGAGATCTGCTGGCGTCACGCCCGAATACCCTGCTGACCCATCACCATCCGGATTTCCCCGAGTTGCCCGGCCTCGAGTGGCGCGAGGACATGCACGAGGTGGAGCGCTGGTGCCGCCTGCTCGAATACGGAGGAATCGGCGCCGATCCCACCGCGCTGCTGCTGCCCGCCCCACCGGAGCCCGCCGAGTCGAACGTGGTCGTGATCCATCCGGGCGCGGCTTATCCCGCGCGCCGCTGGCCATCCGAACGTTTCGCGCGCGTGGCTCGGGAACTCAGCGGCAACGGCCACCGAGTGGTGATCACCGGGACAGCCGGGGAGATGCGATTGGCGAACGCGGTCGCCGAGAAAGCGGGGTTGCCGCCCTCAGCGGTGTACGCGGGACGCACCGGCCTGGCCGATCTCGCCGCGCTGGTGGCCCACGCGGCCCTGGTCGTGTGCGGCGACACCGGCGTAGGGCATCTCGCCACCGCCTTCGGCACACCGTCGGTACTGCTGTTCGGCCCCACGCCTCCGCACCGGTGGGGACCGCCCGCGGCCGCGAGACACCACGTGACGCTGTGGGCGGGGGAAGCCGGCGACCCGAATACCGACCATCCGCATCCCGGACTGCTCATGGTGCGACCGGAACAGGTGCTGACGGCCGCGACCGGGTTGCTCGCAGAGCGGGTGCGCCGTGGGTAGTCGCGTCGGCGTTGTGGGCGCCGGTTATGTGGGGCTCACCAGTGCCGCGTGCCTCGCCCACTTGGGACATCACGTGGTCTGTGTCGACAATGACGAGTCGAAGGTAGCGGCTCTTCGCGCGGGTACGGTCGCGATCGTCGAGCCCGGCTTGCCGGAGCTGGTGCGCGAGGGGCTCTCGGAGAACCGGCTCTTCTTCACGTCCGACCCAGCGTCGCTGCACGAATGCGAAGTGGTCCTGTTGTGCCTTCCCACGCCCATGGGCACCGGTGGCACGGCCGACCTGGGCGCATTCGAGGACGCGCTCGAGACGTTGTCCACCGTCCTACCGCCGGATTGTGTGCTCGTCACCAAGTCCACCGTGCCGGTGGGCACGGCGGCGCGAATTCCCGCGCTGTCCGGCCTCGCGAGCACGGCAGTCGTCAGCAACCCCGAATTCCTCCGGGAGGGCCACGCGGTGCAGGACTTCCTGCGTCCCGACCGCATTGTGGTCGGTGCGGCCGAGCAGGACCGGGAGTCGGCCGACCGTGTCGCGGCGCTCTACGCGGGCACGGGCGCGCCGGTGCTGCGAACGGACTCGGCCAGCGCGGAACTCGCCAAGTACGCCAGCAACGCCTTCCTCGCGGTCAAACTCTCGTTCGTGAACACGCTCGCCGAACTGTGCGAACGGGTCGGAGCCGATATCACGAAAGTCACCGACGCGATGGGAATGGACGATCGGATCGGCCCGGACTTCTTGGCGCCCGGCCCCGGCTGGGGCGGCTCGTGCCTGCCCAAGGACACGCGCGCGCTCTTGCGAGCCGCGGAGACTTCGGGCGTCGACTTCGCGATCGTCCGTGATGCCCTGCGCGCCAACGACTATCAGCACGCGATGATGATGCGCAAGATCCGTCGCGCGGCCACCGGTGCGGTCGACGGCTCACTGGCGGGCACGCGCATCGGCGTACTCGGCCTCGCGTTCAAAGCCGGGACGGGCGACCTGCGCGACTCCCCCGCCGTCGCGGTCGCGCGGCAACTGGCCCATCACGACGCCACGGTCACCGCATACGACCCGTGCGTCCCGGACTCGAGCGCCCGCGACCTGCGCGGCATCCGCGTGGTGGACGACCCGTATCTGGTGGCGAAGGACGCGGGCGCGATCGTCATCCTCACCGAATGGCCCGAGTTCCGTTCCCTCGACTGGTCGAGACTCGCGACCGACGTCGACCGGGCTGTCATCGTGGACACCAGGAATCTGCTCGATGAGCAACTGCTGAGCGGCACCGAGTTCACCTTGCTGGGCAACGGTACTGTCGGCTCCTTCGGTGGCTGACGCAGCTGTCGCTGCCGAACGATCCGCGGTTCGTATCGGCATGATCGCGATCGGTCGACACCGACGTCCACAGGACTGAGAAGTGAATCGCTTCTCAGGGGCTCCAGCTCACAGACCGAGCCAGTTCTGTTTCGAGTGCTCGAGTCGGGATGGTTGGGCTCAGTGACCGCGCTCGACCGCTGCGGATGGTCCGTCAGATCGCGAGGCTACGCCGTCTAGCGGCAGCACACTCGAAGGGAGTTCCACTCGGTTCGAATCCTTTCTCGGTCGGGGACCCTCTTATGGTTGTGACACTCGAATCGAGACGAGCGACCGCGATCGACGCCTGCGTGGTCCCCATCCCGCACCATCGCCAGCCCCCGCGTCGGACCATCGAGGAGGTGGGTGGAGTGGATCGTGGATGGGTCGGTGAACAGCTGGTGGAAGCGGCCCAGCATGGCGACCGGGAGGCGATCTCCGCGATCATCGATGGGGCCCATCCGCACGTGCGGCGCTTCGCACAGCACTTGTGCGCGTCCTCCGCCGACACCGAAGACGCCGCACAAGAGGCCTTGATCATCTTGTATCGCAAGATCGGGACCCTGCGCGCCGCGACAGCCATCGCGTCATGGATGTTCCGCATCGTCCGCAACGAATGCCTGCGCCGCACCCGATACCTACTCGACCGCGGACCGCAGATCGGCCCCGCCGTGCCCGACGCTGTCGCCTCCGCCGAGGACGAAGTCCTGCGCCGGCTCGACACCGACCAGCTCACCCAGGCGATCAGCGCCTTGCCCGATCTCCAGCGCAGAGTTCTGATCATGCGCGATGTGCTCGGCTATCCCGGGCACGCGACTGCCGTCGCCCTCGGCCTGAGCACAGCGGCAATGAAATCGCAGCTGCACC
The DNA here is from genome assembly GCF_023501985.1 of Nocardia sputi. Classification (NCBI taxonomy): domain Bacteria; kingdom Bacillati; phylum Actinomycetota; class Actinomycetes; order Mycobacteriales; family Nocardiaceae; genus Nocardia; species Nocardia sputi. Next base: position 277,264 of record NZ_JAMFLC010000009.1, on the reverse strand, counting down.
GCGCACGCGCCGCGATCCGCCACAGTCTCAACCCCTAGTCCGGGCAACAAATTTCGGCCGTCGATCGCGCCATCACTATCACCCTTACGAATCGAAGGAAAACCTCACCATGCTCGCAACCGGATCCCCCGCGCCCGAAATGGAATTCGAAGCCACCACCGGGCAGACTTGGCGTCTGTCCGACTACCGCGGTGTGCACAGCGCACTGCTGTATTTCATGCGCTCGACGTCATGCCCGATCTGCAACCGGCACGTGCGCGATCTCGTCGCACACCGAGACGAGTTCGACTCCACCAACATTTGCGTCCTCATAGCGGTCCCCGAGGACCGCACCGCCGGCCTGGCCTGGCAAACCGAAAACGGCATCCCCTTCCCCGTCCTGGCCAGCTCGGCGGGCACCCCTCACGAATCAATCGGCCTGACCCGCAACTTCTTCGGCACGATGCAGCAGTCCGGCACCATCCTCATCGACTCCGACGGCATCATCCGCCACACCCACAGCGCCACCCTTCCTACCAACAGCTACGACAGGAAGGGCATCCTCGCGGCCGTCGATTCCCTGGGCAGCCGTACAGGTTTGTGACGCTTCGGTTCCATCGAGGTCCACGTCCACCGCGGCCGATCTGAAGGGTCTCCTCCGCCGGGAATGGAAAGACCGACACCCGCCACCGGACCGTAATTGTTTCCAGCCCGTTGTCGATACCCTCCGCCAGTCGGAGCCGAGGCCATCGACAACGGGCTGGACTTGGTTTTTGCCAACTGCGACGGCGGCATCAAGACTCCACGACTTCACTCTGGCAGTGGCGCCGAACACGCGGCCACGGGCTGGGCCACGACGAAGATCTGCCGCAGAACCGACGCATCACTCGTCGCCACGCGATACAGCCCCAAGCCGCCATCCAGCAGCAACTCGCCCCGCAAAAGACGCCGTCACGAAGCGGCGCAACATCGACTAACCAACCGAAGCACCTGATCACCGCAGCACTGATACGGCTCGCGGGAAATAAACGTGTTGTCAGACCTCCGAAACGGACAAAACCAGGGTCGAACTGATACGTTCGCCCTGGTCACAGCTCCCCCATCTGGACTCGAACCAGAAACCTGCCGTTGTTGGTTCGGGGGCTGGTCGGTGTTCACACCCGATCACGCCAGGCCACGATAGATGATCTACCTGCGACGATGCCGGGGGCATGGTGCACGACTGTTCACAGACGATCACGGACAATCACCCTCAATTCTTGGTGTAACCTTGGGATGGATCAAATCCGCCGCTACCGTCGCGGTCCGGCATTTCGTACGACGGCGCGGGCCGTTTGGATCGCACGTCCGGCTGGGGTGTCGCCCGCGCGGGTCTCCTGTGGGCATTGGTGCATCGGGCCGGTGCGCAGCATTCAGCTTGCCCTGCCCAACTCCTTCTCCAGAACGGCCGACGAGTCCGGCGCCATTTCCGCCGATGCGATGTAGTGCCGCTCCGTGATCCCCTCCCGGGCATGTCCCAGTTGTTTCGCCGCTGTCCTGGCATCCGAGCCCTCAGCGATCAGCGTGGCAACCGTCTTTCGGAACGTATACTGCGTCACATCCTTGTAGACGGTGCCGCGTGCGGCGCGCCAGGTGCGGTTGAAGTTGTGTGGATCGCGTAGCACTCCACCACGCCCCGGGAATACAAGAGCCGTCTGATCATTCACCTCCACCACCTCGCCGCGAACCTCGCGCAGTGCCTTCACCTCACACATCCGTCCGCACTTCGGGTCGTCTTGCAACCGCTTCAACATGTCTACGGCGAACCCGGGCAGCGCGACAGTTCGGTGCCCCGCGTCTGTCTTCGTCCATTCCTGCCGGAACAGTCCCTTACCTTTGGGACTGCCCCGGCTTTGGTTGACCCGCGGGGTTGCTGGGTTCAGGCCGCGAGTGCGGTCTGTTTGATTGTCTCAAACTCGACGGGAGTGAGTTTGCCGAGTCCGCGTTGTCGCCGTTTGCGGTGGTAGGTTCTCTCGATCCAGGTCACGATTGCCAGGCGCAGTTCGGCTCTGGTCGACCAGCGTTGCCGGTCGAGGACATTGCGCTGGAGCAGAGCGAAAAACGACTCCATTGCAGCGTTGTCACCACATGCCCCGACTCGGCCCATGGAACCACGCAAACCGTTGCGCGACAGTAAACTAACGAACTTGCGTGACCGGAACTGGCTACCCCTGTCGGAGTGCACAATCGTGCCGGCTGGTGCCCGCACGGCGATGGCGTTGTTCAACGCTTTGACCGCCAGCGACGCCTTCATGCGCGAGTCGAGGGAGTAGCCGACGATCCTGTTGGAATAGCAGTCCTTGATCGCGCACAAATACAGCTTGCCCTCGCCGGTGGGGTGCTCTGTGATGTCGGTGAGCCATCGCTGATCCGGCGCAGTCGCGGTGAATTCGCGCTGGAGGAGGTCGTCGTGAACCGGTGGGCCGGCCTTTCGGGTCAATCCTCGTTTCTTGGCGAAGCTGCTCCAGATTCGCTGGATCGAGCAGAGTCTGGCCACCCTGTTCTCCCCGGCGGTGATCCCGCGCGCGGGTAGCTCGTCGGCGATGAACCGATAGCCGAACGCTGGGTCGTCGGCGTGGATGTCGTAGGCGGCGTTGATCGGATGCGCGTCGTCCCGATCACGTTGCGATACAGGGTTTTTCTTCCACTTGTAGAACGCTTGTGTGGTGAAGCCCAATACCCGGCAGGTCACCGCGACAGGCACCTTCACAGGTGCCGTGTCGGCGGCGAGGTCAAGGACCAGCGGGTACATCATTTTGGGTTGATGTCGCGGGACAGGTAGGCGACCGCGCGACGCATGACCTCGGCTTCTTGTTCGAGCTGCCGTATCCGTTTACGGGCCTCGCGCAGCTCAGTGGACTCGTCGCGGGTGACACCGGGACGGGCACCGTCTTCGATGTCGGCCTGTTTGAGCCAGTTCTTCAGGCAGCTCTGCGAGATCCCGAAATCCTTGGCGATCTGAGTCAGCGACGATTCGCCCTTACGGGCGACCGCGACCACATCGCGACGGAACTCCTCGGGGAACGGCTTGGGCATGATGACGATCCTTCCACTGCGAAGACCGAAGTCCTCACAGATCAGGAGTCAACCGAACCAGGGGCAGTCCCCGTTGCGACCCGACTTGCCTGGACTCCCCTTCGACTTCACCATCTCGTCAAAGCGCTCTCCGCAGGGGTCGGGAGCAGATCCGTTCGACAACCGCCTCCAAGCACTCGACCTCAGGATGCCCTCCCTTGAACTACAACCGGATTCGGCCAGACATCGTTTGTGACTAGCACCAGCCTCGGTGCAATCGCGATGCCGCCGCAGCTGGGCCGACCGGCACGCCACCTGATCGGTGACACCTAGTAACAGGAGGGACAGCAGTTCCGCTTTGGCTTTGTGGCTGCTGTCACCCGCGACGCACGCCGGGCGATCGACTGCGCTTTGCGGCGGGCGATCTCGTCGTGACACAGCACCTGCAGGAACTCGATATGCCCGAGGTCACCGGCGCGGGCCCGCGCCAGCCGGGACTCGAGTGTCTGCAGCATGCCCGACAGCTTCAGGGTGCGCAGTGCCTGCTCCAAGGCGACATCGATGATCACGCCGACACCCCCGCCCCGCGCTCGCCGTCCGCACCATCACCTTGAGCGAGGTTCGCAGCGGTGGCGGAGCGATGATGACGACACCGAGGTGATGCCGGTGATCGACGCGCTGTAGATGACCAGTAGGGACTGCACCATCAACATGGCCCGCTCCGTTTTCAGGAGCGGGTTCTTGACGTTGCGGAGGCTTTCAGTAGCCCCAGTCGGCGCGGCCGAATTGACTGGGCGGTCAGCTCTCCCGGTACCGCGCCAGCACCTGCTTTACGGCATCCGTGACCGGTGGTTCCTCGACCAGGTTGGTCCAGGTGTAGGCGTCGTGTTCGGTCAGTTCCACGGGCTCGGCATGGCCGACTTCGATGGCGAAGTTGAACTGTCGGCTTTTCTTGCCGCTGCCGGATTGGTAGTCGAACTCGCCGAGGTAGTTCGTGATGGCGGTGACGTCGAGGCCGGTCTCTTCTTTGACTTCCCGAATGAGGGCTTGGTCGATGGCTTCGCCGGGGTCGACCTTGCCGCTGGGAAGTTCCCAGATTCCGCCCATGAAGTCGTCGGCGGGGCGTTGCAGCAGGAGGACTTTGCCGTTGTGTTGGACGACGGCGCCGACGACGAGTTGTTGCACCTCGTCCCGGTCGGCTTCCAGTGTCAACTCGTCCAGCAGTGTTGTCTCGATCATCGAGCCCTATCCTTTCAGGTCGGCGTGGTGGGTGATCACTTTGTAGAGCGCTTCGATGTAGCGGTCGACGAGCGGCAGGTCCGAGTCTCGATGCCAAACGGGGAGCTTGAGAGTGGCGTGGTGCAGTGCTTCGGCCCGCGGGTAGTCGCCGGGGGCGTATGCCAGCTTGCCAGTGAAAGCCGGGAACAGCGGACCTGGCTCTTGGAAGAGTGGTAGGAGATTGAGTGGGCAGGTTGATCCTGGCCGATCGAACTCAGTGCAGCCCTCGGCCTGCAACGCGGCGTGGAAGCGCTCGACCGGCACGTCATCGAAGAATTCACCGTCGTAGAGAATCGTGAGTCCGTACCAGGCTGGTCGCGTGTGTGGTTCGTGCCAGGTGATGGTCAGGCCCGGCTCTCGTTGAAGTTCGTCGTGGATGTACCCGGCGATGCGCTGACGCCCTGCGAGGTAGTCATCCAGACGTGAAAGCTGTTCCAGCGCACAGGCTGCCGCCAGCGGGTGAATGCGATGCTTGAGTCCCATTCCCGTCACGGCGTAGCGACTATGGATGGAACGTGCTGGGATTTCGTTTCGGCACCGCTTGTTGTACTGGCCGTGCAGCAAGACGCGGTGGTACACCTGCTCGTCGTCGGTGAGTATGAAGCCGCCTTCCCCGGCCGACAGCGGTTTCGGCCCGTTCATGCTGAACGCGGCGGCTTGTCCGAACGTGCCAAGCTTCTGCCCACCGATGCTGGCGCCGTGAGCGTGGGAAGCGTCTTCGAGCAGCAGCACGCCATGGGCATCCGCCACGGTTTTCAGACGTCGAACCTGAGCTGGCATCCCCCACATATGCGTCACCACAATGGCTTTGGTGCGGCCGGTGATGCGGCGAGGGATGTCGTCCGGGTCGAGATTGCCGCTGCCGTCACAATCGGCCAGGACAGGGGTCGCACCAAGGTGCAGCAGTGGTGTGGCGGTGGCGAAAAAGGTATACGCAGGCACAATCACCTCGTCGCCCGGTCCGATGCCGCAGGCAGCGTATATCGAATACAGCGCAGCGGTGCCTGAGCTGGTGAGGATGGCGTAGCGGGCACCGAAGTACTGCTGGAGCGCGTCTTCCAGTCGAGCGATGACACCGGAGCGGTCGTAGATCGAGATGCCCTCATCGAGCTGATCGAGGATGGCAATGCTGGTGGCCTCGGTCAGTGGCGGCCAGGAAAAGTGCGGTGCCGCCTCGGTTATGACGGGTGGGCCGCCGAGCAGCGCGAGTGGTGAGGTCACAAGAGTTCCTTGGGATTGATGTGGGTGTGGGTGCGTGCGGCCTCGTAGCAGGCGGCGACGAAGGCCATGTGAGTGAGGTTTTCGGCTGGACAGCTGAGGTTCGGTCGGGTGCCGTCGATGACGCGGTGGAAGTAGTCGATTTGGCAAGCTGCGGCCGAGGGCCAGGCTTGTTCACGATGCAGCGACTCGATGACCTCGCCGCTGTTGGTGAGTCGGCGGATGCGGCCACGTTCCAGATGGACGACGCCGTCGGACCCGACGAGCCGGATCTCTTCGGTCTTCGGCCCGATGAACCGCGAGAGCAGTAACGAGCCGTAGAGGCCGCTGTCGTAGAAAAAGTGAACGAGTGCAGTGTCTTCGGCGTCGTAACGTCGGTCCGGTCGCGCACCGACCGACAGCTCGGCTGTGATGCTGTCGGGCAATCCGAAGTACCACAGGAGCAGGTCGATGAGGTGGTAGCCCATGTCGATCACGCAGCCACCGCCCGCCTTGGCGGTCTGCCCGCGCCAACCCTCAGACGGGTCATCGACATGCACGGTGTAGCGGGCGTCGATCAGAAACGGCGTGCCGATCTGGTCGGCGAGCTGCGGGAAGCTCGTGTAGATCGGATTGAATCGCCGTTGCAGCGTGACCATCAGCTTGATGCCGGATCGTTCGCACAACTTCGCCAGTTCGATAGCCTCCACCAGGTCAGTGGCGAACGGCTTCTCCTTGAGCACGTGGACCCGATGCTCTGCGGCACACTCGATCACCGCCCTGCCAACATCGTGCGGCACGCAGACCACCACCAGGTCGAGCGGCTCGGCCTCGAACATCTCGCGGTAATCGGCGAAGCCGGGCACATGATGCAGTGTTTCCTGCTGACGCACCACACTCGCGTCCTCATCACAGACGGCGGCTAGCTCGACGTGATGTGAGGCCACAAGTGCTGGAAGGTGATCGTTGATCGCCTGGCGCCCGAGGCCCACGACACCGGCGCGCAGTGTCGTGCTGCGGTCAGCGACACGGCGCGATGTGCGCCACCCCGATTCAATGTCCGTGCGGACGATGCGCGACAGCGGTGCTGCACCGAGCGCGCCTCGGACCGATTCACATGGTCTCATTCGATCCCCCAACTGATCGTTGTGCAGACGGCCCCCTGCCTATCGGAGCCGTCGTTCCAGCCTCACGCACGCGGCGCTTCTCGAAGAGGGCAAGTTACGGGGCAGATCGTCTGCCCGACCGAGGGTCGGTGCTGCTGGATAGACTGAACCGACCGATATCGGCGAGGGGACGCATGCGACCGAACGTGCAACTCCAGCAGCGACGGGAAGCCACACCGTCGCGGGTGACACCTGGTCAGGTGATGGGCCGCGCCGAGCTGGCCGAGGCCGTCAACGCCTACATCTGGCGCCAGCACGGCCAGCGGCGCGAACTCGATGCCCACACCATCGCCCGCTACGAGCGCGGCACCGTCCGCTGGCCCAACGAGCTCTACCGCGAAGCGTTCCGCTCCATCCTGCAGGCCACCGATAGTGAACTGGGCTTCATCCCGAATCGAAGGCGCCGCGAAGCAGCGGCGCAGCCCGACAGCATGCTCGCGATAAACCTGTTCAGCCCATTCTCCCCCGACATCGGTCCAGCCGACCTTTCTGGCCAGTACTCCGACGACAAACCGATTGGCCGTATCGGCATGACCGAGGTCATCGACGTCCAAATAGCCACGCGCACAATTGCTTCGGCGGAGAACCTACGTGGCGGCGGCTCGATCAGCTTTGTCGCGGGCAGGCAACTTGGCCGCTTCGCGGGACTCCTCGATGCCAAGGCGTCGCCGAGCACCCGCAGGGCTCTGCTCGAAGCGATTGGCAACTTCGGCAGCGTCGCCGGATATGCAGCCTTCGACATCGGCGATCACACGGCGGCCGAGCGGAGGTTCCGGCTCGCACTATGGTGCGCCGACACCGCCGGATCCTGGGAGCTGCGTGCCAGCACGCTGGCCGATATGGCGCGCAAGATGGCATATATCGGTAACGCTGATGGCGCGTTGTCGCTCATCGAGCTGGCCCACGTGCGATCCGACCGGCTGTCCGCCACAACCCGCGCCATGCTCAGTGCCCTGCGCGCCCAATACTTGGCCGCCATGAAACGACCCGACGAAGCACTCTCCGAGGTCGCCCGCGCCGACGAATACTTTGCCCAGCGCAGCCCCGCCACCGACGCCCCCTGGCTGTGCTTCTACGACGAGGCCGAGCACCTCGGCAGCACCGGCAAAGCCCTGATCCCGATCGCACAAACTCGACACCGAATCGAATTGGCAGCGCCCAGGATTCAGCAGGCCATCGAGCTTCAGGCTGCGGAATACCCTCGGTCCCAAACGTTTTCGCTCACCCGACTGGCTACCTTGACCATGCAGCTCGGCGATCCGAAGGAAGCAGTCGCCCTTGGAATCCGTGCCGCCACACAGGCGGGCCAGCTCGATTCCCATCGCATCCACAACGAACTACAGCGATTGGCCGCTGCTTCCTCACCTCACCGGCGAATGAGCGACGTCGTCGAACTACGCGAAGTCATCACCCGCCGATCTGCGGCGAAAGCAGCACTATGACCGCCACGACGGCATCCAAGGAACTACTGGCGAAGGCCGCCCAACAAGCCGGGCTCGAGCTGCATCACCCGGAGGTGATCCGCGAAGGGTCCCACGCCATCTACCGGGTCAGTGACATCGTCGCGCGGATCGGAAGGCCCGGCAGCCTGAAGGATGCCGAGCGAGAGCTGCGCGTGTCACGATGGCTCAACAGTTCCGGCATCCCAACGGTGGAGGCGGTATCGGAACTGCTTCAACCGATCGTTGTCGACGACCGACCCGTCACCTGGTGGCACCTCATCCCGGACCATCGGCCAGCCACGCCTGCCGAGCTCGGAGCCATGCTCCGAGCACTCCATTCGCTGCCACCGCCGGCCGATCCCGACCTGCCGAGACACGACCCGTTCGGTGATCTTCCCGCCCGGTTGGCGACTGCGGGCACAGTGGACGACGGTGACCGAACATGGCTGCTGACACGCTACGACGAGCTTCGCAAGCAATATGACAAGCTGCCGGCTCCCCTGCGCCTCGTGGTCATTCATGGCGATGCCTGGCAAGGCAACCTGGTCGTGCCCCCGTCAGGTCTTCCGACGGTGCTGGATCTCGACAAGGTGTCGCTTGGCCGACCGGAATGGGATCTCATTCAACTCGCCGTCGACTACACCGATTTCGCGCGAGTCCCCGACGCCGACTACCTGTCCTTTGTGAACGCCTATGGCGGCTACGACGTCACGACCCAGCCAGACTTCCGCGTATTCGCCGATATCCAGGAACTCAGATGGGTCGGGTTTGCTCTTGAACGAGCCTGTGGGAGCAGAACTGCTGCGAGGCAGGCGAATCATCGAATCGCTTGCCTCCGCGGAGCAGTGCCGCTGCCGTGGCAATGGGAAGCACTGTAACGGCGGCGGTCGACCAGAAGGCCCTCGTGTCCGTTTAGGCGGCGATCGCGGATTCCTTTCGCGCGTAGTCGGCGTACAAGAGGTCAAGCCAGGGGTAATTACACCGAATCTGGCTCAGAATCCAGCCCAGCAACCCGCTGAGCTGTCACACCAGTAGGTCTCCGGACTCACCTGGGGGATTCACAAACTTTCCGAGTGATCGCCGTCGGCGAGGCATACGAATCGAAGGCAGCAGCGCACAAGGGCATCGAATCGATCAAGACGAACGCACCGGGCGCCGAAGTGGTTGACCTGACCTGAACCATCCGCACCGCGCGGCGACCGGAATGCCACTACAGCGCGGGTGTTCGGGCAGACGACGGCCAGCTGCCCCCGGCTCCGCATCACCGCTTTCTCAACACGTTTTACACGCAACATGGTGACCGCCCACCTGGTGTTACGCCTCTGCCTGAGCCATTGTGAGCGGTGTCGATAAACCGATCGGTTCTCGACATCCCGCGGGTTTCATCCGTATGGGGTGATCCCTGCGCCTGGGAGGTGCTCATAGCCTGTGGTTGAGCGCCGCGTAGAGGTGGGAGCCACTGTGCGGGTCTGCCGTGCGCTGACCCATTCGACCGCCTCAGCCGACACAGCCTGGCATTCCGCGTGATCTGGCCGGGTTCGTGTCATGCATTGCTTACAGGCCCAGCACACGATTTGTTGGAGGGGCAATGACCAGAACCGATCCACAGAACTTCACTACCCTGCTCGACAGCATCGCCCAGCGCCGCAGCGGCGGCGATGGCGCAGTTTCGGCGCGGTCCTCCACTCACATCCCCGCCCCTGAGGTCAGGGCGGCCGGTATTCCGCAGGAGGTCAAAGACGCCCTCCAACCTGCCGAAACGGGCATGCTGGACCAGTTCAGGGACACCGTGTCCAACACGGATTCGGGCGTTCAGCGCGTCCGCGCCGGTGCCATGTCCGCCCAACAGTTTGAGGAACTGATCGACCAACTGGCGAACAGCGCCATCAACCAGTTCCAGCAGCGGCAGGACTCGACCAAGGAAAAACTCAAAGACCTCGGCCACCAGCACCCCGACTGGATGCAGACGATCCTCTCCGTATTCAACACGGTCACCGACCTCTTGATAGACGTGCTGGGCCGGGAAGTCGACTTCCTCCAATCGCTGCCCTCGAACTTCGGCCAGCAGGCGAGTCGGGTGTTTCAAACCTTCGGCGACCTGGAGAATCGCCTCATAGACCGGTGGCGCCAAATCCTGGGGTGACCGCCGACGGCGGAACCTATGCCCGGCCTACCGCAGTAGCCGCGAGAACCCGGTAGCCGGAACAAGCATCGCAACACCCAAGACGGTCCCGGAGCACTCCGGGACCGTCGGGCGTACTGGAGCATGTGATGGGTATGACGTCCATCGCTGCGCACAGGTGTTGAGAATCGTTCCATTTACCCACACCCGTGCAACCCACGGCCGCCCCTGGCGAAGCACCAAGTCGAGCGATCCGCGGATGTGTCGAGAAAACCTGTCGAGAACGGTTGGCGTGTAACAAGTAATCCCACGGCTCACCAACTTCAGCTACAGCAAGCAGCTCGCCATGCTTGTGCCGGCCGATTCGGTGGAAACAGTTTTTCGCGAGGTGAATTCGATCCTCAAGGATGCGACGCCAGCATCGTGGGAGACGACGCTATGGCCCGGCACCCCTGAGGATGTTCGAGACCTATACGAGGCGATGGTCCGCACCGTGGGGACCGCCTCAGTTCTGCCAGGTGCGGTGAGTCCCGGGGCCGCTAAGGTGTTCATCGCCCTCGCCGAGAAGTGGGGGGCGAACTACAGCACGTTCATCGGGAACGCGATTCGGGGTTTGGAGATGCTGCCCGAGGGTGCGCGCGTCGAGTTGCTGACGAGCGACTAGTAACGCACGCCCAGCGAGTGGATCAGAACGTTTGTCGCGCTGTGCCTCGGCGAGGGCTCGGCCGATCTTGCTACCGCCACTCATACGTTGAGCCCATGCCGACAGCCCCGGCGCGACGCTGCCGAACGCAGTGCCTACCCTCAAACCAAGAGGCGCAACCGCAGTTTCACCGCGACTCCGCTCGATCGCCCGAATGGTTGCGCGCGCAACATCTTCGGGAGACCGCGTACCGGTCCAAGCTTCGTAGGTCTCGCCCATACCTGAAGATGGATCTCGTGACCAGCGATACCGACATCCGGTCACGCGCTGCCGTCGAGGACGATCTCAAGCCCTTTACCTCGGCTGCCTCGGCCGCCCTCGTGCTCGCCAACCGCTACGACGGCATCGACCTGCCCGGGAAGGACTGCGAACTGGTTGTGCTAGACGGGCTGCCAATCGGGAGTGACCTCCAGGAGCAGTTCCTGCACTACTCCGTCGGCGCGGTGACGGTGTTGCAGGAACGCGTCCGCGCGCGAATCATGCAGGGCTCGGGCCGCGCCACCCGCAACGCCCGGGATCGCGCCACAGTGGTAATCCTGCGCAACGATCTGATTTCGTACCTGGACAACTCTGAGGTGCACAGGGCGCTGCACCCCGAGGTGCAGGCCGAACTGGAATTCGGGCAACGCAACAGCATGGGTGAAGACACCACCTCGGCTGACCTGCTGGACCTGCTGGCGTTGTTTGAAGCGAACGGCCGAGAGTGGTCGGAAGCTGACCGCAGCATCGCCGAGGACCGCGACAAGCGCCAGGTCGTCATGCCACAGGGCACCGAGGCCCTGCAGAAGGCCGTTAAACATGAGGTGATTGCCTGGGAAGAGATTGGGAAGGGCAGTGGGAGCGGGCACTGTCCGCTATCTGCCAAGTGCTAGACCAACTCACCGGCACCGGCACCGCGAAGCGGTACGTCGCGCTTTGGAACTACCTCGGCTTCGTCATCGCACGCCGACTGGCTATGCAGACCGGTAGCACCACGTTCACCGACACCGCCCGCAACTACTACGAGGAAGCGCGAATCGCGGCTCGAGGGACCTCGTGGGCATCCACGATGACCACGCCGTCCGAACAGAGCATCGTCCCGCCGCCTCCCAGCTTGGATCCCCTCGACGAGATCGCGATGCAGACCGTGCTTGCCGACCGCCACGATCTCGCATCCCCACAACGGTTCCACACAGCGGTCACCACCGCACGGGCCGGCCTGGAGACCACCGACGACAACGATCCCTTCGAAGCCGCCCTGGTCACGCTCGGCAAGCTCGCTGGTGCCACGGAAAGCTACACCTACGACGACGGCGTGGAACAGGCCAAACCGGACGCGGTCTGGATCTTCGGCGACGTTCAGTGGGTCGTCTGGGAAGCCAAGAGCATGGCCACAGACAAAGGGTCGATCGGCCCAACGAACGTGCAACAAGCCGGTGGCCAGTTGCGGACTGTCGAGGCGGACCGGAAGACACCGGAACCGGGCGATACAGCGTGCCTGCTGGTCAGCCGCAAACCCAACGTCTTAGACAGCGCCCGCAACCTCGCAGAGGAGCACGTGTTCCTCGTGCGTCCTGATACAGCGCTGGACCTGTTCGACAAGATCGTCCGCGCTTGGCACAAACTCCGTAGTCGCGACCTGTCTGCGGTCGACACCGTCGGCGCGGCAGAGATCTTCCATTCTGAAGGTGCTCTGCCGACCCAGTGGCTCCCAGCCCTTCGCGAATTCCCGCTCCGGCGGCCTCAGCAGTAGCTCAGCTAGGCGCCTGTCCCATACCGCAAGCCCACCGCGCGCGAACTTCGGTCCACAGAGCGGTCCAGTCCAGGCCCCACGTCCCCGGCTGTTTCAGCCAGGGACGCGGGCCACTGATCCGCTCACGGTCTGTGAGGGTTCGTTTGGTTGGCGGCGAAGCCGTGGCATGGCAGGTTTCAGGCTCCGGTGTCTTTCGCGGCGCGGACCCGGTCTTCCCAGCGGGCCTGGCGGCGGTGCCGTAGTTCCGGGTCAGTGAGCTGACCACGTCTGGTGTTAGGGACAAATGCTGTCAAACGCAGCCCCGTCGACATCGGTGAACCGCAGTTGCGCGCCTGGGTGCGGTCCTTTCATTCGCGTGACCAGTCACATGCCGGTGGGCCAGCCCGACAACTGCGCCAGGGCGGTGTAGCCAGACAGATGCGCAGCCGCTCAGAACGAATAGTCCGCTTCAACTACTCACTGCCGCCCTGAGTGCATCCGGTCGTCTGCGTTCCCATATTCGATGCGCCCCGCCGAGGGCACGAGTCTGCCACGTTCAACCGTCGAGCCGGAAGCGACAAGCCGATGGGCCATACCCACAGGGAAACGGTTGCAACGTAAGGAAGTTTAGACCGGAATTCTTGGCGTATTCTTGGTCGCTGCCCGCAGACTAGAACAGGTCAGGCACGATGACCGTGCCTGACCTGTTGGTTATGCTCCCCCATCTGGACTCGAACCAGAAACCTGCCGATTAACAGTCGGCTGCTCTGCCAATTGAGCTATAGGGGATTGCCCTCGGCTCGTCCGATTGGTATCGGGCGGGCCGAGGAGAAACTTTAGCGTATGGCTGGGCGGGAGCCCAAATCGTGTCGCTACCTGCTGACTTGTCCTCGAGGGCGGGGGTGGCGCCACGGGGTGTCCGGATCGACAGGCGTGTGGGGCGTCGGGCAGGATGGGGGCGGCGAACTGGCAACTGGGAGGAGCACATCGAGATGCTGCGGTTGATCATCGGCGTGGCGGCCGGGTATGTACTCGGCAGCAAGGCCGGGCGGGCTCGCTACGAACAGATCAGCGCCGCGACCCGCGCGCTGACCGAGAGCCCGGTGACCCGCAAGCTCGTGCTCGTCGGCAGGCAGAAGCTGGCGGACAAGCTCAGCACCCGTCCCCGGCTGGAGCCGATGGAGCCGCTCGACGAGCGGACCACCGTCCTGGTGCCGCACGACCAACTCCGTCGCTGACCTGCGCCGACACCTGACGTACCCATCCCTCGCACCTGTCGGATCACGTGCGAGGGATCACGCGGAAACTGACGAGGGCGGCCGCTAGGCTCCGGTGGCGAAATCGCCGTGGTTGCCCATCGCCTGGGTGAGCAGGCTCTTGCGGTACTGCTCCAGGGCGACGAGGTCGCCGAAGAGGGCGAAGTAGGCGTCCGGTTGTTCGGTCGAGGAGACCCGCTGCAGCTTGGACTTGAGTTCGGCGATCTGCCTGCCGACCCAGGCCTCCTGGGTGCGGGCCAGCACACCGGCGACGAAGCGCGGGATGTCGGCTTCCGTCTTCACCGGCAGCGGCTCGTTGGCCAGCTCCGACAGCAGGGCGCGCACGGTCAGGTCCTCGGTGCGATCCGCGACGGCGTTGACCCACTCGGCGCCGCCGAGCCCGGCCGCCGTACCGCCCGCCTCGGCGATCAGGGTGCGAACCATCGCGTAGGCGGGATGGGTGAAGGCCTCGGACTCGAGGGCGTCGAAACCCGCTCCCGCCATCGCCGGGTACTGAAGAGCTGCGGCCAGCACCTGTCGTTGCGGCAGGAGCGTGGGATCGTTCGGCTTCGGCCGGGCCGCCGGATGTTCGGCGACCACTTCGCGCTTCGCGGCCGGACGCGCCACTCCAGCGCGGCCTCCGTCGTTGCGTGGCCGCTTGGCCTCCTCGCCGACGCGGCGCACCACGGTCTGGATGTCGTCCCAGCCGACCCAGCCGGCCAGTTTGGTGGCGTACGCCTTGCGCAGGGCGTTGTCCTTGATCTGCGCGACCACCGGCACCGCCCGACGCAGCGCCTCGACCTGCCCCTCCGCGGTGTCCAGGTTGTGGTCGGCCAGCAGGCCGCGGATCACGAACTCGTACAGCGGGGTCCGGCGGGCGACGAGGTCGCGCACGGCGGCGTCACCGGAGTGCTGCCGCAGCTCGCACGGGTCCTGCCCGTCCGGTGCGATCGCGATATAAGTCTGACCGGCCAATTTCTGGTCGCCCGAGAATGCTTTCAGAGCCGCCGCCTGGCCCGCAGCGTCGCCGTCGAAGGTGTAGATGATCTCGCCGCGCCAGAAGTTGTCGTCCATCATGAGGCGGCGCAACAAGGCGAGATGCTCGTCGCCGAAGGCGGTGCCGCACGAGGCGACGGCGGTTTTCACCCCGGCCAGGTGCATCGCCATGACGTCGGTGTAGCCCTCGACCACCACCGCCTGATGACCCTTGGCGATCTCACGCTTGGCGAGGTCGAGGCCGAACAGCACCTGAGACTTCTTGTACAGCAACGTTTCCGGAGTGTTGATGTACTTGCCGGGCATGGTGTCGTCATCGAAGAGCTTGCGGGCGCCGAACCCGATGACGTCGCCGGAGAGGTTCCGGATCGGCCACAGCAGACGCCGGTGGAAGCGGTCGATCGGGCCGCGCTGACCTTGCCGGGACAGCCCGGCCGCCTCCAGTTCCTTGAAGTCGAACCCCTTGCGGAGCAGGTGCTTGGTGAGCGCGTCCCACCCTGCCGGGGCGTAGCCGCAGCCGAAATGGTGCGCGGCCGCCGCGTCGAAATTGCGATCGGTGAGATATTTGCGCGCGGCTTCGGCTTCCGGCTCGCGCAACTGGGCGACATAGAACTCGTGCGCGGCCGCGTTCGCCGCGACCAGCCGGGACCGCGTGCCGCGGTCGCGCTGCACCGAGGTGCCGCCGCCCTCGTAGTTGATCTGGTAACCGATCCGGTCGGCCAGCTGCTCGACCGACTCGACGAACCCGACGTGCTCGATCTTCTGCATGAAGGCGAACACGTCGCCGCCCTCACCGCAGCCGAAGCAGTGGAACAGGCCGTGGTTGGGCCGCACGTGGAACGAGGGTGACTTCTCGTCGTGGAACGGGCACAGGCCCTTCATGGAGTCCGCTCCGGCGCGCTTGAGCGCGACGTACTCCCCCACCACGTCTTCGATCCGGACGCGTTCGCGTATTGCCGCGATATCACGATCTGGAAGTCGTCCGGCCACGGCTGAGAGTCTAGGCGAACGCGGGGCCGACGCGCCCGGGCGGCTCGGCCCAGCGGGTCAGGTCCTTCAGGATCGATCGAGTTCCGCGCGGACCGCCGCGACCGTTTCGACCAGCCGAGCCTGGTGCGTGCCCTGCCAGTAGATCCGACCGCAATCGCGGCACTGCCGGAACGTGTCGTAATAGCGCCGGGTGAGCGGTTCCAGCCGGTCTTCGACCTCGGCTTTGGCGACCTCGACGACGACACCGCCACAGCGCAGGCAGCGGGTGAACGGCGCCAGGCACGCGAGGAGATCGAGCCGCCGGATCAGCTCGAGGACCTGGTCGAACGGCTGCTCGGATCGGATGTAGACGCCGTGCGTGACGTTGCGGCGTTTCAACAGCCCGCGGTCCCGGGTGAGCAGGATCCGGTGCTCGGCCGCCGAGACCTCGGCGAGTTCGGCGTCCTCGGCGTCCCACCGGCAGAGCACGTCCAGGCCCAGCAGTCGCATCAGCTTGGCGAGGCCGCCGAGATTCACATCCGCGAGGAAACGTGGCGTACGCAACGGGTGCGGGCGAACCCTGGTCACGCGGCTGATGTCGAGGGTCTCGAACACGGGATACGCCGTGATCCGCCCGTCGGGGCGCGGGCGATGGTCGAAATCGACCGATCGTCCGTCGACCAGGACCAGGTCGACCTCGGTGTGTGGAATGCCAGCGGCCTCGATGACGTCCTTCACCGTCTGGTGCGGCCGCGACGGCCGCCGCAGCGCGGTGTACCGCTCGCCCGGCCGCAGGAAGTCGTTCAGCTCGGCGTAGACCCTCAGCTCGACGCTCATTCGACGAACAACGCCATCGAGGCGGTGAATCCGTGCAACGCGTTGCGGCCCGCGATCGGCCCGATCTCGCCCGCGGCGAAGAAACCCGCGAGGGGGATGCCGTCGAGCAGATCCTCGATCGTCGTGGCATCGTGATCGGCGACCCCGAACATCCGGCGGCCGCGTCCGTTGCAGGTGAACAGCAACGCGCCGGCCGGACGTCCGGGAATTTCCGTCCGCGCCCGCTCCAGGGCCGCTCGCAGGTCCTGGTCCGCCCCGATCGCGTCGCGGACCTGGAATTGCACGGTCGTGCCGACCTCCACGACCTCGCCGACCTCGATCGCGCCACTGGACGGATCGGCGCCGAGCAGGCCACGGACCAGGAAGTCGCCTTGCCCCGGCTCGACCAGATGCTCGTCGACCACGAATCCGATCTGCAAGCCGCGCGCGAGCTGTTCCTGCTGATCGGGTGGCAGCACGGCGACGATCTCCCGCAAACGCTCGATCGGCGGCTGACCGCCGAGCCCGGTGATCACCGTGCCGTCCGCGCCGGTGACCGTGTAGGGGTAGCCGATCGGCCGGCAACCCTGCGACACGATCGGCACGCCGTGCAGTCCCGGGAGCCGCACGCCGACCGCGCCGGATGTCACCACGGTGTGGTCACGGAACAGCCGGCTGCCTTCCGGCCCCCGGCCGCCGCTCACCAACCCGCCCATGACGACGGTGCCGGGCAGGTCCGTGTTCACGTACTCCAGCAGCAGGTCGGCCGGGAACGAGTACGGGTCGGGCAGTAGCAGGTGGAAGTCGCGCGCGGCTTTGTCGAAGCGATAACCGGCCAGCAGCCCGCCACTGGCCGTGCGGAGGAAGTCCAATTGGAAGGTCTCGGCGGCGGGCAGTCCGGAGGCCAGCCACACCGCCACCGCGGGCTCGTCCTCGATCTCGCGGCGGCCCGCTACGACCGCCTGCGCCACGCATCCGATCAGGGCGGGTACCCGGACCGTCCGATGGACGCCGTACAGCACTTCCACGGCGTCGTCGGTGTGCGCGCGGGATGCGAGGAGGACAGCGAGCGACGGCGCGTCGTCCGCGAGTTGATCGCGGGCGAGCGCTGCGGCCTCCCTGCCCGCCTGCCGCGCATCGGTCGCGGTGGAGAGCCCTACTCCGATCCGCACCCTTCCATGGTAGCCAACCTGGGCGGATGGGGATGTTGTTGCGGCACAGCAGATTTCATCATCGATGACGGAGTTTGCCCGCACTGTGGAGTGTTCTGGCGCGGTGCCACTCGCTCAGGGAGGCCGTCGGCGTGACTGTCTGGTGCACGTCTGGAGCTTGCCGCCTCGGCGGTGCAACATAGATTCGCGATTGTTGCGATCCGATTGCTGTTCGACAAATGTGAGCCGCCCGCTATCTTCCCAACCCCGAGAGGTCGGGCGGATCTGGGTCACAATAGCGCCACCACAGTCTGCTTTCGGCCACGCGAGATCAGAATGTCGGCGCAGGCCAGTGCACCGCGGCAAGAGCTGGATGAGGACTAGCGGGAGACATCGTGAGTCAGCCGTCGCGGATCGACACCGGCGAACTTCGCGCGATGGTCTCGACACTGGAGCGCCTCATCGCCGAGGCATCCCGGACAGTCGGCGAGTTGAAGGCAACCATCGCATCCGCCGAGACGCTCATCGGCGACCACCACGACGATTCCCCGGTTCCGGTGCGAGCCGATGCCCCGCTCGCCCAAGCCCCCGCGGCTGCACCGCCGGGCGCGTCGGAACGCAAGGCGCTGCCCACCCCGTGGTCTCGCAGAGCCCCGGCGACGCCTTGGTCGCAGCGCGTCGTCAGGCCGTGCCCGACGGTGCCGAGCATCCCGATTCGAGTTTCCGCGGCGCGCGCGGTGGATTTACCGGCCGCAGAACTGTCAGTACCCTCACGGCAACAAACGGCGCCTCGTTACGCGGAATCCGACTTCCCGCGAGACCGGGGCAGCTTGGTCGACGACTCCGTGCCGGTCGAGCGAACCGTTTTCACCGGCGATTCCCAACCCACCCCCCGAGTCTTTCTCCCCGCGGACTCGGCACCGATCCGGAAGACCGATTACAGAGACCAGTCGGCGGTCATTCCGCCCACCGCGTCCACATCCATCGGGCGGTCCGGGCTCATCGACGACTCGACCCCTTTCCAGCGCACCGATGCCGTAGGACTCGGCCCACGCATGCGCGACGCCCCGGCGACCGACATCACCGACTTTGCTCCCGCAGGGCAGACCACCGCCGCGCCCCACCGCGAATCGGTCCCGAAGACGACCGAGGCCGACGGTTTCACATCTCGCCGACATATCGACTCTGCCGACGAATCCAGCCCGATCCAGCGGACCGGCTCCGCAGCGCGCACCGCGGCCGTCCAGGCGCCCGATGTCCCGGCGGTCCGCCGGACTGACATCACAGACCATCCGGCCGGGCAGCCGACCGACACCACGCCGGACTCTGCACTCGTCCGGCAGTCCGGCATCGCTGACAACTTCTCGACGAGTCCGAAAGGCCACGCGGAACGTCCTGCGGTAAGCCAGTCGGCCGCCTCCCGGCCCATCCCCCAGCCGAACTCGACTGACGACAGCGACCTCAGCCGACGGCCTGAAGCCACAGGCCCGCCTACGCCGATCGACCTCAACCACCCCGGACCCATTCAGCAGGACACCGCTGACGACGCCGCGCCAGCACCGCAGATCGAGACCGAATCGGACTCGGCAGCCGTCCCACGAATCGACATCCCGCACCGCACCGAAGAGCTCCACCCGATCGGCATCGCGGAGGACGCGGCCTCGACACGCCCACCCGATTCCGGTCCCCCACTCGACACCGCCGCCGAACCGGTGGTCATCGAGCGAACCGACCCCGCGAGCCGCCCAGCACGCGCCATCGCGGACGAGGCCCCACCGCGAGGCGACAACGAGCGTCGCCCCGAACTGATTTCGCCGATCGACCTCGCGAACTGCCTGGCATCGGCTCAGCGAACAGTTTCCCGATCCACCGAGTCCGCCACCCCCTGGGGCCTGGCACCCCGCCGGCAGCCCGACAGCACCCACGACTCCGCACCCATCCGGCAGGTCGAGGCCGGACACGACATCGCAGCCGACGGGAGGACCGAGGCCGGCGCCGCCCTCCAGGAGACCGTCCCCGTCCGCCCCTCCGCAGTGAGGGACTTCCCACCCACCCAGCCGGGTGATTTCGCCGACGGCCCCGTACTCAGCCGACGGACCGAAGCCACGAGCCCGCTCGCGCCTCTGGAACACACCGCGAGCGCCAACCATCCCGGAGGCATCGAGGAGACGGGGGTCGGCGTCCCCCCAGCCTCGATCGACACCGCCACCGGCTCAGCCGCCTCTCCACGGATCGACGTGTCGCACGACAGCGATGCCATCCCGCCGATCGGTAGTTCGAAAGGTGCCCCCGCGGCCCGCCGGAACGATTCCGGACCTCACCGACGGACCGGCAGCACAAGCAACTTCGTGTCCACCCCGCGAACCGACCCCGCCTCCCTCGAGCAGAGCAAGACTCCAGTCCACCGGGAACCGGTACAGCGGACCGCTGACCCAGCAGCCCGTGCATCAGATCGGCCGGCCACCGCCGCCCCCGCGCCGCAACGCGACCGCACCCCCGACTCCGCACCCGAGCGACGGAATGCCCCGGCACCCAGCGAGCAGACAACCACCACGCACCGCCCTCCACCACCGCGAACCGACACCACCGAGGCCTCCGAGGCGAGCCGGATCGCCCAGGAGATGGCGGAGCGGCACGACTTGGAAATCGTCGGGTTCGATGCCGGGAACGTCGACAGCCAAGCGGTCCGTGAGATTGTTTCCGCCATCGATGATCTGCTGGCGAAATACCCGATTCCGTTGCGGGGGATCGAACTCACCGACGATCCGGAATCGCGTCCGAGGCCGAACCCCACAACGATGACGCAGGGACCGGCTGAGGTTTGGATAGTCCTGGATAAAGCCGCCCCGCATCCGCCGGGCGGGGCGGCTCCACAGCAAACGCGAAGAGTCTTTCGGAGGCGCGGGCCTGTCGAGCGACCGATGTATACGACGGTCGTCCGCGAATTCGCGAGGGCATTGGACGTCGCGGGTGGTTTTCGAGCTCGTCAAGAAGCGTTGCGTACGTTGATCAACGAGTCCCTGCTCCGTGGCGGCAGTGGCGCCGGTCTGCTGGACCCCGGCCGGGCTCTGGTGGAGGGCTTCACCGAGGTGGTCCTGCGTGGGGATCGCGCGGGGGCGTCGGCGAAGGAACTACACGCGGCACTGGTGAAAATGGCGCGCGCGGATTCCACCGATGTGCCGGAGCACGCCGACCCGACGGAGTCCACCGATCTGCCGGAGGCCACCGACCTGACGGCGTGACCGCGCTGCCGCCGCACGCCTTCGGGTTCAGGCGTCCAGGTGGGCGGCGACTTGCTCCAGGCGGCTTTCGGTGTAGGAGGCGATCTGGTCCACGACGACGCGCACGCGGGCCGCATCGTCGGGCGCGGCATTCCAGAACGGCAGCAATTGCGGATCGAGGCTGTGCGGGGCGGTGGCCAGCAACCGATCGGCCACGGCGAGGATGCGTTCACGCTGGGCCGCCTGCCGCAAACGGTGCGCCGGGTCGGACATCACGTAGCGCAACGCGACGGTCTTCAACAGCGCCACCTCGGCGGCGACGATGCGCGGCACCTCCAGGTCGGCGGCGTAGCGGGACAACGGTTCCGGACCGGCTACCTCTTTCGTCGCCATGATCGCGGCGGTGGCGAAGCGACCGACGAGCTCGCTGGTGAGGCGCTTGAGCGCGACCGAGGCGGTGAACGTGCCGTCGTAGCCGGACGCCGCCGCGACCACCGGGAGTTCCGAGAGTCGTTGTGCGGCGGCGATCAGTTCGTCGGCCGCCAGCGAGTGCTGGAACTGGCCGAGCGCCGCGAGCGCGTCCTGCTCGCCGGGATCGGCCAGCGCGCGCAGGTCGATCCGGCCCGCGATGACGCCGTCCTCGACGTCGTGCACCGAGTAGGCCACGTCGTCGGACCAGTCCATGATCTGGCATTCGAGGCTGCGGCGCCGGTCCGGCGCGCCCTTGCGAATCCACTCCAGGCGCTCGGCGTCGACCTCGTAGGCGCCGAACTTGGTACCGGGACCGGTTCGGCCCCACGGGTATTTGATCGCCGCGTCGAGCGCGGCGCGGGTGAGGTTGAGGCCCGCGCTGGTGACGTCGGGCTCGAGCACTTTGGGTTCGAGGCGGGTGAGGATGCGTAGGTTCTGCGCGTTGCCTTCGAACCCGCCATAGGCGTCGGCGAAGGTGTCGAGGGCCTTCTCACCGTTGTGGCCGTAGGGCGGGTGGCCGATGTCGTGGGCCAGACCGGCCAGATCGACCAGGTCCGGATCGCAGCCGAGGCCGTCGGCGATGCTACGGCCGATCTGGGCGACTTCGATGGAATGGGTGAGGCGGGTGCGCGGCGTATCCCCGTCGCGCGGGCCCATGACCTGTGTTTTGTCGGCGAGCCTGCGCAGGGCCGCAGAGTGCAGCACGCGGGCGCGGTCGCGGGCGAACTCGGTGCGGTGGCCGGTCTCGAACTCGCTGCGCGGCGGGCCGAGGCCCGCGGTCTTGGCGCCCTCGACGACGAGGCGTTCGGTGTCGTGGTCGGTGTACCGAGCGCTCATCCGGGTGTCACTGTCCCGCCGTGTAGGCGAAGTCCGCCGAGAAATGGGTGAGCTGGTACCACAGCAGGGCGCCGGTCTCCCGGGCGATGCCGTGCGCCTGGGATTCGCGGGTGTAGACGGCGGGGCCGGTTCTGGTCGGGGCGGTCCACGCCGCCAGCCCTTCGTCCCGGGCCATGGTGCGGGTGCGCAGCGAGTGCCACGGATCGCTGACCAGCACCGCCGAGGACATGTCCCGCGCCCGCATCGCCGTCGCCACCGCCTCGACACTGCGCAAGGTGTCCGAACCGGTTTCTACGGCGAGGATCTTGTCACTCGGCACGCCACGCGCCTGCAGATAGTTCTTGCCCGAGGCGGCTTCGGTGAACAGATCACCCTCCTGTTTGCCGCCCACGGTGATGACACGCGGCGCGACACCGGCCCGGAACAGTCTGTACGCCCGGTCGAGTCGCGCTTCGAACACCGAGGACGGGGTCCCGGAGTACTGCGCCGCGCCGAGCACCACGATCGCGTCGGCCTTCGTGTAGTCATCGATGCGCGCAACCTGCCACACGCGCAACGCCGTCCCTCCGACCAGCACCGCCCCCATCACCACCGAGCCGATGACCAGTCGACGCGCCCAGCGCAGCAACCCCGCCCCGAAGCCGTGCGGCCGGGCTGGGTCGGGAGCCGGGAGAGCTCGGGTGCGCATCGTTGGCAAATCCACTCCCCAAGTCTGCCAGGAGCCGCGCAACCCCTGGACCGGCAACCGTCAGAGCCGAATTCTCGCACTCGGTCGCCGTGCGAGGACGACGGTTCACCAGCCGCGCGCACGCCAGTCCGGGAGGTGGGGGCGTTCGGTGCCGAGGGTGGTGTCGTCGCCGTGACCGGGGTAGACGACGGTGTCGTCGGAGTAGCAGTCGAAGAGTTTGGCCGAGACGTCGGTGAAGAGAGTGGTGAAGTCCTCCGGCGAGGTGGTGCGCCCGACGCCGCCGGGAAACAGCGAGTCCCCGGTGAACAGGTGGGTGCGTCCCGCCCCGTCGGTGAGCGCGAGGGTGATCGAACCCGGTGTGTGACCCCGCAGGTGGATGACCTCGAAGACCAAGTCGCCGACCGTGACGGTGTCGCCCTCTGCGAGCAACCGGTCGGGGCGGACCGGGAGCGGGTCGGCGTCGAGCGGATGGGCCGCGGTGGGAGCACCGGTGGCGGCGGTGGTCTCCCGCAGCGCCATCCAGTGGTCGCGGTGCTGATGCGTGGTGACGATCAGCTGGACTTGCCCGGGCGCCTCCTGCTCGAGGAGCGCCGCGATGCGCGGCGCCTCGTTGGCGGCGTCGATGAGCAAAGCGGCCCCGGTGCCGGTGCACTGCACCAGGTAGCAGTTGTTGTCCATGCCGCCGACGGACATCTTGACGATGCGTGCGCCGGGGACCTCGCGCTGCTGCGGGTTCGAATCCGGGGACACGTGGCCGCTGTAGGAGCGATCGATGGTGATCACGAGACGATGCTAGCGAGCTAGATTCGTGCCATGTCACTGCCGCCGCGGATCCGCCTCGCTCGCTCGCTCGCGATCAGCGTCCTGCTGGCCGCGATCGCCCTGCTGGTCGCTCCGATGGTCGCGGCGGAACCTCCGCCGCGGATGAACACCTACGTGGAGGACTCGGCCGGCGCGCTCGACGAGCGTCAGCGCGATCGGGTGCGCAGTGCGGTGGACCAGCTCTACGCCGACCAGCAGATCCGGCTGTGGGTGGTGTACGTGCGCGGCTTCGACGGGCTCGCCCCGCAGGAGTGGGCCCGGCGCACCGCCACGCTGTCCGGGTTCGGCGAACGGGACCTGCTGCTCGCGGTCGCCACGCAGGACCGCGCGTACTGGTTGGAGGGCGCGCTGCCCAGCGGCGTCCGCGAAGCCGAACTCGACGGCATCCTGATCAGCGAGGTCGAGCCCGCCCTGCGCGACGGCCGTTGGGCCGACGCCGCAGTGGCGACGGCAGACGGACTGAACGCGGCGATGCGCGGTGGCGGGGTGAGCCTGCGCGCTCTGCTCGTCCTCGGCCTGCTGGTCGTTCTGGTGGCGGGCGGCCTCGTCTGGTACGCGCGCAAACGGCGCCGCGACCGGTTCGAGGCCGAGCTGGCGGCGGCGCGGCAACTGGATCCGGAGAATTCCGCGGCGCTGTCGGCGTTGCCGGTGGAGGCGCTGCACGCCCGTTCGCGCGAGGCGCTGGTGGAGATCGACAACGCGATCCGCACCAGCGGCGAGGAACTCGACCTCGCCACGGGCGAGTTCGGCGCCACCGCCACCACTGTCTTCCGCACCGCCCTCGACAACGCGAAGGCCGCTGCCGCCGAGGCGTTCGCGATCCGGCAACGCCTCGACGACGCCTTCCAGGAGACGCCGGAGGAACAGCGGTCGCTGCTGGTCCACCTGATCGGCACGGTGGGGCGCGCCGACCGGGACCTCGACGCGCAGGTCGCCGAATTCGACGCCATGCGCGATCTGCTGCTCGACGCCTCGGCTCGGCTGGAGATGCTCACCAGGGACGTCGTCGACGTCATCGCACGGATCCCCGCTTCGGAGGCCGAGTTCGATCGGCTCGCCGCCATCCATCCGGCCGGTATCCTCGCGCCGATCGAGGACAACGTCCGGATGGCCCGTGAGCGAATCGCCTTCGCGGAGCAGAACATCGATGCGGGGCACAACGCACTCGCCCAGCCGGTCGGCAAGCAGGGCGCGGCGGTCGCCGCCATTCGTTCCGCCGAAGCCGCGATCGGTCAGGCCCGCGCCTTGCTCGACGCGGTCGACAACGCGTCGAGCGCCATCCAGCAAGCCCGCGACGGCCTTCCCGGTGTGCTGGAGGAGTTGCGCCGCGACATCGATGCCGCCGACGAGCTCTCCGGCTACGGCGGGCCGGATCTGGCGGAGGCTCGCACCGCGGCGCAGTCGGCGCTGACGAAGGCGACGTCCGCAGGAGGCGCCGACCCGCTGGGCGCCTTCCACGACGCGGTCACCGCCGACGCCGAGCTGGACCGTGCCCTCGCCGCCGCCACCGACCGCAAACTCGCCGCCGAGGACCTGCGCCGCAGGCTCGACCGGACGCTCACCGACGCGCACACCCGGATCGGTGCGGCCGCCGACTACGTCACCACACGTCGCGGCGGCGTCGACGCCGAAGCGCGCACCCGGCTCTCCGAAGCGCAGCGCAACCTCGACGAGGCGCAGCGGCTGAGCGCGGGCGATCCGGTCGAGGCACTGCGGCGCGCGGGGACGGCGGCGGAGCTGGCGGGGCGAGCGCTGCACGCGGCTCAGGCGAGCGTGCGGGCATGGGAGGCGCAGCGGGCTCCCTCCGGCGGCGTCCACACCGGGGCTGTGCTCGGCGGGATCCTGCTCGAAGGACTGCTCCGCGGGGCGGCGGGCGGCGCTCGGCATTCCGGGGGCGGGTGGAGCCCCGGCTCGTTCGGCGGTTCCTCCGGCTCGCGGCGGATCGGTCGCGGCGGACGATTCTGACGCGGCTTGACCCGGACACCGTGTGAGGTCGTAGACCAGGACTCGTCATGTTGAGTATCGGAGATTTCGCCAGGCACGGACAGGTGTCGGTGCGCATGCTGCGCCACTACGACGCGATCGGGCTGTTGCGGCCGGACCGGGTCGACCCCACGAGCGGTTACCGCTATTACGACGCGGGACAACTGGCACGGCTCAATCGCATCGTCGCGCTGAAGGATCTCGGCTTCACCTTGGAACAGGTGCGCCGGATCCTGGACGAGCGGGTGGGCGGCGCCGAACTGCGCGGCATGCTCATGCTCCGCCGCGCCGAGCTCGAGCAGCGCATCACCAGCGACCGCGCCCGCCTGACCCAGGTCGAGACGAGACTCCGCATCATCGAGAAGGAGGACTGCATGCCTGCCCACGATGTGGTGATCAAATCCGTTCCCGCCGTTCGAGTAGCCGAATTGACCGGTGTGGCAGCCGATTTCGAACCCGGGTCGGTCGGACCGGTGATCGGTCCGCTGTTCGAGGAACTGTGCGAGCGGCTGGAGCGTGCCCAGGTCGCACCCGTCGGTTCCGGCATCGCCTACTACGAAGAACGCGCCGACGGCACGATGCTCGCCCACGCGGCGATGCCGGTCGACCTCGATCCGGACGGCGAGCACGATTTCGCGGTGGTGGACCTGCCCGCCATCGACCAGGCCGCGACCGTGGTGCATCGCGGCAGCATGGACCTGGTCCTGGAACCCTGGCAGGCGCTCGGACGCTGGATCGACGAGAACGGCTATCGCATCACCGGTCCGAGCCGCGAGGTGCATTTGGTCTACACCGAGGACGTCGCGGGCTGGGTCACCGAGTTGCAGGAGCCCATTCAGCCGAAATAGGTACGCGTCGTGGCGGCCGTAACGCTCGGCCGCCACGATGCCTCTGCGTGCCCGCCTGGATCAGCCCGCGCAGACCGCCGCGAGAGCGGTCAGCTCGGCCCGCACTGCCGCGAGCAGGCCTTCGGCGTGCGCGCCGCCACCGAGCACGCCGACGGTCAGCTCACCGGCGAAGGTGTAGACGAGATAGGTGACCGCCGCCGACGCGCCCGCGGAGGGACGGGGATGCGCGGAGAGGTAGACGATCTCGTAGTCGGTCAACTCGAGACCAGCCGGGAGGCGGAACGCAGGAACGACGCCGGTGTTGGTCACCGCGATATGTCCGGCGAGCGAGTGCCGCCTTGTCACGCCGTAGAAGTCAGGGAAATGCAGTACCGATTGCCGCACGACGCCCTCGGCGAGATCGTGCGCCAGCCGGGCCGAAATGCGTTGTGCGAGTTCGAGGAAGTCGGCCGCCGGATCCACCTCCGCGGCGAAGGAGGCCATGCCCGCCATGTTGGTGCCCGCCGCGGCGGCGACCGGCGGCGTCAACCGGCTGCGCAGGTCCACGGGATACAAGCAGCCCAGCGGCGTCGCGCCTCCGGTGGTCTCGCGCGCGTGGGCGCGCAGCAGTGCGGCGGTGAGCAGGCCGTTCACCGTCACGCCCGTCTTGCGCCCGAGGTCGATGATGCGCGCGGTGGCGGCGCGATCCAGCCGCACACGCAGCGGGCGCGCCAGCGTGCTCGGCGCGGGTTGCGCACCGTCGGATGGCGCGTCCCTCGCTTCCGGCGGGAGCGGCTTGGTCACGTCCTCGAAGCCGGAGACCGCTGCCCGGGAGATGCCGCGCGCCGCGACATGCCACTCCAAGGATTGCGGAATCTCATGTGGGGCAACGCTCGTCCGCCCGCCTTCGACTATGCCGGTGTAGAAGTCCCACAGTCGCGACAGCAGTTCGACACAGTGCCCGGCATCGGCGACGCTGTGGTGAGCGAACAGCGTGACACGCCATTCCTCCGCGCTCGCCCTCGCCACTTCCAGATAGGCCAACTGGACCGCGGGATCCGCGGCGGGGATGCCGACTGCCGCCACGTCACCCTCCCGCACGGACACCGGAGCCCATGCCCGCTGGTCTGCGGCGAGCAGATATCCCTGTCCCGCAACACCTTCCATGATGCGGCAGCCGATCACCGGATACGCGCGCCGCAGCGTCGCGAATGCCTCGCGCAGCGCTGTCACGTCGAGCGCTCCCCGTACCGACACCGACCGGCCCGTGTAGGTGCCATGCCGCACGAACCGCTGCTCCGACGGCGCCAATACCCGAATCAGCGCGTCCTCATCCCACAACACCTCGCAAGGGTGCGGCACCGCGGACACAGGTGCAAACCGACCGGGCGGGCGGATGAGGAAGACTGCCGGTATGAGTCTCGCGGCAGAGTTGGAGAAGATCGGCCTGGCTTCGGTGGAGGAGCAGCTGGCCCATCCCACCGTGGTGGGCATCGCCGAGGGCACCTTGCCCGAATCGGTTTTCCGGTCCTGGTTGGAGCAGGACTATCTGTTCCTGCTCGACTACGTCCGAGTGTTCGCCCGCCTCGCCTGGCAGGCGCCTGCAGCCCATCTCGGCGACTTGGTCGATCTCGCGCACGCCACCTACCACGACGAACTGTCGCTGCATCGTTCGCTGGCCGCCGAATTCGGCGCCGATCTCGACGGCGCCGTCAAAGGCGCGCCGTGCGCGGCGTACACGGCGTTTCTTCTGGACTCCGCCGCGTCCTACGGCGAGGGCCTCGCCGCCCTCTACCCGTGCATGTGGGGGTACTCCACGCTCGGCGCGCGGCTGGCGCTGCGCCCGCCCGCCGAACCGCGCTACCGCCGCTGGGTCGACACCTACGCCGATCCGGGATTCGCCGCCCTCGCCCGTCGATGCGCCCAGATGATCGATGAATCCGGCGCCGACCCGGTGCGCGCGAAGGAGCTGTTCGGCGAAGGGCTGCGACACGAACTCGCGTTCTGGGACGTGCCCAGCTGATTCATCGAAGGCGAGACCGAATTACATTGCCACCGCAGATCACCCGGCGCGACCACCCGGGTGACTTAGGCTGACCCCGTGAGCAAGGACCACGTGCGGGCATCCGACGCCGATCGCGAGAAGATCGTCGACCAACTGCGGCATGCGATGAACGAGGGCAGGCTGACGCTGCCCGAATTCGACGAACGGCTGCAACAGGTGTATGCCGCCAAGACCTATGGGGAACTCACGCCATTACTGTCCGACCTTCCCGCACAACGGGAATCGCGACCGGCGCGCGGCACCGGCATTCCCCAGTGGATCATCATCATGTGGACGCCGTGGGTGTTCGTCAACGCGCTGTGCGTGGCGATCTACCTGGCCACCGGCGCGGGCTACTTCTGGCCGTTCTGGGTCGCGGTGCCGTGGGGTCTGGCGCTGCTCATTCCGACCACGATCGGCATCGTCACCCGCGGGAAGAGCCGCTGAACGACAGCGCTCCGCGGCCGATCACGACCACGGAGCGCCGCACCGGGATCAGGCGCCGATCAGGTGCTGGGCGAGATAGCCCTCGACCTTGTCCAGCGCGATGCGCTCCTGGGTCATGCTGTCGCGCTCACGAATGGTCACCGCTTGGTCGTCGAGCGTCTCGAAGTCGACGGTGATGCAGAACGGCGTGCCGATCTCGTCCTGGCGGCGGTAGCGGCGGCCGATGGCGCCCGCGTCGTCGAACTCGACGTTCCAGTTCTTGCGCAGCTGCGCGGCCAGGTCTTTGGCCTTGGGCGTGAGATCGGCGTTGCGCGAGAGCGGAAGCACCGCCGCCTTCACGGGCGCGAGGCGGCGATCCAGGCGCAGCACGGTCCGGGTGTCCACGCCGCCCTTGGCGTTGGGCGCCTCGTCCTCGGCGTAGGCGTCGACCAGGAAGGCCATCAGGGAGCGGGTGAGGCCCGCCGCAGGCTCGATGACGTACGGAATGTAGCGCTCGTTGGTGGTCTGGTCGAAGAAGCTCAGCTCGGTTCCGGAGTGCTCGGAGTGCGTCTTCAGGTCGAAGTCGGTGCGGTTGGCGACGCCCTCCAGCTCACCCCACTCGTTGCCCTGGAAGCCGAAGCGGTACTCGATGTCGGTGGTGCCCGCCGAGTAGTGCGAGAGCTTGTCCTTCGGGTGCTCGAACAGCCGCAGGTTCTCCGCGGCGATGCCGAGATCGGTGTACCAGGAGAACCGCGTCTCGATCCAGTACTTGTGCCACTCCACGTCCTCGCCCGGCTTGACGAAGTACTCCATCTCCATCTGCTCGAACTCGCGGGTGCGGAAGATGAAGTTGCCCGGGGTGATCTCGTTGCGGAAGCTCTTGCCGATCTGCGCGATGCCGAACGGCGGCTTCTTGCGCGCGGTGGTCATCACGTTGGCGAAGTTCACGAAGATGCCCTGAGCGGTCTCCGGGCGCAGGTAGTGCAGGCCCTCCTCGGACTCGATCGGGCCGAGGTAGGTCTTGAGCATCATGTTGAAATCGCGCGGCTCGGTCCAGCGGCCGACGGTGCCACAGTTCGGGCACGCGATGAGCTCCATCGAGACCGTGTCCGGATCATCGATCTTGTTCTTCAGCGCGTACGCCTCCTGCAGGTGGTCCTGCCGGAAGCGGTGATGGCAGTTCAGGCACTCGACCAGCGGGTCGTTGAACACGCCCACGTGGCCGGAGGCGACCCACACCTGACGGGGCAGGATCACCGAGGAGTCGAGACCGACGACGTCCTCGCGGCTGGTGACCATCGCGCGCCACCACTGCTTCTTGATGTTCTCCTTGAGCTCGACACCCAGCGGACCGTAATCCCACGCCGACTTGGTGCCTCCGTAGATCTCACCGCACGGGTACACCAGACCCCGGCGCTTGGCGAGGTTGGCAACGGTGTCCACCTTCGACTTGGGTGCCACGCGAGAATTCTCCATCCACTGCGAGTCGGATCAGTTGAGTTGAATGTATTCACGTGAATAGATCACATTCAACGGGTCGGCTATAGCCTATAGACCCTGCCCGACCAGATTTCGACCGCACATCCAACCCCTCGACAGCCGATCTTCCGGCGCGCCCGTTTGACATGCATACCTGTGCATATGCAAACTGGTAATGCTTTCCATTAAGGAGTTGGTGACATGACCGCCGAGACCGCCGCGGCACCGCCGCACAACCCGTACCGGTCGCCCGGCCCGGCGCCCGTTCCCTCACGCACCGTACTGGAGGACGCGGGCGAGTTGTTGCGGGCGTTGGCAGCGCCGGTTCGGATTGCCATCGTGCTGCAGTTGCGCGAGTCGCCGCGCTGTGTGCACGAATTGGTCGACGCGCTCGGGGTCACGCAACCACTGGTCAGTCAGCATCTGCGTATCCTCAAGGCCGCCGGTGTCGTGCACGGTGAGCGTTCGGGTCGCGAGGTGCTCTACGAACTCGTCGACGACCATCTGGCGCACATCGTCGTCGACGCCGTCGCGCACGCCGAGGAAGGGTGATTCGTGCCAGACAACACGGCCGCTCCACAGAAACCGGTCGGTATCCGCAGCACTAGGCAGCGCAGCGCCATCGCCGCGCTGCTCGGTGACATCGAAGAGTTCCGCTCCGCGCAGGACCTACACGACGAGCTGCGCAAACGTGGCGAGGGCATCGGCCTGACCACGGTCTACCGGACCCTGCAGTCGCTGGCCGACGCGGGCATGGTCGACGTGCTGCGCACCGACTCCGGCGAGTCGGTCTACCGCCAGTGCTCCACCGGCCACCATCACCACCTGGTGTGCAGGCATTGCGGCCGCACCGTCGAAGTGGAGGGCCCGACGGTGGAGGCCTGGGCCGAAGCGATCGCCGGCGAGCACGGCTTCACGGAGATCAGCCACACGCTCGAGGTGTTCGGGACCTGTAAGTCCTGCGGGACGGCACGCCGACGCAACGGGTGACCGACCACCGCTGCGACGCGGCCGCACGACGCGCGCGTCGGCCGCGTTCCACGCTTCGAGCCGCAGGTCGCAGCGATCCGCCCGGCTCGTTCCTGCGCATGCGGGAGTGCGACTCGATCCGATCCCCCCTGATGTGACGATCGGGCCTGCCCGCTGTCGCCACACGCGAAAGTGACCCGGCACCCCGACGGCCGGGTCACTCGAACACTCACTTTCCGCACCGCTCAGCACCGGCAGAGGGCAGTTCCCCTTCGAGAACGGCCCTCTGCCGGTGCCTCCATTCAGCCCACCGGGACCGGGTCCGGCGCCGACGCCGGGTTCTCGGCCGGACGACCGCGCAGCGCGGCCACGCCGAGCAGCGCGAACGCGATCGCACTCCAGACCAGCAGCACCACGAGCGGACCGGTCGCGGCAGCGCCGTCGAAGAACGCGACCGAGCGCAGCAGCGAGGCGGCGGCGCCGGGCGGCAGCAACTGCCCGATGACGCCCCACGGCTGCGGCAACAGCTCCGGCGCCGACGTGGCCGCCGAGAACGGGTTGCCGATGAGCAGCATGAGGAGCGCGGCGAGGCCGATACCCGCGCGACCGATCACGGCGGCGAGCCCGGCCACCGAGCCTGCCACCGCGAACGAGACCAGCCCGGCAACCGAGGCGAGCTCCAGGTAGGAGCCGGGCACCACCGACAGCCAACCCTGGACGATCGCCATGCTCAGCAATCCGCCGACGACGCCGAAGGTGACCAGCCCGATCACCTTGCCGCCGACCGCGGGAATCAGCAACGCCAGGAGCACTCCCGCCGCGATGCCCGCCATGACCAGCGGCAGCACCATCGCGCCGAACGCCGCTCCGCGCGGATCGTCCGAGTCGGCCGCCACCACATCCTCGACCCGGGCGGTGGGCGCGCCGGAGAGCTGTTGCCCGATCTGGGTGAGTTGCTGAGCGACGGCGGGACTCGCCCCGGAGGCAACCAGCACACGCGGCGGTCCGTCGCCGGTGACGATCGCCCCGTAGACCTCGCGGTTCTCGATCGCGGCGCGCGCGGCGGATTCGTCCACGGGCGTGGTGATCTCGAAGGCGCCCGGATTGTGCTCGGCGAGCTTGCCGGTGACCATCCCGGCCTGCGGACCGGTGACGGCCAGCGGCAAGTCACGGGGCGCGATGTTGGCCGCGGGCCAGGCGAACGCGATCAGCATCAGCGCCTGAAGCAGGGCGGCGCCGAAGCCCAGAGCGAACGCCCGCTGTGTGGTGTTCATGGCCTTCTCCCAAAAATCGAATGCTCGTTCTCTTTGATGGTGGCCTTACCGTGACACGCAGTTCGACGGGTTGTCAAGAACGAATATTCGTTTTATTTTTGAAGCATGCCCCGAGTCAGCGAAGAGCACCTGGAACGCCGCAAACAGCAGATCCTGGACGCCGCGCGGCGCTGCTTCGCCCGTAAGGGGTTCCACGAAACGTCCATGCAGGACGTGTTCGCGGAATCGGGACTCTCGGCCGGCGCGGTCTACCGATACTTCAAGAGCAAAGACGAGCTGATCACAGCGCTCGCCACGCAGACGACGGTATCCCTGCGCGTGGCCATGGACTACGCGATCAACCGCGAGCCGCTGCCCACGCCCGCCGAACTGATCATGATGATCGCCGAGGAGGTCGTACGGCGCAGCGGGCCGGACGGACCGGTGCGGCTGGCGCCGCAAGCCTGGGCACTGGCCCTGGTGCACCCAGGGGCGGCGGTGATGGTGCGCGAGACGATGTTCGCGATGCGCGCGCTGTGGGTGACTTACGCCGAACGCATGCGCGACAAGGGCTGGCTACCCGAAGACGCCGATGTCGATGCCGTCGCCAAGGCCATCATCGGCCTGCTGCCGGGCTTCATCCTCCAGCACCTCATCCTCGAGGATCTGGATCCGGAGACGCTGGCCCGCGGCGTGCGCATCCTGCTCCCCTACGGCGAAACCGCCATCGCGGCGGCAGGCGAAAGCAGCTGACCGCGGGTCAGGGCAGCAAACCCTGCCTGGCGCGGCCCGCGTTGGACAGCACGAGCAGCAGCATCGTGGTGGGGGCCTGGTCGTCCAGGCCCGCGGCGGGGAAGGTGTAGCGCAGGATGACGTCGGCGAGCTTGCCGTGGCCGATCACGGTGATCGAACCGAACTGCAGCGAGTTGTTGCGCTCGGCGACGCGCTTGTGCAGCTGCGGTTTCAGCGGCCGGTCCCAGGCCAGCACGCAGGTCAGGCTGAGCACGTCCAACCCCGGCGCGAGATTCACCGCGCGCAACGAGGACAGCGCTCCCTCGTATTCGAATCCCAGCGACCCTTCGGGGTCGACGCGCACGTCTATGCCGTAGCTCGACAGGCAGGCTCCGGCCCGCGCCTGGAGTTCCCGGTCCGGTGTCACCGCTGCGTCCATGTTCGCCTCACCCTTCACTTGGTGCCGCCGAAGCGGCGGTCACGCGACGCGTACTGGAGGCAGGCCTCCCACAGGTTGCGCCGATCGAAATCGGGGAAAAGCGTGTCCTGATAGACGAATTCGGCGTACGCCGACTGCCAGATGAGGAAGTTGGAGCTGCGGAACTCACCCGATGGACGCAGGAACAGATCCACGTCCGGCATGTCGGGTTCGTCGAGGTACTTCGCCACCGTCGCCTCGGTGACCTTCTCCGGATCGATCTCGCCCGCTGCCACCCGGCGCGCGATCTCCCTTGCGGCGTCGGCGATTTCGGCACGGCCGCCGTAGTTGACGCACATGGTCAGCGTCATCACCGTGTTGTCCTCGGTGAGCTCCTCGGCGATCTCCAATTCCTTGATCACGCTGCGCCACAGGCGCGGTCGCCGTCCGGCCCAGCGCACACGGACGCCCATCTCGTGCATCTCGTCACGACGACGGCGGATCACGTCGCGGTTGAAGCCCATGAGGAAGCGCACCTCCTCGGGGCTGCGCCGCCAGTTCTCGGTGGAGAACGCGTAGGCCGACAGCCACTTGACGCCGATCTCGATACAGCCCTCGACGGTGTCCATCAGCACCGCCTCCCCCCGCTCGTGCCCGGCGGTGCGCGGCAACCCGCGCTCCTGGGCCCAGCGCCCGTTGCCGTCCATGACCAGCGCGACATGGTTGGGCACCAGTTCCGGCGGCAACTGCGGCGGCCGAGCTCCCGACGGATGCGGCGCGGGCGGGCGGACGCCCGCGGGCTTGGGCTCGGTCGCGGCGGCGGAGTCTCGGCGGAGGATCACGGCATCCATCCTGCCTGATCGCCTCCGCAGCCCCTACCGCCACGTTGCTTCCTGACGAATTCCGCGGTTCCCACCGGCACGGGTGACTTATTCTTTTCCCTATC
Source organism: Nocardia sputi (assembly GCF_023501985.1). Lineage (NCBI taxonomy): Bacteria > Bacillati > Actinomycetota > Actinomycetes > Mycobacteriales > Nocardiaceae > Nocardia > Nocardia sputi. The sequence continues at coordinate 242,308 of NZ_JAMFLC010000009.1, read as the reverse complement.
GTGATACTGGGGAGGGGTTTCTCGTACGTGACCGATTTACCAGGCACCGGGACCGCGGCAGGTTTCCGGGCCACACGTGAATTACTCGGCCTTCCGGTCCCTTGGTGCGCGCGGTTCTTCGCGGTCGCGGAGCGCACGGTCGAGCGCTGGGAGAAGGGGGCCTTCCAGATTCCCGACACCGTGGCTCGCGAACTCGCCGCCATCGCGGACGAGACCGAGCAGGTGATCGAGGCCATGGTCGACGCCATCGACGCCGGGGAGATCTCGCCCCGCCTGCACACCTACCGGACCAACGACGACTACTGCAAGCACGAACCGGACACCCGCTACCCGGCCACCTGGCATCGCGCGGTGTGCGCCCGCGTCATGATCGAGCTGCCCCAGGTAGAGCTTCGATTCGTGGAGTAAGCGGCTGCCGGGCCTCCGGTCGATCCGGGGCGGCCACAGACGAACTTCCTCCGGCCGTGTCCTTGGACCGCTCGACCAGCGGCAGAGTCCGCAACTGACGTTCCAGATGCCACTGCAAGTGCGCCGCGACCAGCCCGCTGGCCTGTCTGCGCACCGCGCCGGGGGTCGCCTCGACCTGCTCCCATTCCCCGCGCAACAGCGCCACCAGCAGGTCGAGCACGCCGGGGGCGGGCGTCGCCGCGCCCGGTGGACGGCAATGCACGCACACCGCGCCGCCTGCCGCGACATGGAAGGCTCGATGCGGACCAGGCGTCGCGCACTTGGCGCATTCGTCCAAGGCGGGCGCCCAGCCCGCGAAACCCATGGCGCGCAACAAGAATGCGTCCAGGATCAGTTCGTGCGGCCGCTGTTTGGCCGCGATGGCGCGCAGTGCGCTCGCGGTGAGCGCGTGCAGCCGGGGGGCGGGCGCGTGCTCCTCGCCTGCCAGGCGTTCGGCGGTCTCCAGCACGGCGCACGCGGTGGTGTAGCGCCCGTAGTCGTCGATGATGTCGGCGGCGAACGCCTCCATCGTGTGCACCTGGGTGACGGTGTCCAACGAGCGCCCCGGGTGCAGCTGCACATCGATGTAGGAGAACGGTTCCAACCGTGCCCCGAACCTCGATTTGGTGCGCCGCACCCCCTTGGCGACCGCGCGCACCAGGCCGTGCTGCCGCGTGAGCAGCGTGACGATGCGGTCCGCCTCACCCAGCTTGTGCTGGCGCACCACTACCGCCTCGTCCCGATACAAACGCACGTGGTGAGTCTAGTTGCCGCGTCTACATCGCTGGGTGTTCGCGGCCCCCTTGTGGCGAGCCGGCGCGGATGTATGCCGTGCAGGCGGCGATCAGCCGGTCGGGCGCAGGAGCCCGGAGATGAGGAGCAGCACTGATGCCTGGGTCTGGGCGCGTGCGAGGGCGGGGTCGTCGGCGTGCGCGACGATCAAAGCGGCCTCGCTGATCACGCTGACGATGAGCTGGGCCAGTACCGGGACGGGGGCGTCGGCGATCAATCCGGCGGCGCGGGCGCGCTCGAGTTGCGCGGTGATCAGGCCGAGGCCGTGAGCGGCTTCGAATTCGCGCCAAGCCTGCCAGCCGAGCACCGCGGGGGCGTCGGTGAGGGCGATCCGCAGCATCGCAGGTCGCTGGCAGATCTCCAGGAACAGACCGAGCCCTGCCGCCATGCCGGCCATCACGTCATCGGGATCGACCGCGGCGATGGCGTTCTCGATCTCCGCGGTGGTCTCGACCTCGATCTGCTCCAGCACCGCGAGGAACAGCCCGCGTTTGTCGCCGTAGTGGTGGTGCAGCGCGCCCCGGGTGACCCCGGCCTCGGTGACCAGCTCTTCGGCCGAGGTTCCCGCGAAACCGCGCTCGGTGAACAGGCGGCGTCCCGCCTGTTCGAGCGCGGCCCTGGTCGCGCGCGAGCGGTCTTCCTGGCTACGGCGTGGCATGCAGCCGAGTGAACTCCAGGATCGATTCCGCGAGCAACTCGGGCTGATCCTCCGGCAGGAAGGTGTAGGAGTCATCGATGAGCCGCAACGTCGCGTTCGGCAGGTCCCTGGCCAGGCGTTCGGCGAACGACACCGGGAACACCTGGTCCTCGCGCGCCCAAGCCAGCAGTACCGGAGTGTCGATGGCGGCGAAGTGGCGCGCGGCCTCCAGCGTGTACCGCCGGTGCACCGAGGTCAGGAAACGCCGCAGATCTTTTCGGATCGCGGCAGAGTTACGGCTCGGCAGCAGGTAGGAGTCCATGATCTCGGGCGGGATGGGCCGCTTACTGATATAGCCGAAAGCCAACGGCAGCCGATGCAGCGCGCGGATACGCAGCGCCTCGGTGAAGAGGCGAATCGAGCCGGGGAGCTTCGCCAGCATCGGAAGCGCCGTGAACGGCTGTGGCAGAAAGCCCTCGTAGCTGTCCACCGCGGCGAGCACCACGCGGCCGATCCTGGACCGGTCGCGCGTAAGCAATATCTGGGTGATCGCGCCGCCGGTGTCGTTGGCGACCACGGTGACATCGGTGAGGTCGAGGCGTTCGAGGAACGCGGCGACGAGATCGGCGACCCCGCTCGGGGTGAGATCCGCATGCGGCAGGGGGATCGAGTGCGAGCCGAGCGGCCAGTCCGGCGCGAGGCAGCGGTACCCCGCCGCGGCGACCCCGGGCACCACTTTGCGCCACAGGTCCGCGTTGGCCAGCAGACCGTGCACGAAGACGACCGGAGCGCCCTCCCCGATGTCGTGATAGCGAATGCGGCCGCCGGGCAGATCCACCTCGTGGGTGCGGCCGAGTGATGTGCTGGTTGCCATGAGTCCTCCGAGTCGTTGCGATTCCTCACCACTTTTACATACATACGGTATGTATGCCTCCTACCCAGGGTGGATTTCCCGGCACCGTTATGGACGCATGACCAGGTTGGCGTTACGGTTTTTTCGACCACGACGAGACGGAGCTCACATGACGGTGTCCGATCCGGCCCAGGCACCCGACACGCGGGAACTGGGGCTGACCGAACTGGCGGCCGCGATCGCAAGCGGTGCGATCACCTCGACCGCTGCGGTCGGCGGCGCGCTGGATCGGATCGACGCCGCACAGGGCACGCTCAACGCTTTCCGGATCGTGCGCCGCGAGCGAGCGCTGGCCGAGGCCGCCGACGCCGACCGACGGCTGGCCGCCGGGGAACGGCTGCCGCTGCTGGGCGTGCCCGTCGCGGTGAAGGACGACACCGATGTCGCGGGCGAGCCGACCGCGTTCGGATGCGGTGGCGACTTCGCGCCGAAAACCCGAGACGCCGAATCGGTCCGGCGCCTGCGAGCCGCGGGCGCGGTGATCGTCGGGAAAACCAATACCTGCGAACTCGGGCAGTGGCCGTTCACCAGCGCCGTGTCGTTCGGACACACCCGCAATCCCTGGGACCGGACCAGGACGCCGGGCGGGTCCTCCGGCGGGGCTTCGGCGGCCGTCGCGGCCGGTCTGGTGCCCGCCGCCCTCGGTTCCGACGGCGCGGGCTCGGTCCGTATTCCGGCGGCGTGGACGAACCTGGTCGGCATCAAGCCACAGCGCGGGCGGATCTCGACCTGGCCGGAGGCCGAGGCGTTCTACGGTCTCACCGTGAACGGCCCGCTGGCGCGCACGGTCGCGGACGCGGCGCTGCTGCTGGACGCGGCGGCCGGCCCGCACCACGGAGACCTGCACACACCGGACCCGATCCACGCCTCCGATGCCGTCGGCCGTGACCCGGGCAAGCTACGAATCGCCCTGTCGCTCCGCATCCCGTTCACCGCCACCAGAACCGCGCTCGATCCCGGAGTCGAGCAGGCCGTGCGACGCACCGCCGATACGTTGCGCGCACTCGGCCACACGGTGACCGTTGCCGACCTGCACTACGGCCTCATGATCGGCGCCTCGTTCCTGCCGCGTTCGCTCGCGGGCATCCGGCGGGTGTACCACCGGATGCCCGGCCTCGAGGTCGATCCGCGCACCGCCGCCAACGCCAGGATCGGACGCGTGCTCGACGGACCCGCCCTCTACGCGGCACGACGACTGGAACCCTTGCTGCACAAGCGGATCGGCAATTTCTTCCGCGATTACGACGTCGTCCTCGCGCCCACCACCGCGACTGCGGCGCCACGCGTCGAGGAGATCGACGGCATCGGCGTCAACGCCACCAACAACCTCATCACCGCCGCCTGCCCGTACACCTGGCCGTGGAACGTTCTGGGCTGGCCGAGCGTGAACGTCCCCGCCGGGTTCACCGATTCCGGCCTCCCCGTAGGCGCGCAGCTGATGGGCACGGCGAACTCCGAACCCCTGCTGATCTCCTTGGCAGCCCAACTGGAATCCGAACTCCAGTGGTACCGCCACCGGCCCGACCCGTGGTGGTGACCTGAGCCTGAACTCGGTTCAGCCCGTGCTTGTTCCGGGCCGAGCGGACCAGCGCACGCACGGTGCCGAATCGTTCTCGGCATCCAACGGCGCGATGTACCTTGTGAGAGCGCCGAGTCCCCGCATGTGTGAGTTTCGCGGGCGCGGACCCACGCGGGTTCTATGCGCCGATGCCGCATTCTCTCGGCCGACCTTGGAACGCGAGGAGGGGCCCGATGGCCGATCGTCACATGGTAGCCGTTCATGTCGTGGTCGTGCCCGACGAGGAACTACCGATGACCGAGCGCTGCGATGGCACGTTCCCGGGCCAGTTGCACCTGAGAGGGTGAAGTTGCAGAGATCAGGCCGAGGGCGTTGTTTTGCTGATCAGATCCGAGGTGGTCGCACGGGCATATGCCCAGTTCGCCCAACACTTGAGCAGGGAAATCGCGAGGATTGCAAGAGCTGATGCCGAACACGGCGTCAGGCCCTTCGCCCGTGAAACGCAGGGTGTTGCCGAAGCACTTTCCCACGCCGACAGAGGGTTGCGCCACGCTTTCGACACCGGCGACCCGTCATTTCCCCGCCCGCTGTCGGAACCCGGGTCCGCGCCGCCGGATCGTTTCTACAACGGAGCACGCCTGTGGCAGGTCGATCAAGTGTTTCCCAGGGCTTTTCGCGGCGACGAAGCCGCAGCCGAGGACGGCTATATACGCACAGCGTCGCACAGCACCGCCGGAGACGTTGTCTACCTGACCGACGGCAGTGACATCGCCGGCGTGTACGGAACGATCACGAGCTGGACCGATGTCCGGGACGGCACGATGCGGTTCCATCCCGCGGGGATGGTGCTGGGTATCGACGCCAACCGTATCCGGGTGAATCCCATGGCAGAAGAGGGGCATTCGGCAGCCAACTTCATCGAAGGTGTCAGCGACCGCGTATACACCACCCCGGGCCGCGTAGACACATCCAAGATCGTCAGCGTGGAATTCCAAACCTACGACGACATCATCTCCAACCCCGACGTAACCCTGGTCGCCGACGGGTTCCCCGGCTTCGAGGGCATTCGGCAAGAGTCGCTACGCGACCCCGCGGTAGTCGCCGAGCGCCTCACCACCATCGCCGACGCCGTACGCAGAAACTACCCGGCGATCGACGTCACCGTGGGCGCCAACCGTCTCTCCAGCGACGAAGCCATCAGAACGTTCCTCGCCACATGACCAGAGCAATAGCAGTCCCCCGATCGACCGTACGCGGGCGGATGAGGCGACTCGTCGGTTCTTCTCCCTTCATTACCTGCGCGGCTCGCGCCCGTGGTTGCCGCTCGAATGGCCCAGTGGTCACGGCACCAGGTAAAGGCGTTCATTCGGCAAACGTGGCAATCCGGCCGGGTCGCCGGGGACCACGGTCACCGCGTCCGGGTAGTGGTAGGCACGCCAGTCCTGTATGAAGCGCGACGCCGCGGTCGCGCAAGCGGCGAACTCCAGACGGACATCGTGGAATTGGATGGACAGGTGAACGTCGTCTTCTTCGGGGCGCGGCGACAATTGGGAGTCCATGGCGTCACCGCCTGCGCTGTGGTCGGCAAGCTCGGATCGACTCGATGACGACCATGCCGGATGGGCGGAAGGCGTCGCGTGGTGGTGTCACCCAGACGCGGAATCCCGCCTGCCGCGCGCCTGGTGAGGGCAATGCGATTTGTGCGCCGAAGCGCGACACCGAAACGTTGAGCCGGAACAATTCGGCGAACAGCCGGTTCTCGTCCGGCACGTCCGGCACGATCAGGAAAGTCCATCGTTTCGAGCGTGGATGCGAAACGATCGGCCCGAGTCGCACACCCGAATCGTGCATTCGGCCTTTCACCGCAGCCCCGAGCTGATGAGGCATGGTAATCGCGCCGACGCTGCCCGCAGGCACGATGATGCTTCCGATTTCGGGTTGAACTCTGGCCGGTAGGCCGCAGGTCTCACGATAGAAGTGGCACCGCGTCAACGGTGTGTCGGCCTGCACCGGCACCAGCACCTGAGTGTCCTCCAACCCCATCCCCGCATCTCCCTGCTCGTGGTGTGATGAGCACCCGACGCCGAGGAGCACGCGCCACCGATCGGCCGCTCACAGCCGATCGGTGTGCCGTTGGGCGCAACGGCATCGACCCGGCACCGGATGCAGCACAAGCATCCGGTGGCGACGCGACGTAATACAGGTACGCAGCAGGCATTTTGGTCCTACTCTTCCGGTATTCGACACGTCGAGGTGAGGGTGGGGCCAGCGATGATCGACAAGTGGACCGGCGCTGACGTTCTGGCGCTTCGTACGGCGATGCGGCTGACGCAGGAGGAGTTCGCGGCAGTCTGCGGGCGTGCGGTGCGCACGGTCGGAAAGTGGGAACAGCAAGGCAATCGAGCCGCGCTCAGCCCACGGTCCTCGGACGCCATGGACACGGTGTTGGAAGGCCTCAGCCCCGAGCAGGCGTACCGGTTCTACAACGAAGGCGCATCGATGGCGCCTGTGATCGCCACCTCGTCACCCACGCGCCACCTACACTCGTCTCTGGATGCCGAACTGAGGACGTGGGTCGAAATGAACCGACGTGAATTGCTTCGCCTGTTCGGTGGCGTTTCCGGCGGATTGCCAGCTGTCGCCGCAATTCTGGCGGGTCTGGACCCGGACGAACAAAGACGGGTCGGTGAAGTGCTCGTCCAGCCTGGCCGCGTCGATAGCGCCACCATCGGCCATATCGAGACTGCGATGAAGGTCGCCCTGTCACAAGAGGACCTTTACGGTCCATACGCCGTACTTCCAGTGGTCACTGCCCAGCTGGCCATCGCGTCCGCGCTGCTAAGGGAAGCACCGGACCACTTGCGACCTCGACTGTTGACTGTCCACAGCCAGCTCGCAGAGATGGTGGGATGGATGCGGTTCGATATGCGCGAGTTCGACTCCGCGAATTCGAGTTATGAGCAGGCCCGCGAATCCGCGCACGCGGCAGGCAACGACGCACTGGTGACTCTGGTCCTGTGCAACATGAGCTACCTTGCCATCTGGCGTGGCTCCCCGCGCACTGGAATCGATCACGCGGTGGCTGCTCAGAATTGGGCACGACCGGTAGAGGATGGCCTGCTTCGCTCGTATGCCGATGTCATCGCGGCGTTCGCCTACGCCGGTACAGGACGTCACCAGGCATGCGTCGCGGCACTCGATGCCGCCGACGCCCTCTTGAACAATGCGCCGCCAGCGGAAGACTCCATCGCCTACTTCCATGGGCCAGGGCTGTCGCTGTCGTTTCGAAGTGACTGCATGTACCGGCTCGGGCGTGCGGCCGAGGCACAGCAAGCGGCCGAATCGTCACTCGCTCTCATAGGCGACGACTTCACCCGCAATCGTGCGGTAGCTTACGTCGACCTGGCACACGCCCACATCGTGGCGCGGGAGATCGATGAAGCCGCACAGGTGATCGGCGAGGCGGCAGGACTCGCAATGTCGTGTCGCTCCGACCGGCTCATCGGCATAATCTTCGATGCACGATCAGACCTTGCCCGGTGGTCGGATGCGCTGTGCGTGCGCGAGCTCGACCAATTGCTGGCGGACTACGGACTCCTCAACTCCCGAATGTAGATGTCGAACTCCGGTGATACGAACGCTGGTGTGTCTTGCCGCCCTACCAGGTGCCATCCACCGATCGCCCGGTAGAACGCTTGGGTGTCTTCCGCCTGCGGCTGGACTGCCAGCGTCGCCCGCTGCTCGGATCGGCTATCGAGCAGAATGTCCAGCAATCGGCGGCCGATGCCGTGTCGACGCGCCGACCTCTGAACGGCGAGATCGATCACAGCGAAGGTCCTACCAGGCCATTCACGCGTGACGTCCGGAGATACCTGCTGCTGGAACCCCTCCCACCAACCGGTATCGGTGGTCAGGGTGGTTCCGTACACGAATCCGACTAGGGCGTCTGATGATTCAGCTAGAGCGATGCCGAAACCCGGCTTTGTGATCATGTCGTTGAGCATCTCTCGATGACGCTGCGACTCGGTCTCCGGCCAAACGAACGGAGGTGCCGAGAACGCTTCGTCATACAGCTCGCAGATCGCATCGAAGTAGTGCCGTGCGTCCTCGGCGGTTCCGAGCCGAACCGCTGTTGCGTCGTCCTTCATGGACCCGACCATAGATTCGACCTGGCGAACATGGCAGAGAACTAGAACCCAAACATCGCTCTCGATGGCCGCCGCGAAATCGCGTCACGGTTATGGTTCCTGCCACGTTGTGGCGACCTTGTCGACGGTGACTCTTACGGTGACCCACTGCGGGTTCGGCCCGGCGAACCCAGGGTAGGGTCCGCCGGTGTACTTGTGCGAAAGCTCAGCGATCAGCACACCGTCCGGATCGTCTTCGAGTGACGCGGTGCCCTGCACCTGAACGCTGTCGTAGGGACTGGCGGCATCGAAGATCACGACAGCCGCCCTGGGATCCCGGCTCAAGTTGACTACCTTGCGGCGACTCTTCGGCAGCGCGAATACGATGTCGTCTCCGTCGCGCTTGACCCACATCACGGTCGAATGCGGCTTACCGTCCGGTTCGAGCGTGGACAATACAGCGAAGTTCTTGCCGTCGAACAGCGTTCGTACCTTGTCCGTCAACTGCGCCATCAGTCTTCCTTCGGTTCATGTTCCTCTGGTCCGGTGCGCACACTCGGCGGCCCGGTACGAGTTATGACGATGCGGGCGCGGAGAACTCATCGTCGCGCCGGCAATAACCGACCGGGATGGACAATTCGACATGACAAGTCTCGAAGACCACACGCAGTACGTGATCGTTCGAGCACTCCCAGCAGAGATCTGACAGCTTCAGGTCACTACGGATGCGCTCAGAAACCCAGTTTGCCCAGCTGCTTGGGGTCGCGCTGCCAGTCCTTGGCCACCTTCACGTGCAGATTCAGGTAGATCCGGGTGCCGAGGATGTGTTCGATCTGCTTGCGGGCGTTGGTGCCGACTTCCTTCAGCCGGGAACCGCCCTTACCGATGACGATGGCCTTCTGGCTGGGCCGCTCGACGTAGAGCAGGGCGTGCACGTCGAGCATGTCCTCGCGGTCCTCGTAGGGCAGGACCTCCTCGATGACGACGGCGAGCGAATGCGGCAGCTCGTCGCGGACGCCCTCGAGCGCGGCCTCGCGGATGAGCTCGGCCATGAGCGTTTCCTCGGGCTCATCGGTGAGTTCGCCGTCGGGGTAGAAGGCCGGACCCTCGGGCATCTTCGAGGCGATGACGTCCACGAGGACATCCACCTGCTCGCCCTTGACCGCCGAAACCGGCACCACGTCGGACTCCGGACCGAGCAGCTGGGAGACGGCGACCAGTTGCTGGGCGACTTGGTCGCGGCTCACCTTGTCGATCTTGGTGACCACACCGAGCAGCGTCGTCTTCGGCGCCATCTGCTTGATCTGCTGCACGATCCACCGGTCGCCCGGACCGATCTTCTCGTCCGCCGGGATGCACAGCGCGATCACGTCGACTTCCGAATACGTATCGCGCACAAGGTCGTTGAGGCGCTGACCGAGCAGGGTGCGCGGGCGGTGCAAGCCGGGGGTGTCGACCAGGATCAACTGCGCGTGCTCGCGGTGCACGATACCGCGAATCGTGTGCCTGGTGGTCTGCGGGCGCGAGGAGGTGATCGCGATCTTCGCGCCCACCAGAGCGTTGGTCAACGTCGATTTTCCGGTGTTCGGACGACCGACGAAACAGACGAAGCCGGAACGGAATTCGTCCTTCTGCCGCGTGTCAGCCACCGCGCACCTCGCCGGACTCGGCGCTGACCGCGTCGACCGCGTCCGCGGAGTCGTCGACGACCTCGAACACCGCGCCGTCGCGATCGGTGAAGATGATCCGCGTCTCGGCCGAAACCTCGCGCACCGCGGCCACACCGAAGTCGGACAACCGCCCGCCGACCACCACGGCCGCCTCGAATCCCTCCGCCCCGCTGGACAACGCGGCGGCGACGGCGGCTTGCAGCGCCGTCAGGCGCAACGCGGTCAGCGTGACCTCGCCGGCGGCGTAAGTACGGCCGTCGGTGTCACGGATCGCCGCTCCGCTCGCCCCGCCGGTGCGGCCGAGCGCGCCGCGGGCCAGTACGACCAGCTTGTTGTCCTCCGCGTCCAGTTCGGTCATTCGGTGTCTCCGTCCTCGTCGCGATCGGCCGGGATCTCCCGCTCCGATCCGTTGGCCTTACGCTTGCCATTGGGATTGTCGCCGTTGGTCTTCCCGGCGGGGACCTTCTCGCGCGCTTTGCGCACAACTACCGTGTTCACCCGCACCCGGCCCCGCGCGTCCGCGCCGCCCTCACCGCGCAGCACGAGCCCGTGCGCCTCGATCTTCGACCCCGGCAGCGGCACCCGGCCCAGCTCGTGCGCGAGCAGGCCGCCGACGGTGTCGACGTCCTCCTCATCGATCTCCAGCCCGTACAGCTCCCCGAGATCCTCCACCGGCAGCCGGGCCGACACACGGTAGCGGCCGTCGCCGAGATCCTCGATGGGCGGGGTCTCGTCGGTGTCATACTCGTCGGCGATCTCACCGACGATTTCCTCCAGCACGTCCTCGATGGTCACCAGACCCGCGATGCCGCCGTACTCGTCCACCAGCAACGCCATGTGGTTACGCCTGCGCTGCATCTCGTCGAGCAGGCTGTCCAGCGGTTTGGAATCGGGCATGAACACCGCGGGCCGCATCACCTCGCGCACCCGCACCTTGCGGCTGCGATCGGCGTACGGCACAAGGTCTTTCAGATAGACCACCCCGAGGATGTCGTCGACGTTCTCGCCGATCACCGGGACGCGCGAATGCCCGGAACGCACGGCCAGCGACATCGCCTGAGCCGCGGTCTTGTCCGCTTCGATCCAGACCATCTCCGTGCGCGGCACCATCACCGCCCGCGCCGGTGTGTCGCCGAGCTCGAAGACCGACTGGATCATGCGTCGTTCGTCGTCGGCCACCACGCCGCGTTCACTGGCCATCTCGACCACCTCACGCAGCTCGATCTCGGAGGCGAAGGGGCCGTTGCGGAAACCCTTACCCGGAGTGATGGCGTTACCGAGGAGAATCAGCAGCCTGCTCAGCGGACCGAGCAGCGCGCCGATGAACTGCAACGGCAACGCCGCGGCCAGCGCGATGGAGTAGGCGTGCTGACGACCCAGCGTGCGTGGGCCGACACCGATCACGACATAGGACACCAGCACCATCACCAGCGCGGTGACCAGTAACGCCCAGTTCTTCGCCCAGACCGTCATCAGGCCCGCCGCCAGCAGCACCGTGGCGCCGATCTCGCACAGAATACGCAGCAGCACCATCAGATTCACATACCGCGCCCGGTCGGCGACGATCCGGCTCAGCCGTACCGCACCGGACCGCTCGGCGCGCACCAAGTCCTCGACGCGAGCCGGTGAGATCGTGTTCAGGGCGGAATCGACACCGGCGAACACCCCATCCACCGAGATGAGCAGGACCGCGAGCAGAACGAGGGTCAGGGAATTCACGCGGGACCCAGGGAGTCACCCGGTGTGGTGAAGCCCGCCTTGCCCAGCAACCGCGCGTCGCGTTCGGCGAGCTCTGCCCGCCGCCGAGCCTCGCGCAGACTCTCGTACCACTCCTCGAGCAGCCGGGCCTGCAGCGCGAACATCTCCTTCTCCTCCTCCGGCTCGGCATGGTCGTAGCCGAGCAGGTGGAGCACGCCGTGCACGGTGAGCAAGGCGAGTTCCTGATCGAGGGAATGACCCGCCTTGCGCGCCTGCCCGGCGGCGAACTCCGGGCACAACACGATGTCGCCGAGCATGGACGGGCCGGGTTCGGGGCTGTCGGGCCGCCCACCCGGTTCGAGCTCGTCCATCGGGAAGGACATGACGTCGGTCGGGCCGGGCAGGTCCATCCAGCGCATGTGCAGGTCGGCCATGGTGTCGAGATCCACGAGCACCATCGACAGCTCCGCGGCCGGGTGCACGTCCATCCGGGCGATCACGAACCGCGCGACGCTGACCAGCTCTTCTTCGGGCACGTCGATACCCGACTCGTTGGCGATCTCGATGCTCACCCGAATAGCCTACGATCCCGGCGATCGTGTCGCCGGAGCGGAGCCTCGTCCGGCGAGACGAGTTAGCGCCGGTCCGCCCGGCTCGCCGCGCGGCGCTGGGCCCGGTTGCCGCCGTAATGCGAAGCGACCGGCGGGCGCGTCTCGGCTTCGAAGCGGTCGTAGGCGTCCACGATGTCCGAGACCAGCCGGTGGCGGACCACGTCGCTGCTGGTCAGCTCCGCGAAGTGGATGTCTTCGATTTCGGTGAGGATCTCGCTGGCGGCACGCAGACCCGAGCGGGCGCCGCTGGGCAGATCGACCTGGGTCACGTCGCCGGTCACCACGATCTTCGATCCGAACCCGAGGCGGGTGAGGAACATCTTCATCTGCTCGGCGGTGGTGTTCTGCGCCTCGTCGAGAATGATGAACGAGTCGTTCAGGGTGCGACCGCGCATGTAGGCCAGCGGCGCGACCTCGATGACTCCGGCCGCCATCAGCTTGGGAATGGCCTCCGGATCCATCATGTCGTGCAGGGCGTCGTAGAGCGGGCGCAGGTACGGATCGATCTTCTCGTTCAGCGTGCCGGGCAGAAAGCCCAGACGCTCCCCCGCCTCGACCGCGGGACGGGTGAGGATGATCCGGTTGACCTGCTTGGATTGCAGCGCCTGGACCGCCTTGGCCATCGCCAGGTAGGTCTTGCCGGTACCGGCGGGGCCGATGCCGAACACGATCGTGTTGGCGTCGATCGCGTCGACGTAGCGCTTCTGGTTCAGCGTCTTGGGCCGGATGGTCTTGCCCCGCCGGGACAGGATGTCCAGGCTGAGCACCTCCGCGGGAGACTCACTGGAGCCCTCGGTGAGCATCGATACCGTATGCCGCACCGCCTCCGGAGTCACCACGCGGTTGCGGCCGGTGAGCGCGACGAGCTGCTCGATGACCCGCTCGGCGAGCGCGACATCGGCCGCCTTGCCGGTGAGGGTCACGGAATTGCCACGGACGTGGATGTCCGCGTCGAGCAGCGTCTCCAGTTCACGAAGGTTCTGGTCGGCCGAACCGAGGAAGGGGAACACGGATTCGGGAGCGAGTTCGATACTCGAGCGCACGGTGCGCGCTGCGGGACCCGAACCGATGTCGCCGGCGCCGATGCCCGCCGCTGGGGTGGCCGGGTCGCCGATCTCGCCTTGTGTTCTCAAAAGTGGCTATAGCCTGCTTTCCGGTCTCGACTGCTGCTGTATGGAGAGAAGTTTAACGCGCCCCACCGACAGCGCCCAGTGAATAAGGCCTCCGGCGGGGCCGGACCCTCATGGGATTCCCCCACGTCGCCCTGCCCAATCCTCCGTGAAGTCACGGAAGCGCCGCACGGCGTCCGATGGCGTCACCGCGGCGGGCCACACCAACCCGACGGCACGCGCGGCGCCCGCGTCCGCCAGCGGCACCGTCACCGGGCCGGACAGCGGCCCAGCGGACAGCGGGTCCTCGCCCGGCAGGATCGCCACGCCCAGTCCCGCCGACACCAGCCCGGCCACCGTGACGAGGTCGCTCGACTCGAACGCGATCCGCGGCCGGATATCCGCGGCCGCGCACAGTTCCTCGAAGATGCGCCGCATCCCGAATCCGTGGTGCATCGTGACGAACTCCGCGTCGGCCACCTCGGCGAGCCGGACCTGCCGCCGTCCGGCCAACCGATGCTCCGGCGGCACCGCCAGCACCAGCGGCTGCCGCAGCACGGTGCGCCAGCCGACGCCCGCGACGGCGGGGCGGGGCGAGACGATGCCCAGATCCGCTTCGCCCGCGAGCACCCGCTCGGTCACCGCTTCGGCCGCCCCCTGCCACAGTGTCACCGTGATCCGGCCGGAGATCCGCCGGAAGCCGCTGACCAGCTGCGGCACCAGTGATCCGCCGAAGGAGTGCTGGAAGGACAGCCGCACGATTCCCCCTGCCGGATTGGCCCGATCGGCGAGAGCCTTTTTCGCCGCGTCCAGCTCGGATTGCGCACGACGGGCATGCTCGTAGTAGATCCGCCCGAACTCGTTGAGGACGATCCGTTTTCCGCGCCGGTCGAACAGTTCGACACCGACCCGGCGCTCCAACCGGGCCAGCATGCGCGACAGAGTGGGCTGGGCGAGGTGCAACCGATCGGCTGCGGCACCCACCCGCTCCAGTTCGGCGAGTGTCGTGAACCACTCCAGATCCTCGCCGAGCATCGCCCTACCTCCCTATATGTCTCACAAGCATCGAATTGCTTCCTATTATTCATTTCCTTTCCGAAAAACGGCTGATGATGCTGGACGAAAGGAGGAGCCATGACCACCGAGCGCAGCGCAGCGGCAACGGACGGCGCCCACGAACGCAGGATCACCACCGCGCTGTTCGCGGCCGGTCTCACGACTTTCGCCTCCATGTACAGCGCCCAGGCTCTGCTGCCGAGCCTCTCGGCCGCGTTCGGCGCGACGCCTGCGCGGGCGGCGCTGGCGGTATCGCTCACCACCGGCTTCCTCGCGCTGGCGATCATCCCGGTGAGCGCACTCTCGTCCCGGATCGGCCGGACCGAAGTGATGACCGGCTCCGCGATCGCGGCGGCGGCGATCGGATTGCTGCTACCGCTGAGCCCGTCGCTGGAGTTGCTGCTCACCGGACGAGCGCTGCAAGGCATCGCGCTGGCGGGCGTGCCCGCCGTGGCGATGGCCTATCTGGCGGAGGAGATCGGCGGGGACGGGCTGGGCACCGCGATGGGCGTCTACGTGGCAGGCACCACGATCGGTGGGCTGGCCGGGCGATTGATTCCGGCGTTCACCTTGAACCTGGCGTCCTGGCGGTGGGCGCAGGCAGTGGCCGCGATCGCCGCCGCCGGCTGCACGGTGTGGTTCCTCCGGTGGCTGCCGCCGTCTCGCGGCTTCGTGCCGCGGCCCGCCGGAATGCGCACGGTACTCGGCGATCTCGGGAGCCAGTTGCGTCATCGCGGGTTGCTCGCGCTGTTCGGGCTGGCGTTCGTCCTGATGGGTGGATTCGTCTCGGTGTACAACTATCTCGGCTACCGGCTGACGGCCGCGCCGTTCGGGTTGCCGGAAGCACTGGTGGGGCTGGTGTTCGTGCTGTATCTGGCCGGCACCGCGGCGTCGGCGGCGTCCGGTCGGCTGACCGACCGGATCGGCAGGCAGTGGGTGCTCACCGTGTCGCTGTGCCTGATGACGATCGGGCTCGTGGTGACGATTCCCGACCACCTCGGCACCGCGCTCCTCGGCGTATTGCTCTACACCGCGGGATTCTTCGGTGCGCACACTGCGGCAAGCGCATGGGTGGGCGCGATGGCGCAAGGCAATCGGGGCGCGGCCTCGTCGCTGTATCTGTTCGCCTACTACCTCGGCAGCGCGGTCGTCGGCGGTGCGGCAGGCATCGTCTACGCCCGCGCGGAGTGGCTCGGCCTGACCTGCGGCATCGGTGCGCTGATGGTCATCGCGGCACTGTTGCTGTGGGTATCGCACCGATCGCAGCGCCGCGCGCGCAGACCATGCACACGAATCCCGCGCGGGAATCGTCGCCGGTCGAGGCTTGACCGCTGAGCCGAGATGTCCCGGGACACCGCGGCCGAACTATCTGGCCGTGCGCGTATTCGCGGGCCGCTGCCGAGTCGGTTGCCCAGGTGAAGGCTGTGATCGTTCTCCGCGACTCGGATACCGAGTTCACCAACGCGGGGTCAGGGCGCCTAGAGCGCCCAGCGCGACCGCTGCCGCGGTGGAGGTACGCAGCACCGTCGGGCCGAGCAGAGTCACGTCCGCGCCCGCCTCGGCCAGGGCGGTGAGTTCGGTGTCGTCCAGCCCGCCTTCCGGGCCCACCACGAGGACGATTCCGGTCGCGTCGGCGAAGGGCAGTTCGGTGAAGCGGGCCGTGCCGGACTCGTGCAGCGCCGCGATGATCGCGCCGTCGGCCTTCGCCGTGCGGACCACCTCCAGCAGGTCCTTGGTGCGGTGCAGGTCGGCGACCTCGGGGATGTAGGCCCGGCGGGACTGACGGGCGGCCGAGCGGGCGGCGGCCCGCCATTTGCCGACGCCTTTGGCGGCTTTGCCCTCCCAGTTCGCGACACAGCGCGCGGCCTGCCACGGGATGACGGCGTCGGCGCCCGCCTCCGTCATCAGCTCGACCGCCAGCTCCGAACGGTCGGACTTCGGCAGCGCCTGCGCGACGGTCACCGGCGGCGCCTGCGGGGCCGCCAGCACCCGGTCGCGCACCGCGAGCTCGAGCCGGTCACGGTACGCGGCGACGACTTCCGATTCGGCGAGCACACCGCGCCCGTCGGAGAGGGTGATCGGCTCGCCGACCCGGATGCGGCGCACCGTGGCGGCGTGCCTGCCTTCCGGGCCGTCGAGCACCGCGACCGCGCCCGGCTGGGGCACCTCGTCGAGGTAGAAGACCGTCGCGGCCACCTAGCGTCCGCTGAACGAGGCCCGCAGCCGCGCGAACAGGCCGCTGTTGTGCTCGGACTGCGCCGACATCACCTCGGCGCGCTCGCGGTCCCGCATTCCCTTGTATTTGCGCAGGAGTTCGGTCTGCTTGCTGTCCAGCTTGGCCGGGATCACGATGTCCAGGTGCGCGAGCAGATCGCCGCGCGCGCCGGAGCGCAGCCGCGGCATGCCGTGACCGCGCAGCACCGAGATCTCGCCGGGCTGGGTGCCCGCCGGAATGGTCAACTCGGTCGGACCGTCCAGGATGGTGTCGATCACCACGGTGGTGCCCAGCGCCGCGTCGACCATCGGCACCCGGATGGTGCAGTGCAGATCGTCACCGTCGCGGACGAAGACGTCGTGCGGTTGCTCCACGATCTCCACGTACAGGTCACCCGCGTGACCGCCACCCGGGCCGACCTCGCCTTGCGCGGCCAGCCGCACCCGCATGCCGTTCGCGACGCCGGCGGGAATCGGCGCGGCGATCTCGCGGCGCGCCCGCACCCGGCCGTCGCCGCCGCACTTGTGGCACGGGTCCGGGATGGTCTCGCCCGCGCCCCGGCACGTGGGGCACGGGCGCGAAGTCAGCACCTGGCCGAGGAAGGATCGTTGCACGGACTGGACTTCGCCCGCGCCGCCGCAGGTCTCACAGCGCACCGGCTTGGAGTTGCCGTTGGTACCCGAGCCCTGGCAGATGTCGCACAGGATCGCGGTGTCCACGGTGAGGTGCTTGGTCACGCCGACCGCGCACTCGGCCAGGCTGAGCCGGGTGCGGATCAGCGAATCGGCGCCCGGCTGAACCCGGCCACGCGGCTTGCGCGCGCCGGTCGTCCCGCTCATGCCGCCGAAGAACGCCTCGAACACGTCGCCGAGCCCGCCGAAGCCCGCGCCGTTGAAGCCGGCCCCGCCCGCGCCGGATTCCATCGGGTCGCCGCCCATGTCGACGATGCGCCGCTTCTCCGGATCCGACAGCACCTCGTAGGCGGTCGACACTTCCTTGAACTTGGCCTGCGCCGCCTCGTCGGGGTTGACGTCGGGGTGGAGCTCACGCGCCAGCTTGCGGTATGCCCGCTTGATCTCCTGATCGGTCGCGTTCTTCGCGACGCCGAGCAGTCCGTAGTAGTCCCGTGCCACTTGAGTTCTCTAGTCCTTGGTCGTTCTCGACAGTGCCGCCGGTGCCCGCGCCGGATTCGAAACGCGCCGACAACAGCATTAGTCTTGTGCACTCAACTTTATCCGCCCGAAGGGTCGAGCGTAGCAGTGGCATCGCCGACCGGTGTTCAGGTCAGCGCTCGGCGAGGACCTCGCCGATGTATCGGGCGACGGCCGCGACCGACGCGATCGTGCCGGGATAGTCCATCCGCGTCGGGCCCAGCACACCCATACCGCCGAGCACCGCTCCCGCCGCGCCGTAGCCGGTCGACACAACAGACGTCCCGCGCATCTGCTCGACCTGCGTCTCCTCGCCGATGCGGACCGTGACCGTCCCCGGCTGCTGGGCCGCCGCGAGCAGCTTGAGCACGATCACCTGCTCCTCCAGCGCCTCCAGAACCGCCCGCAAGGAGCCGGGGAAGCCGAAGTCGGCGGCGTTGCGGGTGAGGTTGGCGGTGCCGCCGAGCACCAATCGTTCCTCGGGATGTTCCACCAGCGTCTCCACCAGTACCGTGGACACCCGCACCAGCACGTCGCGCAGCCGCACCGGCGCGCGCTCGGGCAGCTCCGCGACCGCCGCCGAGGCCGAGGCCAGGCGTTTGCCGTCCATGGCGCCGCCGAGCATGCCGCGCAGCGCGGCCAGATCCTCGTCGTCGATCACGGCGCCGAGGTCGACCAGTCGCTGATCGACGCGGCCGGTGTCGGTGATCACCACCAGCAGCAGGCGCGCGGGATTGAGCGCGACCACCTCGATGTGACGCACCGTGGACGCCGAGACCGTGGGGTACTGCACGACGGCGACCTGCCTGGTCAGCTGGGCCAGCAAGCGGACGCCCCTGCGCAGCACGTCGTCGAGGTCGACGCCCGACTCCAGGAACTCCATGATCGCCCTGCGCTCCGCCGCCGACAGCGGCTTCACCTCCGAGATTCGGTCCACGAACTGCCTATAGCCTTTGTCCGTCGGGATCCGGCCGGAACTCGTGTGCGGCTGTGTGATGTAGCCCTCGGCCTCGAGCACCGCCATGTCGTTGCGCACCGTCGCGCTGGAAACACCCAGATTGTGCCGCTCGACCAGCGTCTTCGACCCGATCGGCTCCTTGGTCGCGACATAGTCCGCGACGATCGCGCGCAGGACCTCGAAGCGCCGATCCTCGGTGCTCGACATCGGCCCCACCTCCTCGCTGACTCTCCGGTCTCGCCGTAGCCGGCGCAGACGGCCCACCTCATCGCCCACCTCATCGCAGGCGAATCCCGGGTGGTCTGTCGATCCAGTCTAATTGTCGGCAGCCGGATCGCCGCTCGGCAACGCACCGCTCGGCGCGACGGTCAGCGGCTCCGACCACCGCGAGCCACGGCGCCGGGTCGGGGGACCAGCGACGCGTGTCCGACATCCCGCTTTCCCCGCTCAGCGCCTCCGTCCTGCCCGACCTGGTCGATAACGAACGCGGCGCGGAACATATCGCCAAGGCGGACAACATTATTCGGCAGCTCTACAAGATCTGCCCGGAGCGGAGTACCGCCTCGAGCAGCGGATCATCAGTCAGCGGCTGAAGCAGGTGCGCCGCGCTGACCAGGCCGGAACCGAAGCGCCGCACGATCATCATGATCGCGCGGCGCTGAGGTATTCAGGATCCGTCGACATCGGAGATCCGTCGCATTCCGTCCGGCGCTTTCGCACCGCGTACGGAGCTCTGGCTACCGAAATGACACAGGACCGCGGCGGTCGTGGACCAGCCGTAGCGGTCAGCCGCAGTCGCCGACTTTCGCCTGCTTGCCCGCCAGGGCGTCGAGACCGAGCATCGCCAGCAGCGACTCGCAGTCAGCGGCGTTCTGCGCGTAGCTGGCCACGGTGCGGGCGGCGACGGCGCATTGGCGCGCATTCTCCGCTCTCTCCGCTGCCCGCGCCACCGCGAACTCGCCCGGCTCATGGATAAGAGTGATGTGTCGTGCCGACGCCATTTGTCTCCTTGGGGTTGGTCGCAGACTACGCGGCCGGTGGGCAACGCGGTACCGGAATGGAATGCGCGGTTCGCCGGACCACCGAACGGTGGTGCGGAATCGGGCTCGTCCGACAGGAAGCGCAAACGCTCGCGATCCATTGGGCCAGTTGCTTTTCGCGAGGCCGGTGTGCATACCGCCTCGAGTGGCGCGCATCAGTCGAGCAATTCGCGGACGACACCGTCGGCGAGGAGGCGGCCGCGATCGGTGAGGACGAGCCGGTCGTCGTCGGTGCGCAGGGCGAGGCCGTCGGCGACCACCCGGCCCACCGCGGCGATGGCGGAGGACGCCAGATCCGCCAGGGGCAGGCCGGTGCGCAACCGCACGGCGAGCATGACTCGTTCGGTGTACCGCTCGTCGTCGCTGAGCGCTTCCCATCCGGCCGCGGGCAGACCGCCCTGGCCGACTCGGTCCGCGTATCGCGCAGGGTGTTTGACGTTCCACCACCGCACTCCCCCGACATGGCTGTGCGCGCCGGGACCGGCGCCCAGCCAGTCGCCGCCGTCCCAGTAGCCGAGATTGTGCCGGCAGACCGCCGCCGCGCCTGCGGCCCAGTTCGAGACCTCGTACCAGTCGAGCCCGGCCGCGCGGAGCCGGGCGTCGATCCGTTCGTAGCGCGCGGCGAGCACGTCGTCGTCGGGCGCGGGCAGTTCGCCGCGGCGCACGCGCCGGGCCAGCGCGGTGCCGTCCTCCACGATCAGCGAATAGGCCGAGACGTGGTCGACACCGGCGTCGAGCACCGCGTCCAGGCTGGCGTCGAGATCGGCGTCGCGCTCGCCCGGCGTCCCGTAGATCAGATCCAGATTGACGTGCTCGAAGCCGGCGGCACGCGCTTCCCGCGCCGCGGCCACCGCCCGGCCAGGGGTGTGTGTGCGGTCGAGCACCCTCAGCACGTGTTCCGCGGCGGACTGCATGCCCAGCGACACCCGCGTGAACCCGGCCTCCCGGATGCGCCGGAAGAACTCCGGCGAGGTGGATTCCGGATTGGATTCCGTGGTGATCTCGGCGTCGGCGGCGAGGCGGAACTCGCCGCGCACCGCGTCCAGCACCGCGGCCAGACCGTCGCCGCCCAGCAGCGAGGGCGTTCCCCCGCCGACGAACACGGTGGACACCTCCGGTGTCGCGGTGGGCAGCGCCGCGAACTCCCGCGCCGCGGTCGCCAGCTCGCCGCGCAACGCCGTCGACCACGACTGCGGCGAGGCCGAGCTGCCGAGCTCACCCGCGGTGTAGGTGTTGAAGTCGCAGTAACCGCACCGCGTCGCGCAGAACGGCACGTGCACGTAGATCCCGAACGGCCCGTGGCCGAAGTCACGCACCACCGGCGCGGACGTATCGGTGCTCGCGGACGCGGCGGAAGAACTCACCTGTCCAGTGTGAACGCCACGGTGTTCACGCCGACGTCCGGGACTCCGCCGGGCGTCGGCGAGTCTCCGGTTGCGACCGATGCGCTCACCGAGCACCCGACCCTCGTATCCGTGGGATCACCCCGGTGATCGGCCCGCAGCGCAGACCAGGCGCACCGTGACCAGTCGCCGACATCGCCGGCCACGAGAAGCGCGCGGCGATCGAACCGCCGCGCCTTCTCCTCGGCGAGCGCGGCGCACCGTCGGCTTACCCTTCGCGCGGCTAGCGACCGGGTCAGTCCGTCACGATGGGAGTGTTCTGGTTGGCGGTGAGCACCCAGCGGCCGTCCTCCTTGGACATCACATACATCGGGGTGCCTTCCCTGTCCAGGTCGCCCGCGGGGGTGAAGTAGCGCTGGCGCACCTTGACCGCCGCGACGTCGGGGCGGATGAACAAGACGTGCTCGACTTCGTAGGTCGCCTTGCCGTGCGCACCGGACCCGGGCAGCACCGCGGCGGTGAACTCGGCGATGGCGGCGCGCCCGAAGAGGCGCTTGCCGTGCCCGGTGGTCCAGATCGCGTCCTCGCGGAACAGAGCCGCGAATTCCTCGACCGACTCGGTGCGCTGTACGTGTTCCACGGTGGCGACCACCGCGCGGATGGCTTCGATCTCGGCGGCGGTGTCGACAGTTGGTGTACTCATGGTGGCGAGCTTGCTACCTCGAGCTGACTCGAGGTCAAGCGGCGTGCGCCGTCTCACTGACGACCCGGCGGACGTATCACGCGCCCGGTTCGGCGCGCGAACTATGACAGCCGTCACAAACCGGGTCGAGCGTCCAGGGAATTTCCCGCCAAAATGCGGGGAATACCGGATGCGGGGTCGGAAGGCCAGCGCTGACGTGGCACAATGGGCCGCATGCGCGCTTTGGGAGTACGACTTGTGGCACGTCGCCACGTCGATTACAAGCGCGTCTGTAGCGCCTGCTGTCTGTCCGGTTCCCTCCGGTAGTTCAGCGCGCCCGATCCCCGGCCTCCGGCGATCCCGACTCCATCGGCCCGCTGACACCGCAGGTGTGAGTCAGCCCCTCACGCCCTCAGCAGGATGTACCACCCACCCCGCAGGAGCGACCCCATGCCGTCGAGCACCGACGCCGGTCCGACCGATCAGCCCACGCCCGGATCCGAGCCCGGCCCCCGCGCGCGCCCCGAACGCCCGGCTTCCGAACGCCGGGTCCGCCCGGACCGCCCGCGTCCCGAGGCGACTTCCACGGGACCGCGCGCCCGCACCGGCAAGCCGGTGCGCCGCAAGGCCGAGGGCCAGTGGGCGCTGGGCTACCGCGAACCGCTGAACCCGAACGAACAGTCCAAGAAGGACGACAACCCGCTCAACGTCCGCGCCCGGATCGAGAACATTTACGCCAAGACCGGATTCGACGGCATCGACAAGGGCGATCTGCGCGGCCGGTTCCGCTGGTGGGGTCTGTACACCCAGCGCGAGCAGGGCTACGACGGCAGCTGGACCGGTGACGAGAACATCGACGTGCTCGAGGCCAAGTACTTCATGATGCGCGTGCGCTGCGACGGGGGTGCGCTGAATGTCGCGCAACTGCGCACGCTCGGGCAGATCTCCACCGAGTTCGCCCGGGACACCGCGGATCTGTCCGACCGGGAGAACGTGCAGTACCACTGGATCGAGGTGGAGAACGTCCCCGAGATCTGGAAGCGGATCGAAGCGGTCGGCCTGAAGACCACCGAGGCGTGCGGCGACTGCCCGCGCGTGGTGCTCGGTTCCCCGCTCGCGGGCGAGTCGCTGGACGAGGTCATCGACCCGACGCCCGCGATCGAGGAGATCGTGCGCCGCTACATCGGCAAGAAGGAGTACTCCAACCTGCCGCGCAAGTTCAAGACCGCGATCTCCGGCCAGCAGGACGTGGTGCACGAGATCAACGATGTGGCGTTCGTCGGCGTGGTGCATCCCGAACACGGCCCCGGTCTGGATCTGTGGGTCGGCGGCGGCCTGTCCACCAACCCGATGCTCGCCAAGCGGGTCGGCGTATGGGTGCCGCTGGAGGAGGTGCCCGACGTCTGGGAAGCCGTCGTGTCGCTGTTCCGTGACTACGGCTACCGCCGCCTGCGCACGAAGGCGCGCTTGAAGTTCCTGATCAAGGACTGGGGCATCGAGAAGTTCCGCCAGGTGCTGGAAGACGAGTACCTGAAGCGCAAGCTGATCGACGGCCCCGCGCCGCAGCAGCCGACCAAGCCGATCGACCACGTCGGCGTGCAGCGGCTGCGTAACGGGCTCAACGCCGTCGGCTTCTCCCCCATCGCGGGCCGGGTGTCGGGCACCGTCCTGACCAAGGTCGCCGACGCGGTCGAGCGGATCGGCTCCGATCGCGTCCGATTCACCCCGTACCAGAAACTGATCGTGCTCGATGTTCCCGACGACCAGGTCGACGCGCTGATCGAGGAGCTGGAACCCCTCGGCCTGCAGGCGCGGCCCTCGCTGTGGCGGCGCAACCTGATGGCCTGCACGGGCATCGAGTTCTGCAAGCTCTCCTTCGCCGAGACCCGCAAGCGGTCCCAGGCGCTGGTGCCGGAGCTGGAGGAGCGGCTTGCGGATCTGAACGCGCAGCTGGACGTTCCCATCACGATCAACATCAACGGCTGCCCGAACTCCTGCGCCCGCTCGCAGATCGCCGACATCGGGTTCAAGGGCCAGCTGGTCGACGACGGCGCCGGGAATCAGGTGGAGGGCTTCCAGGTTCACCTCGGTGGCAGCCTCGGCTTCGACAGCGCCTTCGGGCGCAAGCTGCGTCAGCACAAGGTGACCACCCAGGAACTCGGCGACTACGTCGAGCGGGTGGTGCGCAACTTCGTCAAACACCGTGCGGATGGCGAACGGTTCGCCCAGTGGGCGGTCCGCGCCGACGAGGCCGACCTCAGATAAGTGTCGACGGGAGATCAACTGTGACCACCGAACTCGTGGAGAAGCTGTCCGAGGACGAGCTCCGTGCCATCGCCGAGCGCGGGGCCGCCGAACTGGACGGCGCGTCGGCGACCGAACTCTTGCAGTGGACCGAGGACACCTTCGGCACGAACTACATCGTGGCCTCCAACATGCAGGACGGCGTGCTGGTGCACCTGGCCGCGGGCATCCGCGCCGGCGTGGACGTGCTGTTCCTGGACACCGGCTACCACTTCGCCGAGACCATCGGCACCCGCGACGCGGTGGAGGCCGTGTACGGAGTGAACGTGGTCGACGTTCGGCCGGAACATACGGTGGCCGAACAGGATCAGCTGCTGGGCAAGGATCTGTTCGCCCGCGAGCCGAACGAGTGCTGCCGGTTGCGCAAGGTCGTCCCGCTGCAGAAGTCGCTGGCCGGATACAACGCCTGGGTCACCGGCATCCGCCGGGTGGAGGCCCCGACCCGGGCGAACGCACCGCTGATCTCGTTCGACGAGGGTTTCGGACTGGTGAAGATCAACCCGATCGCGCCGTGGTCGGACGAGCAGATGCAGGACTACATCGAAAAGCACGGCATCCTCGTCAATCCCCTGGTGGAGGAGGGGTACCCGTCCATCGGCTGCGCTCCGTGCACCCGGAAGCCGGAGCCGGGAGCCGATCCACGCAGCGGGCGTTGGGCCGGTCTCGCCAAGACCGAGTGCGGGTTGCACACAGCATGACCGAGTCAGGGCCCGGAGGAGGCAGCCTGCGTAACCACGCAGGGCCCCCTCGGGCATGCACGAATAGACACAGCATGACCGAGTCAGGGCCCGGAGGAGGCAGCCAGCGTAACCACGCAGGGCCCCTCGGGCATGCAGAAAAGAACACAGCATGACCGAGTCAGGGCCCGGAGGAGACACCATGACCGAAACCATTCGACGCGAACGCCATCTCGGCATCAGCGATTTCGACACCCTCGCCGCGCTGGAGTCCGAGGCGATCCACATCTTCCGTGAGGTGGCGGGCGAGTTCGAGCGGCCGGTGATCCTGTTCTCCGGCGGCAAGGACTCCACCGTGCTGCTGCATCTGGCGCTGAAGGCGTTCTGGCCCGCTCCGCTGCCGTTCGCGCTGCTGCACGTGGACACCGGGCACAACCTGCCCGAAGTGCTCGAGTTCCGGGACAAGGTCGTCGAGCGCTACGGCTTGCGCCTGCACGTGGCGAAGGTGGAGGACTACCTGGCCGACGGCAGGCTCACCGAGCGCCCCGACGGGATCCGCAACCCGCTGCAGACCGTTCCCCTCCTGGACGCGATCAGCGAGCACCGTTTCGACGCCGTGTTCGGCGGTGGCCGCCGCGACGAGGAGCGCTCGCGCGCCAAGGAGCGGATCTTCTCGCTGCGCAACGCGTTCGGCCAGTGGGATCCGAAGCGGCAGCGCCCCGAGCTGTGGAACCTGTACAACGGACGCCACGCGCCGGGCGAGCACGTGCGCGTGTTCCCGCTGAGCAACTGGACCGAACTGGACATCTGGCGCTACATCGCGCGCGAGGACATCGATCTGGCGAGCATCTACTACACGCACGAGCGTCCGGTGTACCTGCGCGACGGCATGTGGATGACGCCCGGCGTGTGGGGCGGCCCGCGCGACGGCGAAGTGCTGGAGACCCGGTCGGTGCGCTACCGCACCGTGGGCGACGGGTCCTCCACCGGCGCCATTCTTTCCGACGCGGCCGACAACGAGGCGATCCTCGCCGAGGTCGCCGCGTCCCGACTGACCGAACGTGGCGCGACCCGTGGTGATGACCGGGTTTCCGAAGCCGCGATGGAAGACCGCAAGCGAGAGGGTTATTTCTGACATGTCCGACCTATTGAGGCTGGCCACCGCCGGTTCTGTCGACGACGGCAAGTCCACTCTGGTCGGACGCCTGCTCTACGACACGAAATCCGTTCTGGCCGACCAGATCGACGCCGTCACCCGCGCGTCGGTGGACAAAGGTCTGGCCACACCGGATCTGTCGCTGCTCGTGGACGGGCTGCGCGCGGAACGCGAACAGGGCATCACCATCGATGTCGCCTACCGGTACTTCGCCACTCCGCGCCGCTCGTTCGTGCTCGCGGACACCCCCGGGCACGTACAATACACCCGCAACACCGTGTCCGGCGCGTCCACCGCGCAGTTGGTGATCCTGCTCGTCGACGCGCGCAAGGGCGTCATCGAGCAGACCCGCAGGCATGCCGCCGTGCTCGCGCTGCTGGGTGTGCCGAAGCTGGTGCTCGCGGTGAACAAGATCGATCTGGTGGACGACGCCGCCGGCGTGTTCGCCGCGATCTCCGCGGAGTTCAACGAGCTCACCCGCACACTGGGCTGGTCGAGCGAGGACGTGCTGGAGATCCCGGTCTCGGCGCTGCACGGCGACAACATCGCCACCCGCTCGGACAACACCCCCTACTACGACGGCCCCTCGCTCATCGAGCATCTGGAATCGGTGCCGGTCGACGCCGACAGCACCGGCAATCACGCTTTGGGCTTGCGGTTCCCGGTGCAGTACGTGATCCGCCCGCGCACCGCGGAGCACCCGGACTACCGCGGCTACGCAGGGCAGATCGCCGCGGGCGCGGTCGCTCCGGGCGACGAGGTCGTGGTGCTGCCTTCGGGCATCCGTACGACCGTGGAGCGGATCGACACCCCCGACGGCGAGCTCGCGGTGGCGCAGGCCGGACGCAGCGTCACGCTCATCCTGGCCGACGATGTCGACATCTCCCGGGGCGACATCATCGCCTCGACCGCCGACGCGCCCGAGCCCGTCGATGCCTTCGACGCCACCGTGTGCTGGCTGGGTGACAAGCCGCTGCGCCCCGGCGCGCGACTGCTGCTCAAGCACGGCACCCGGACCACCCAGGCGATCGTCGGCACGCTGCTGGAGCGTTTCGACGAGCAGCGCCTGGCGGCCGATCCCAACCCGGAGTCGTTGGCACTCAACGACATCGGGCGCATCTCGGTCCGGGTCGCCGAGCCGATCCCGGCCGACGACTACCGGGCGAACCGGCACACCGGCAGTTTCCTGCTGATCGACCCGGCCGGCGGGAATACGCTGGCGGCCGGTCTGGTCGGCGACGTGCTGTCCGCCGTCGAGGTCGGCGCCGGAGCCTGACATGGCTGTGTCGCGAGCTCTTTCCGGCGCCTTGCCGGTCGTGCGCGCGAGCGCACCGGGCCGCTCGGGTTCCGCGACAGCCCGGCTCGGTCGCCCACCGGCGGTACTCGGTGACAGCCCACGGCCGCCCGCGCTGATCGCGGTCGCTCACGGCAGTCGCGATCCACGCTCGGCGGCGACCGTCGCGGAGGTGGTCGCCGCCGTGGCGGTCGCTCGGCCGGATCTCGACGTCCGGACGGCGTTCCTCGATCTCACCGCCCCGTCGGTCGAACAGGTCGTGGCTGCGGTCGCCGCCGAGGGACACACGCACGCGGTGGTTACCCCGCTGTTGCTCGGCAGCGCCTTCCACGCCAGGGTCGACCTGCCCGGCCTGCTGGCCGCGGCCCGCGCCCGTCATCTCGGGCTGCGCCTGACCCAGGCCGACGTGCTCGGCGCGGGCCCCGGGCTGATCGAGGCGTTGCGCGACCGGGTACTCGCCGCCGGTGGCGAGGCCGGGCACCTCTCGGGGGGCCGGCGTCTCGGTGTCGCGGTCGCGGCGGTCGGATCGTCGTCGACCGCCGCCAACACCCGGACCGCCGAAGTCGCCACCCGCCTGCGCGCCCGCACCGGCTGGCACACCGAGATCTGCTTCGCGACCACCGAACCGTCGGTGACCGAGGCGATTTCGCGACTACGCGCCCGCGGCGCGGACCAGGTGCTGATCGCGCCGTGGTTCCTCGCACCGGGACTGCTGACCGATCGCCTGGCCGACGCCGCGCCGCAGGCCATCCACGCGGACGTTCTCGGCGCGCATCCGGCCCTCACCCAGGTCATCTTGGACCGCTATCACGCGGCGATCGCGCAGACCCGCGCGCTTTCTGCCTGACCGGACGTTCTCGGAGAAGTCTTCCGGTCTCGGATGATCGCGGACACGCTTGCTTCCGAATCGTCCGCGCCGACCCACGCGCGCGTCCGACGGACACTGATGCTAGGAACTCGGGATGGCCGAAACGTCTTTCCGCACCACCTCCTGCGCCAGCCACGGACATCCCGAGTTCACCGTCGTGATCACCGAGACGCAGTTGCCGGGCATGGAGAGCTGGCTGCTGGCCTACTTGGAATCCTCTGTGGCGGAGGGCACGCGGTATCACCCCGGTGAGACGATCCGGATCGGCTGGAATCTGGTCCGGGTGCGCGGGCGCGACGACGGCACGCTGGGGCTGGCCGAACGCGCCGATGCGCAGACCTGGGTCGAGCAGGTCGATCGCACGCTGCGCGACGTCTGGTATCAGCGCGAGGTGGCGGCAGGCGTCGGCCTGGCCGAGCGCCTCGACTTTCCGGGCGAGGACCAGCAGGCGATCGTCTCGTCGTGCGGGCTCGAGTCGCCCGTGCTGGTTCTGGCCCGCACCGAGCCGGACGACCCAGAGTTCTCCGGCTGGTCGGTCGAGTGCTTCGAAGACCACGCACACCGCTCGTCGTACTACACCACCCTGCTGGAACTGGCCACCGCCATGCCGTTCGCGGTGCAGTTCTTCGCGCTGCCGGTCTCGACCACGGTGCTGATCGAAAGCCCCGGCATGACCCCGACCGGCACCATCCGCCCGCACATCGTGGACGCGGACGGCGTCGAACTGTCCCCGATCCCGGGCTCCTACCTGGACCACCTGGTCAACGGGACGCCGAGCGGCTAGCGGGTCGGCGCATGCGGTGGTGACGCCACTGGTGCCTTGCGCTACCGGCGGCCGACGCCGTTGCCAACTCACGAGGGCAAGGCACTCGCCTGCGCCGACTCGACGCCATCCAACTCCGAGGGGCTGGCCTGGTCACCTCGCAGATGGGATCGGCGGACGACGGCCCGTAGGGCCATTTCATGCCTCCGCGGCGGCGCGTCCACCACGAGTCGAGCGGTGGCGGCTCAACCGAGCAGGTCGTCGACTATGGCGCGCGCGGTGGCGACGCCCCGCTCGTCACCCAACTGCCGTGCGTTGTGCGCCGCGGCGATGACCGCATCCAATTCGAACGCGACGGCATCGGCGGCGCGGCCGCCGAGATGCCCCTGCTCCTGAGTACGGTGAATCTCCTTCACCAGCCACGCGAGCCAGTCCCGACGGTCTTCGGCGATGGCATCGCGCACCGGTCCCGGCTTGCTGTCGAATTCGGCGAGGGTCGCCACCCGGAAGCACCCGCCGGGGAATGCCGGGTTGGTCACCTGGCCGAACCAGCGCTCGACCAAGGCGCGCAGGCGCGGTAGTCCCGCGGGCTCGCTCAGGCTCGGCGTGATGACCGCGTCGATGAAGACCTGCCGCGCGGATCCGACCGCCGCGAGTTGCAAGCTCTCCTTGCTGCCGAAGAGGGTCGCGATCCCGCTCTTGCTGAGCCCCAGATCCGTGGCCAGTCGGCCGATGCTGATGCCGTTGAGCCCTTCCACGGACGCCACGTCGGCGGCGCGGCGAGCGATCGACGCCCGTGCCCGCGCCCCTTTGGCCAGGCGCTGATCGGTGTCGCGAGGCTGACCGCCTGCGGTGACGGACTTGGTCATACAGGTCATTGTTCCACTCCGCCATTGCACATACGAACGTATGGTCGTACTTTAATTGAACGAACGATCGTGCGTTTTGTTTCCCACTATCCGAAGGACTTCCATGACCGACGCGTCCGTGCGGCTCGACAGCCCGCCGACCGCGACCGCGGCTACCCGCATCTTGCTGATCGCGTGCGGCGCGGCATTCATCGCTTTTCTCGACCTCTCGGTCGTCAACATCGCCTTCCCCTCGATCGCCCGGGACTACCCCGGCACGGCCACCACCACGCTCACCTGGGTCGTCAGCGGATACGCGGTCGCTTTCGCCGCCCTGCTCACTCCGGCCGGACGTTTCGCCGACGCGCTCGGCCGCCGCAAGCTCTTCCTCGGGGCGCTCGCCGGTTTCGCGGCCACCTCCCTGCTGTGCGGGCTCGCGCCGACGGCGGGCTGGCTCATCGTGGGCCGGGTCCTGCAAGGCGCCACGGCTGCGCTGATGGTGCCGTCCGCCCTCGGCTTGGTGCTCGCCGCAACCCCGCGGGAGAGGATCGGCGCGGCCATCGGAGCATGGTCGGCCGCCGGCGGGTTCGCCGCGGTGGTCGGGCCCGCGCTGGGCGGCGCGCTGGTCGAAGGGTTCGACTGGCGAGCGATCTTCGTGATCAACGTGCCGGTGGCCGTCCTGCTCATCGCGGCGGCGACGCGCATCCCGGCACCGACCAGCCGCCCCTCGGGGGGCGCGCTGCCGGATCCGGTCGGCACCGTCGCGGTGGCGGCCGGCCTGGGCGGCCTGGTCGCGGGCGTCACCGAAGGGCAACGCTGGGGCTGGACCTCGGCGGGGACCCTGACCGCGCTGATCGGCGGTGGGCTCCTGGTCCTCGCCGCCCTCGCACGTTCGGCCCGCCACCACCATCCCGCGATCGCGGTGGAGCTCTGGCGCAGCAAGTCGTACGCGCTGGCCAACGCGACCTCGTTCGTCTTCGGGGCCGCCATGTTCGCCTGGCTGCTGTCGGGACCGCTGTTCCTCGACGCGATCTGGGGCTACTCGGTGCTCGGCTCCGCGGGGGCGATGACCATCGGGGCGGTGGCTTCGATGGTGACGGCGACGGTCGCCGGCCGAGTCGGCTCGCTCACAGCCAGGCGATGGCTCGGCGTGCTCGGCGCCTCGATGTTCGTCGCGTGCGCCGTGTGGATGAGCACGGACGCCTTCGGTTCCACTCCAGCCCTGTGGTCGGCGTGGGTTCCGGCCGGCGTGCTCGGCGGTGGCGGCATCGGCTTCGTGGTCACCGTGCTCGGCACCGCGGCCGCGAGTTCCCTTCCGCCGCAGCAGTTCGCCGCCGGAACCGGCATGAATCTGACGGCGCGGCAAGTGGGCGGCGCACTCGGCGTGGCGGTGCTCGCGGCCGTGTTCGCCGCTCATCCGGACGATTCGCTCGGCGCGTTCCACATTCTCTTCGCCGTGTGCGCCGGCATCGCGGCCGTGGCCGCCTGCCTGGCGGCCCTCCCGACGAGCACTCCGTCCCCGTCCACCGACAACTAGGAAATTCCATGAGCGACAACGACATTCGCACCGAAGCCAATGATCCACTGCTGCTGCCCCTCGCCGAGCAGCGACGCCTGCTCGCCGACGCACCGTGGCAGCGCTACGCGGTGCTCGGCGACTCCATCGCGCAGGGCGTCGGCGACCCGAGCCCGGGATACGAACCCAGAGGCTGGGCCGACCGCGTCGCAGCCGTGCTCGCCGAGGCTCGCCCAGGTCTGGCCTACCTGAATACCGGCCGGATCGGCGCCACCTCCGACCAGGTCCTGGCCGAACAGTTGCCCGCCGTGCTCGAGTTCCGGCCCGACCTCGTCCACCTCACCTGCGGAGGCAACGATTTGTTCCTGGCAGGCGGCGATCTCACCCAGCTGCGGACGAACCTGGACACGCTGTTCGGCACACTGGCCCGCACCGGGGCCCAGGTCGTCACCTTCACCCTGGCCGACGTCTGGGAAGTCGAGCGCATGGCCCCCATGCGCCCGATGCGCGATCGGATGGCCGCGCTCAACGATCTGGTCCGCGAGCTGGCCGCCCGCTACGACGCGCTGCTGCTCGAACTCTGGGATCACCCGCTGCGCCTGCGCGAGGATCTGATGAGCGCCGACCTCATCCACTTCAGCATGAGCGGGCACGCCGTCCTCGCCTCGGACATGGTGCGCATGTTGGCCGGTCACGTTCTGGCGCCGCGCTGACCCGGATGGACGGGTGGAGGCAGTGGCCGACTGCCCCACCACGTTCCGAGCAGCGGTCGCGCGAGCAGGGTCGTCACATGCCGGGCCGCCCGTCCTTCGCGTAGCGGTCGAGTAGTTCGGCGCCGAGGCGGGCGAGTTCTTCCCGGACCTCGGGAGGACCGAGGACCTCGATCGAGGCGCCCCAGCCGGCCAACTGCTGGGCGAGCATCCAGGCGGTCGGGGCGGTGACGCGGACCTGAACGCGTCCGTCGGCGACCGGGCCGTCCACCACGCAGTTCCTACCCTGCTGGTCACGCAGGACGGGCAAGAGGCGTTCGGAGATCAACACCGTGGCGGCGGTGGTCGCGCGCCGCTGCTCCATCTCCTCGACCACCTGCACCCAAGCGGTGGGGAGATCGAAATCGTCCGGGCGATGGGCCGGTTCGTCGGTGAGGGAGGCTTCGGAGATCCGGTCCACGCGGAACGTCCGCTGCCCCCGCTCGGTTCCGGCGATCAAATACCAGACGGCGTCCTTGTCGGCCAGGCCCCACGGGTCGACGATGCGCTCGGACCGCTCGCCGGTCCGGTTCGCATAGCGCAGCCGGACCTTGTTGCGCTGCACGACCGCCCGTTGCAGCAGCGCCACCACCGGCGGCAGCTCGCGGTCGGTCGCACCCCAGCGCGCCGGGTCGATCACCACGGCGTCGGCAGCCGCCTGCGCGTCGCCCCGGAACGTCTGTGGTAGCGCGCGGACCAGTTTGCGCAGCGCGGACTTGGCCTCCGGCACCGCCCCCGCGGAGGGACCGGCCAGAAGGAACAACGCCCGCGCCTCCCCCGCCGTCAGACCGCTCAGATCCGTGCGCGCACCTCCCACCAGCGACCATCCGCCGCCCCGCCCCGGCTGCGGATACACCGGCACCCCGGCGGCGGAGAGCGCTTCCAGGTCCCGGCGCGCGGTCGCGACCGAGGTCTCGAGTTCCGCCGCCACCTGCGCGGCCGTCACGCGGCCTCGGTTCTGCATCATCAGCAGGATCGCCACCAACCTGTCCGCTCGCATGTGCCTAATTCTGCCGGTAAAAGTGCTCATTCGGTGCACACTTTGAATCGGATGATGGTTCTACACACAAGAACCACACCGAAGGAGAATCACCATGCTGCGCGGAATGGCGACGAGCACCTTTTACGCCGACGACCTCGAGGCCGCCAAGGACTGGTATACCGAGTTCTTCGGCGTCGAGCCGTACTACCACGTCCCCAACGGCTACTACGAGTTCCGCATCGGCGACTACCAGCACGAATTCGGCATCGTGAACCGCGCCTACGCCCCGGAGGGCGCCCGGAACGCACCCGGCGGCGCGATCGTCAACTGGCACGTCGACGACTTGCAGGCGACGTTCGACCGGCTGCTGGAACTCGGCGCGACCGTCTACGACCCGATCACCCCACGCGGGAACGACGGGAGTTTCGTCACCGCCGCGGTGGTCGACCCGTTCGGCAACGTCCTCGGCCTCATGTCGAATCCGCACTACCTCGAGGTCCTCGGCAAGACCGGTCCGGCGTAGATCACGACGGTGACGGCGTGGCGGCGACGACCGGGGTCGTCTCGTCACGCCGGGCGGACCGTCGAGTACCAGCTCACGAGGCACGGTGCCGCACCCCGGCGGCGGACTCTCGCTACCGGCACGGGCCCGAAGCGGCGGGACGACAGCGGCCGCACGAGGTGTGCGGGGTGCGGGCGCGCCAACGGTATCTCGGACTCGATCAGCGGGTCAGGAACGGAACCAGCGCTCCAGCACGGTGGCGACGCCGTCGTCCAGAACGTGGCCGGTCACTTCGTCGGCGAGATCGCGAACATCCGAGGGCGCGTTGGCCATCGCGACCGAATGGGCTGCCCAGCGCAGCATTTCCCGGTCGTTGTAGCCGTCACCGATGGCCAGCGTCGCCTCGTCCGGGACACCGAGGGCGATGCGCAGCTGTTCCAGCGCCCATCCCTTGGAGACCCCCTGCCGGGAAACGGTGAGCCACGGCCCGAACTCGCCGTGCACCCAGCTCGCACCCGGCACGCGCAAGGAGCGCAGCGCGCGCAGCATCTCCTCGAGCGAACCGTCCGGCAACCAACCGTTCAGTCGCGGGGTGGGTTCGCTGCACAGCACGTGGTGGTCGACGAGCAGGTACTCCCCGAGAGAGTATTCACCCGGGCCGGCCCCGGTGGCCCAGGTACCGATGCCGACCTTCTCCACGGCGAAGATCATCGCCGGGAAGAGCGCGCGCAACGCGGTGATCGCGGGCGCGGGATCGAACGCCTGGATCGCGACCGGCTCGCCCCGTGCCACGTCGATGTGCACGGCACCGTTCGAGCACAACGCATGCCCTTCGCGCAGACCGAGTTCGGTGAGCACCGAACGTGTGGTCAGCACCGTGCGGCCGGTGGTCACCACGACGTGTGCGCCCGCCGCTACGGCCGCGCGCACCGCCGCCACGACGCGCGCACTGATCGGTGTCCCCGTGTCCAGCAGCGTCCCGTCCACGTCCAGCGCTATCAGCTGGGGGCCCCCGGATGCCATCAACCTATTGTGCCTGGGCTCCGGGCTCAGCAAATCCGATGCGTCGAGATCCGCACGCGCGAGGACCATTTCGTCGTCGTGCACATCACCGCTACCGACCGCGGGCTCCGCCTCCCGCGCCACCGGCCGACGATCCGCCTGTCGATGATCCCCCGACCGAGCCCGAACGGCTCGACGAACCGCCGGATGACGAAGCGCCCGAGGAGTTCCCGCCCGGACGACCACCCGCGGACGACGCTCCACCCGGACGTCCGCCCGACGCGGATCCGCCTGTCGAGGATCCACCAGCCGATCCGGCTTGTGACGAACCGTTCGCGGGACCGGTGGACCCGCCCGAGGACGAATTGTGCGTCGCGGAATTCCCGGCCGATCCGCCCGAGGACGACCCCCCCGACGACGAGTCGCCGGACGATCCGTGCGCGCCGGTCGATGCGTCCTCACCTGCGGAGTGGCCCCCGGAAGCAGTTCCGCCGGATGCTGTCGCATCGGAGTCGCCGGAGGACTCACCGGTCGACCCGCCTGCGGACGATGAAATACCTGACGAACTCGTCGCGGAGGAGTCACCACGGGCGCCCGTGCCGGAACCCTGCGTGCCGGATGTTCCGGTGGATGCGCCGCCCACCGAACTTCCCGCAGTCGTCCCGCCGGACGCCGCCGGTGCCGAACCATTCTGCGGTGCGGGAGCAGTCGAGCCCGGTGATCCCACGGGCGGCGTCACGGTGCCTGGACCCGGGATCTGCCCCGAGGCAGGCGGCAGACCCGCTCCGGGCGTCTGCCCCGGCACACCCGGCTGACCGGCAGCCGGAGGCTGCCCGGGGACAGGCGGTTGCCCGGCAGCCGGGGGCTGCCCGGGAGCAGGCGGTTGCGCGATGTCCCCGGGTACGGGACTGACGACCGGGGCGAACGGAAGCGGATTCACGAAGTAGGCCGGATCACCGTATCCCCGGTAGCGCAAGCCGTTCGGGGCGCAGCACTTCCACGGGGCACGATGTGTGCCGAGCTGCGACTCGGCCAGCGAAGGACCATGGCCGGCGCTGCGGGGAGCCGGCGTGATGAATCGCGTGTAGGCGGAGGGCTGCTGCGACAGCAACGACGGCAGCGCCCGGCTCGAGTTCCACGCGGTCGGCGCGGCCATCCGGGACCAAGCCTCGGCGAGGCGCTCGCTCCCGACGTCGACCAGCAGACTGTCCCCCGGCATCCCGAGTTCCGGAAGACGCTCGAGCATCGGCGACAGCTCGGGAACCGTCGGTCCGCCGAAGACCGTGACCGCCGACATCGCGACCGCCGATACCACCGCGGCGCTGGAGAACACCGCCACGCGAGGCGCGCTGGACCGGCCGTCCGACGCGCCGAGCGCCATGGTGCCGGCCGCCATGAGGGCGGCGCCCGCGGCGACCGTCTGTCCGGGGTCGGCCGAGATCACCACGGGCCGACCGAGTTCGGCGAGCGTCCTGGCGACTTCGGCGGGGCGTGCGGCCCCGCCCACCAGCAGGATCCGGCCGATGTCGGAGAGCGTGATGCCCGCCTCCCGCACACATTCACGGACCAATTGGAGCGAGTCCTGCACGTGCGCGACACGCAGTCCGTCGATGTCGACGATGGACGTCATCGACAGTCCCGCGGATTCGGCAGGCACGTCGGGGGCGTACCGCGCGATCATCGACCCCAGCGGACGCCCGCCGAAGTCGTAGGAGCGCACCGGCTTTCCGATCATCGGATGGTTGTCCCAGTCCGGGCCGACGCGCACGATGCTCACGTCGAGGCTGGTGCCGCCGAGGTCGTAGACCAGGACGAAGCTGGTCTCGAGCGGACCCTGCTGGTGTTCCAGCCATTCCGCGGCCGCGACGGGCTCGGGCACCAGGAGCACGTCGCCCGCCCCGGATAGGTCCAGCGCCTGTCGCAGCAGCGCGACCTGCTTGTCGGAATACATCGCGGGGTAGGTGGTCACGACGCCCGCTTCGGACGCACCCGGCTCCACCGCCCGCAGCTCGTTGACGACCGCGGCGACGAGATTCGCCGGTGACCATATGCGGCCGCCGACGACCACCGCTTCCGGGTCGCGGCCCAGGTCGGCGAAATCCGTGACCGCCATGCTGAATTGCGCGATCCCGCCGAGGCGCAGTCCACCGGCGCTGTCGAAGGTCACCGCGGTGCGCCGAGACCGCGCCGCCGGCCGTGGCAGTTCCGCGGTGACCGAAGCCGTCACGGAGTTCACCGCACCGATGCTGAAACCCAGACCTGTAGTCATTCGCTATCCCGTCAACGCACCGTGACCACGTCCATCACATGGCGTTCCCCTGTGGCCGCGGTCGTCTTCCAAACAGCCACCACAGGTTAGCTGTTTCGAGTCCTCGGAGATGCACAATTGATATGGAATGTTTCCCCGAGAGCCATCATCGCCCGAAATGCCAGGTAAATACCAGGCAACTCAGGCGTCCAGCCCACTCGACGCCGTCGATATGACTGCCGTTCCAGCGATTCCGCTACCGTGCAGCGATCTCGATAACGGTGGGATGATCCA
Organism: Nocardia sputi; assembly: GCF_023501985.1. Lineage (NCBI taxonomy): Bacteria > Bacillati > Actinomycetota > Actinomycetes > Mycobacteriales > Nocardiaceae > Nocardia > Nocardia sputi. The sequence goes on along the minus strand of NZ_JAMFLC010000009.1, from coordinate 205,137 downwards.
ACCGAAAGACGGTTTAAGGGGCACCGAACCCCACCATGCGATAGACACCGACCAGTCGGTAACCAGTTCATTGCTCTTACTGCGGGATTGCCGCGCGTCAACCTCGTCGACAATCCATTGACACGTCAACTAGACGTCCGATTTCTGCCAGCGCCGCTGTTGGCGTCCGGCTTGACTGGGCAGCGGCTCCCACCACGAAGGTGAGATCGCCACAGCGAGCAGAGAGGGAAATCGAACGATGGCAACACGATTCGCGCAGCAGGTCGTACTGATCACCGGCGCGACTTCGGGCGTGGGCAAGGCGGTGGCGCTGCGGGTCGCGAGCGAAGGCGCCGCGGTCGTGCTGGGCGCCCGTGGCAAGGAGGCGGGCGAGCAGGTGGCCGCCGACATCCGCGCGGCAGGCGGCCGGGCGCTGTTCGTGCCGACCGATGTCACAGTCGAACAGGACCTCGCCCGGCTGACCGACGCCGCGCTGTCGGAATTCGGCCGCCTCGACGCGGCATTCAACAACGCGGGCGCGGTGAACGCCTTCGGTCCGGTCGCGCAGATCGACGAAGTCGGCTGGCGCGCCGATCTGGAGCTCAATCTCACCAGCGTGTTCTACGGCCTGCGGCAGCAGGTTCCCGCGCTGGCGGCCTCCGGCGGCGGCGCGATCCTGAACAACGCGTCGAATCTCGGGGTGGTCGGCATGGGCTCGGTGGCGCCGTACGTGGCCGCCAAACACGGGGTGGTCGGCTTGACCCGCGCCGTGGCGCTCGAAGCCGCCGATCAAGGCGTGCGGGTCAACGCATTGGTGTCGGGAGCAGTCGACACCCCGGCTTTCCGGAACTCGATGGGCGCGACGCCGGAAGGCGAGGCCGCCATCGCCGCCCTGCACCCGATAGGCCGCATCGCGGCGCCGGAGGAGATCGCCTCGTTCTGCGCCTACCTGCTCAGCGCCGAAGCGAGTTTCGTCACCGGCGCCGCGCTGGCCATCGACGGTGGTTTCACCGCGCGGTGACCTCCGGCCCCGCGGGGGTCGGTCAGGCGCGGGCCAGCAAGCGGCGGACCCGGCCGGGGCGAGCTTCCACAGCTCCCCCGGCACGGACCGCGGGCTGACGCAGCCGCACCAGCCGGTCGAACTCCGCGGCGGTACCGGCGGGTTCGGGCAGGCGGCCCGCGTTGAAGTCCGCGGCCAGCTGCCGCACCGTCTCCTGGGCACACGATTTGTTGGTGCCGATGAAACCGGTGGGCCCGCGCTTGATCCAGCCGGTCACGTAGGTGCCGGTGACCACCGCCGCGCCCGCGCGCTCCAGCACGCGGCCGTGCTCATTCGGGATCACCGCGGCCTGCTCGTCGAACGGCAGACCCGGCACCGCGACGCCGCGGTAGCCGACCGAGGTGAGCACCAAGCCCGCGTCGAGGCGCTCGGTCTCCCCCGTCGCGACGGCGCGAACGCGGCCATCGGGATCGGTCACCAGTTCGGTGCGGCCGATCTCGAGGCCGGTCACCCGATCGGTCCCGAGGATCTCGGTGGGCGCGGCGAGATAGCGGAACACGACGTGCTTGCGCTCGCCGACCGGCCGGGTGCGCACGCTGTGCAGCAGCCGCAGCTTCTGCTCGACGTGGAAGGGCAGTTCCGCACCGAGCTCGGGCAGCTCGCCCTCGACCACGATGTCCACATCGCATCCGAGCAGGCCGACGAATTCCGGCACGGTGAAAGCCGATTCGAGCGGGCCGCGCCGACCGAGCACGACCACTTCCTCGATCTCGCTCTCCCGCAACGCCCGCAACGCGGACGGCGCGATATCGGTGCCTGCCAGCGTCGCGGGGTCGCTGGTGAGGACGCGCGCGACGTCGAGCGCGACGTTGCCGTTGCCGACGATCACGGCCCGCCGAGCGGAAAGGTCGAAGGAACGGTCCACGTGATCGGGATGACCGTTGTACCAGGCGACGAAATCGGTGGCCGACACAGTGCCCGCCAGGCCCTCACCCGGGATGCCGAGCTTGCGATCCGAGGACGCGCCGACCGCGTAGATCACGGCGTGGAAATGGTCGAGCAACTCGGCGTGTGAGATGTGCGCGCCGATATCGACGTTCAGGTATGAACCGAACCCCGGCTGCGTCGAGATGACGTCGAACAGCTCGCCGACCTTGCGCGTCTTGTCGTGGTCCGGTGCGACACCGTGCCTGGCCAGACCGTAGGGCACCGGCAGCCGGTCGAACACGGTCACCGACACCTCGGGTTGGGTCAGCAGTTCGTCCGCGGCGTACATCGCCGACGGCCCCGACCCCACGATCGCCACCCGCAGCGGCGTGCGCTCGGTATGGATCCGCGCCGCTGGCACCGGTCGCGCCAGCAGGGGACGCGGCCGGGACTGCCGGTAGAAATCGGCGTTGATCTCGATGAACGGCTTCTGCTCCGCGGTCAGCTTCTTCGCTGACACGATGGCGTCGACCGGGCACGCGGTGGCGCATGCGCCACAGTCCACGCACGCCTTCGGGTCGACGTACAGCATCTCCGCCGTCCGGAAGTCCGGCTCGTCGGGCGTGGGATGGATGCAGTTGACCGGGCAGGCGTACACGCAGGACGCGTCGCTACAGCAGGATTGGGTGACGACGTACGGCATACCGGCTCAGGCGACCTTGCTCGCGGCGCGCAGCGGTTCCGACCGGTACCGGGTGCTGGGACCGTCGATCCCCAGCGCCTTCCAGACCGCCTTGGCGACCGGGTTCATCAGCCCGATGTCCTTGGCCAAGGCGCGTACGTCACAGAAGTAGTCGCTGAAGACCTGCTTGGCCTCCTTCGAGCCGTAGAACAGCTCCTTGCGCACCTTGTCCGGAATGTCGAACTCGGTGAAGAACGACCGCGGCGGGGTGACGATCGCGCGACCGAGGATCCACATGACGATCGGCATGGCCAGCGAGAGGATGAACTTCTGCGCGGGCTTCGCGTGCGGCACATGGTTCTTCAGGAACTCGTGCGCGAAGGAGATGTGCCGCGCCTCTTCGGCGACGTGAATGGCCATCACACCGCGCATGATCGGGTGCACGTCTTCGCCGGAGCGCAGGATCTGCTTCTGGATGTGGTCGATCGGCTCCTCACCGGCCAGCACGGCCATGAAGAACAGGTTCGGGAACCAGGCCGCCACGGGCGCGCCCAGGTACTTGAACTTGCTGACCAGGGGGCCCATGCCGGGCACATCCAGCCCGATCCGGTTGACCATCTCCTGGAACATCAGGGTGTGGTTGTGCTCCTCGATCATCTCGTGGGAGCAGTAGCGGAACTCCGGCGAACCGTTCGGCAGGCCGAAGTTGTGGATGACCATGCCGCTGATCAAGATCGACTCGAACTGCAGGCCGACCTTGGCGATGTTCGCCTGCCGGTACTTGCCGACGGCGATCTTCTCCTCGTTCGAGAGCGCTTGGTACCAGGGATGGCGCGCCACGGTGTCGGCGGACACGGGCAGGATCCAGCGCTCCTCACCGGCGTCGGCGGCGAAGTCGGGATTATCCCAGTCGATGTCCTCGAACGGGTCGAAGTGTTTGTTGACCGATCCCTCGGAGAGCAGCAGCAGCTTCGCGGCATACTCCTGCGCCTTCTCCAGATCGGGATCGACTGCGGGTGTCACGGCTGCGGACATCGTCGTCACTGCCTCTCCTCGATGGAACCGTTAACTGTATCCCATAGTTACACCAACGGAGAGTCACGTCAACCCAGCAGTTGCTAGGGCCGCCCGGCGATGCGCGCCCTCATCACGCGCACCGCCGGACGGCCCTGTTCCATCGCGGACGTATCGGGTGCCTAACTCACCAGCACCCCGTCACCGGCCGCCAAGATCGAGGTGCCGAAACCGAAGACCGCCGACACACCCGTGACGACAACCGCCCGACCCAGCCGCCGCCTGGTCCGGCGCGACAGCACGAGGGCGCGGGTGGTGGCTCGGCGACGGGCCCGGCGACGCCTGACGCGGCGCTGCTCGGCCGCCACCTCGGCCGCGACCGCCGCCCTCCGGCCGATGATCGCGGCGCCGTCGGCCGTGGTCCGCTCGGGGTCCGCGGCGATGATCACCGGCCTGGCCAACTCCTCGGCGAGGACCTCGGCCACCTCCGCCGGTCGCGCGGCGCCGCCGACGACCAGGACGCAGTCGACGTCGGCCATGGTGACGTCCGCCACCCGCAGACAGCGATAGACGAGTTCGAGCGACGCCCGGACATGACGCGCGCGCAACTGCCCGGCGATCGTGTCGGCGACCGACTCCGAGACCGAAGACAGGCCCGCTCCGGCGTGCTCGGCGATCAATGCGCCGAACGCGCGTCCACCGAATTCCGTCGATCGCAGCGGCACGCCGACGATCGGATTGTGCGGGCACCCCGCGCCCACCCGGACCAAGGTGACGTCGAGCCCGGCGCCGCCGAGATCGTAGACCAGCGTGAGACCCGGCATCAGCGGGCCGCGGTCGGCCTCCAGCCAGGCCGCCGCCGCGACGGGCTCGGCGACCAGCGCGACCCGCTGTAGCTCGACACCGTCGAGCGCAGCACGCAGCGCGTCCACCTGTTCGTCGGCATAGCGGGCGGGATAGGTCAGCGCGATGCCCAGCCCCGCGCCGTCGACTGGATGATCTTGCTGCACCTCGGCGACCAGGCATTTGGCCACCGTGGCGACCAGGTCCGCCGGTGCGAGCGCACGGTTGCCCACCCGCGCCCACGTGCTGGAACGTTGCGTCAGGTCGGCGAATTCGGTGACCGCACGACCGTGCCGGGGAATCATGCCGACCCTGGCCACGCCGGTGCTGTCGAAGGTCAGCGTGGTCGGCCGCGTGATGGTCTGCGCGCGCTGCGATTTGCGGCGCCCCGGCGGAGCCTTGGCCGAACCTTCCTCCGCCAGAACGGAAACCGTGTTCACCGTACCGATGCTCAACCCGAGACCAACCGCCATCGCAATCCACCCGATCGCCGTGCCGATTTGCTTCGAACGTTGTCCAGGCAACCACTCCGCGATCTTCGTGCCAAGACCGGACAACCAGTTGTCCGCAAGCCGCCTGTGCGCGGCCGCACCGTTTCCGCGATCAGCGACGCGCTCACCTGGCACACCAGCACTACACATGCCGTCCAGTCGGATTTCCTTGCGACACGCCAGGATCGACCATGCCCGGTAGAAGTTTGCCGGTTTTCGGCCGCCGCCTCGGTCCTCGGACAGCGATACCACTCCACGTGGGGAGATGCCGCTAGGCGAATTGACACCTCGCAGTGCGGGCGATTAACTACGCGAGCGAGTCGACTGCCGGACCGGCGCCGACCGTGGCACCGGCACTGGTACCCAGCCCGGCATGAACGCCATCGCACCGCCGCCCGAGACGGCCTTTCGCCGTCCCGGTCCGCACCCGCCTACGCATCCGCTGAGCGACCCACCAGCGAAATGTCAAAAGTGCAGCAACTTGTCAGCGCCACATTTCCCGCGCCGCCCGGGATACTGCCGAGTTCCTCGAGCGGCTAGTGCGTGGGAAGTTCCGGGATCCGGGTGGCGCGAACGTAGACCGTCTCACCGTCGGAAAGCCGCAGCGCTTCCGCGTCGCCACGAGTGACCTGCGCGGAGAACAGGTCACCGGTCGCGGCGTTGCGCAATTCCACACGCACCTCGAAACCGAGATGGACGACGCGCTCGACCGTCGCCCTGGTGACACCAGCGGAGTCCGCGGTGCCCTCGTGCTCGGCGAGCGCCATGCTGGGATCGCGGCCGACGCGAATGTCGTGCGGCCTGACCAGATGTCCGTTGAGCCGGGCCACCGCGCCGAGGAACGACATGACGAAGTCGTTGGCGGGACGGTCGTACACGTCCTCCGGTGTGCCGATCTGCTCGATGCGCCCCTTGTTCATCACAGCGATCCGGTCGGCGACGTCGAGAGCCTCCTCTTGGTCGTGGGTGACCAGCACGGTGGTCACATGGACCTCCTCGTGCAGCCGGCGCAGCCAGGTGCGCAGGTCGGCACGAACCTTGGCGTCCAACGCCCCGAACGGCTCGTCCAGCAACAGCACCTGCGGATCGACGGCGAGCGCGCGGGCCAGCGCCATGCGCTGGCGCTGGCCACCCGACAACTGCGCCGGATAGCGGTGCTGGAAACCGTCCAGTCCCACGATGCCGAGCAATTCGTCGACGCGCTTGCTGATCTCGCTCTTGGGCCGCTTGCGGATCTTCAAGCCGAAGGCCACGTTGTCGCGCACGGTCATGTGCTTGAACGCCGCGTAGTGCTGGAACACGAAGCCGATGTCGCGCTTCTGCGGCGGCACCCGGGTGACATCGCGTCCGGCGATGGTGACCACACCGGAGTCCAGCGATTCCAGTCCGGCGATCGAGCGCAGCAGCGTCGACTTGCCCGAGCCCGAAGGCCCGAGCAGCGCGGTGAGCTCGCCGGAGGGGATGTCGATGGTGACGTCGTCGAGGGCCGCGAACGTGCCGTAGTTCTTGTTCGCGTTGGTCACGGTGATCACTTTGCGTCCCGCTTACGTTCGAGGAGGGTCATCAGCAGAAGGGTGACGAGGGCGATGCCCATCAGCAAGGTCGCGGCGGAGTAGGCGCCGAAGGTGTTGTGGTCGTTGATGTAGCGGCCGTGCACCAGCAGCGTCAGGGTCTGTGACTTGCCCGGAAGCGCGGAGGACACCATGATCACGGCGCCGAACTCGCCGAGCGCGCGGGCCACGGTGAGCACCACGCCATAGGTCAGACCCCACCGGATCGCGGGAAGCGTGATCCGCCAGAACGTCTGCCATTTGGACGCGCCCAGGGTGGCCGCGGCCTGCTCCTGGTCGTCGCCGATCTCGTGCAGCACCGGCTCGACCTCGCGCACCACGAACGGCAGTGTGACGAAGATGGTGGCGATCACCATGCCCGGCAGGTTGAAGATGACTTTGAAGCCCACCTCTTCCAAGCCGCCGAACCATCCGCCCGCGCCCCACAGCAGGATCAGCGAGACGCCGACCACCACGGGCGAGACCGCGAACGGCAGATCGACGATGCCCTGGACCAGATTGCGGCCCGGGAATTTTCCGCGGACCAGCGCGAGCGCCGTCACGATGCCGAAGATCACGTTCACCGGTACGACGATCGCCACGATCAGGATGGACAGCTGAAACGCCGAGATCGCCGCGGGCGTGGTGATCGAGTCGACGAACGCGCCGGCGCCCCGCTCGAAGGTGCGCCACAGGATGATGACCAGCGGCAGGACCAGCAGCACGAACAGGTAGCCGAGCGCCACGGTCCGCAACGAGATGCGGGTGGAGGGAGACAGGTTCATCGGGCCGCCTGTTCCTTGCGCGCACTTCGCTCGGCGAGCAGCCGCAGGACCAGCAGCGTCGCGAACGAGATGGCCAGCAGCGCGACCGACACGGCCGCCGCGTTCACCGGCCGGTCGATCTCGATCTGCTTCTGGATGTACTGGGAGGCCATCTCGGTCTTGCGCGGAATCGCGCCGCCGATCAGCACCACCGAACCGTACTCACCGATCGCTCGGGCGAAGGCCAAGCCGCCACCGCTGATGATCGCGGGCGTCAGCGCGGGTAACACGATGGTGCGGAAGGTCGTCCAGTTGTTCGCACCCAGCGACAGCGCGGCCTGCTCGACCTCGCGGTCGGCCTCGATCAGAACCGGCTGCACCGAGCGCACCACGAATGGCAGCGTGACGAACGCCAGCGCTACCACCAGGCCGGGCTGGGTGGCGTTGAGGTGGATGTCGATCGGGCTCTGCGGGCCGTACAGCGAGAGCAGCACGATGCTGGCGACGATGGTCGGCAGCGCGAACGGCAGGTCGATCAGCGCGTTGACCACACTTTTGCCCGGGAACTCGTCGCGGACCAGCACCCAGGCGATCAGGGTGCCCATCACCACGTTGATCAGCGCCACCACGACCGAGACCAGCACGGTGATGCGCAGCGAGTCCAGCGCGGCGGGCGCGGTGACGGCGTCGGCGAAGCCGGACCACCCGTCCTCGAAGCTGGTCACGGTGAGCGCCGCCAGCGGCAGCAGCACGATGATGCTCAGCCACAACACCGCGGTGGCGATGCCGAGCGGGCCGACCGAGCCGGTCACGCGCAGCCAGGACCAGGTGAAACGGCGGTCCGGGCGCGCGGCGGCGGAGACGCCGGGACCGGCTGCCCGCGCGGTCTCGGCGTTACTGCTCTTCATCACAGTCGTCCAGTATCCCGTGTAACGGGGGTCACCCGGTCACTTGGTCGCGTTGTCATAGATCACCGCGACCGAGCCGGTGTTCGCGGTGAACAGATCCTTGTCCACGGTCTTCCAGCCGCCGAGGTCGGCGATCGTCCACAGCTGCTGCGGCTTCGGGAAGTCCTTGGCGTAGTCGGCGGCGACCTTCGGGTCGACCGGACGGAAACCCGCCTCGGCCCAGGCCTTCTGGCCCTCGGGGGTGAACAGGAAGTCGCGGAAGGCGACGGCCTTCTGCTGGTTCTTGCTGTTCTTCAGCACCGCGACCGGGTTCTCGATCTTGAACGTGACCGGCGGGACGATGTGCTCGATCGGATCGCCGTTGCGCTCGGCGAAGATCGCCTCGTTCTCGTAGCTCAGCAGGACGTCACCGGTGCCCTGCAGGAAGGTCTCGGTCGCCTCGCGGCCGGACTTGGGCTGCACCTTCACGTGCTCCTTGGATACCAGCTTGCTCAGGTAGTCCAGGCCCGCCTGCGGGTTCTTGCCGCCGTCGCTCTTGGCCGCGTACGGCGCGAGCAGGTTCCACTTCGCCGAACCGGAGCTGAACGGGTTCGGGGTGACCACCTCGATGCCCGGCTTCAGCAGGTCATCCCAATCCTTGATGCCCTTCGGGTTGCCCTTGCGCACGACGATGGCGACCACCGATCCGAACGGGATCCCTTTGGTGGCGTCGGCGTTCCAGCTCGCGTCCACCAGGCCCGCGTCGACCAGGCGGGTGATGTCCGGCTCGACCGAGAAGTTGACGACGTCGGCCTCCGCGCCGTCCTTCACCTTGCGGGACTGGTCGCCGGAGGCGCCGTAGGACTGCTGGATCTGGACGCCCTTACCCTGCTCGGTCTTGTTGAACTCGGGGACCACCTTGTCGAAGCCGGGCTTCGGCACGGCATAGGCGTAGAGGTTGAGGGTGCCGCCGCTGCCGTCGGAGTCGCCGCCCCCGACCGTGTCGCTCGCTCCGCCGCCGCACGCGGTTAGCGCGACCGCCGCGAGTGCGGCGAAGGCAACGGCGCTGTAGCGTCGACGCGGCGAAAGCCAGGATTTGCGAGCCATCGGGGTGGACCTTTCTTGCGGACCGCCAGTTGTCCGGTAAAACATCGGTGGCGGCGACAAATGGTGTTGTCAGTAGACCTGCCGGAAAGCGATCCGGCAGTGGCGCGGCTAGCGGCCCGTGAGGGCCGAAGGTGGGGCACATCTGCACAAAGCGCGCCAGTCCACTGGGAAAACGAGACGCGGACGTGCCCGGTCGCCGATCAGCGACAGTAGACGTCCGCGACCGCGAGATCACCGACAGCAATCAACGCCAATTCATGGCGGACCTGCGGGACGGCGCTCGAAGACACGGGCAAACTGTAGCAGAGCGAACGGCCGCGTTCGAATCGAAGAGTGCCAGCATGAGGGGTGTTTCATCCCATGACCACCGCTCCGGATGGCGTACGCGTCCGGCTCCCGGGGGTCGGTACCTGCGCCTGGGAGCACTGCGCCGACCGCATCGCCCTGGTTACCTCGCGGTCGTTCGCCAGGGGAGACGTGGTGCGGCACACGTCCGGCGACTGCCGCGAACGTTACCCGTCAGCGTGTGATCAACCAGGCGACCACGAGAAGCACCAGCAGAGCGACGAGGGCGAGCTGAACCCGCGAACGAGGCATCAGCGCGCCCCGCTCTGCACGGGTGTGCGGTCCTCGGCGACCTGCTCGGATTCGAGCATCACCGCCGCGCCTGCCGGGGCGGGCCGCACCGGTGCCGCGTGGGCGGCATACCGGCGATCCAGCATGCGCAGTACCGCGCGCAGCACGCGATCGAGCCCGTAGGCGATGGCGAAGCTGATCGGGACCATGCCCACGAGGACCACGAGGAACTGCGGAATGAACGGCAGTCCCGCGACCCACAGCTCGAAGCCGTCCCACCATCCTGCGATGCGATGCACGGCTCCAGCCTAGTGGGTTCGCCGGCCGGTCCGCCGCGACCGTCGGCCACGGCGGCGGACTCGGCGAACCGAGCGGTGGACGCGGAGCGCGCATCGGCCCGAAGATGGGGTATGGCGTCCACCGATGACCTCACCCTCAACGACTCCGACGGCCTGCCGACGAGCTTGTCCGAGCCGCACCGCAACGGCGCCTACCCGCCGATCGACGACTACGCCTTCCTGTCGGACTGCGAGACCAGTTGCCTGATCGCCAGCAACGGCGCGGTGGAATGGATGTGTGTGCCGCGACCTGATTCACCGAGTGTCTTCGGGGCGATACTGGATCGCAGCGCCGGCCACTTCCGGATCGGACCGTACGGCGTCAACGTGCCCGCCGCCCGCCGCTACCTGCCCGGCGGAATGATCTTGGAGACCACCTGGCAGACCGGCTCCGGCTGGCTCATCGTGCGTGACGCGCTGGTGCTCGGGAGCTGGCACAACAACGATCAGCGCAGCAAGACCCATCGGCGCACCCCGATGGACTGGGATGCCGAGCACCTGCTGCTGCGCACGGTGAAATGCGTGAACGGCACCGTGGAGCTGGAGATGAGCTGCGAGCCCGCGTTCGACTACCACCGGGCCACGGCCCGCTGGGAGTACACCGGCAAGGTGTACGAGGAGGCGACCGCGGTGCGCAGCGACGATCCGAGCGCGGGCCCGACGCTGGTGCTCACCACGGATCTGCGCCTCGGTCTCGAAGGGCGGGAGGCGCGCGCCCGCACCAGGATGAAGGAGGGCGACGAGGTCTTCGTCGCGCTCACCTGGTCGGAACTGCCCGCGCCGCGCACCTTCGAGGAGGCCGCGAGCAAGATGTGGCAGACCACCGAATGCTGGCGCCAGTGGATCACGCTCGGCAAGTTCCCCGACCACCCGTGGCGCAATTACCTGCAGCGCAGCGCGCTCACCCTCAAGGGACTCACCTACGCGCCGACCGGCGCCCTGATGGCGGCGCCGACCACCTCCCTGCCGGAAACGCCTCGCGGCGAACGGAACTGGGACTATCGCTACACCTGGGTGCGGGATTCCAGTTTCGCGCTGTGGGGTCTGTACACGCTCGGCCTGGACCGGGAGGCCGACGACTTCTTCGCCTTCCTCAACGACGCGACCACCGGCGAGAACGGCGAGCGCGTTCCGCTGCAGGTGCTCTACGGCATCGGCGGCGAACGGCAACTCGACGAACTCAGCCTTGACCATTTGGGCGGCTACGACCACTCGCGGCCGGTGCGCATCGGCAACAACGCCTACAACCAGGACCAGCACGACATCTGGGGCACCATGCTCGACGCGGTGTACCTGCACGTGAAGTCGCGCCAGCAGGTGCCGGAGACCTTGTGGCCGCTGCTGGTCCGCCAGGTGCACGCCGCCATCGAGCATTGGCAGGAGCCCGACCGGGGCATCTGGGAGGTGCGCGGCGAGCCGCAGCACTTCACCTCGTCCAAGGTGATGTGCTGGGTGGCGCTGGACCGCGGCGCGAAACTCGCCGAACTGCACGGTCAGTACGAGCACGCCGGAGAGTGGTACGCCATCGCGGAGGAGATCAAGGCCGACGTCCTGGCCAACGGCGTCAACTCCGAAGGAGTGTTCACCCAGGTCTACGGTGGCGACACGCTGGACGCCTCACTGCTGCTGGTGGTGCTCACCCGCTTCCTGCCGCCCGAGGACGACCGGGTGCGCTCCACCGTGCTGGCGATCGCCGACCGCCTCACCGAGAACGGCTTGGTGCTGCGGTATCGGACCGAGACCACCGACGACGGTTTGAGCGGTGAGGAAGGCGCGTTCACGATCTGCTCGTTCTGGCTGGTCTCCGCGCTGGTGGAGATCGGCGAGATCCAGCGGGCGCGGCACCTGTGCGAGCGACTGCTCGGCTTCGCCAGCCCGCTGCGTCTGTACGCCGAGGAGATCGATCCGCGCAGTGGCCGCCACCTCGGCAATTTCCCCCAAGCGTTCACCCACCTGGCGCTGATCAACGCCGTGACCCACGTGATCCGCGCCGAGGGTTCCGGGCACGCGGGCCGGTTCCAGCCCGCGCACACGCCACAGGGCCATCCGGTCTGACCCGGCCGCGGCAACGTTTCAGGCGGGAGCCAGTCCGTCGGCCTCCTCGCGCAGCACCCGCAATCTGCCCAGCCGCGCCTCGAGGTCGGCGATCCGCTCCGGCCTGCGATCGCCGTACTTCCCGTAGTTCTCCTCGGCCAACCGCAGTGCGTCGTCCGCGCCGCGGGAGACCTCGGTCGCGATGTCGGTGAAGTGGTCGCGCAGGACCCGCTGCATGGCGCGCAGACGGTTGCGCGACTCCTTGCCGACCTGGAAGATCACGTCGTCCATCAGGCGGGCGACCGCCACCTTGGCCTCGGCCCGGCGGCGCAGTTTGCGATTCTTGCGGTCGTCCCAGAGCGCGTTGACGCCCAGCAGCACGCCCGCGCCCGCCGAGTACCAGTTGACCAGCGACATGCCCAGCAGACTGGTGGCCAGACCCACCATCAGGATGCCGCCGTAGGAGCCGCGCAGACCGGTCAGGAACTGCTGGGTCACGCCGGCTTTCGCGCTCTCCAGCGGCTCCAGCGGTTGCACCGCTTCGAGCACCTCACCAGGGTTGGCCAAGCGCAGGTCCGGTAGCGGAGCGGCCCGGTTGTCGGCCGGGAACTTCGCGGCCACCTGTTCGCACAACTCCATCGAGCGGTAGTGCGCCACGGCGAAGTTCTCCTCGACCGCCTCGCAGATGCGCGCGTCCAGATCGGCGCCGAACTCCTTCCACCGGCGTGCCGGATCGGTCTGCGCGATCTCGGCCTCGGCGTCGCGGATCAGGCTGCGCAACCGATGGCGCAGATCGTGCTCGATGTCGGCCATCAACTCCGTCGCGCCGTCGACCAAGGTGACCTGCCAGTTCGCGGTGCGCTGGCGCAATTGGTCGGCCTCGTCGCGGGCCCGCACGAGCTGGTCGGTGATCTCGGCGCGCCGCCGCGGATCGCGCAGCGCCTCGGCCTCGGTGCGTAGCGTCAGCGCGAGATGGTCACAGACCAGGCGGATGTCCTGGACGGCGGCCTCCAGCGCCACCGCGTCGGCGCGAGCCACCACATAGTCGCGCAGGTGATCGATCAGCTGCGGCACGCCGGATTCGATGTCGCGCTGGTAGTCACCGGTCATCCCGGCTTGCCGGTGCAGCTCCGCCGACACCGGCGCCACGGCGAAACCGAGCCCCGCCGAGTCGAGCAGTTCCCGGTTGCGCTGCTGGATGTGCGACCAGTGCGGGAAGACGTCGATCTTGTTCAGCACGCAGACCACCGTCGGGCAGATCTGCTGGATGCGCTGCAATTCGGCGATCTGTTCCATGGTCAGCTCGGCGCCGGCGTCGCCGACGTAGAGCACGGCGTCGGCCGCCGCGATCATCGACCAGGTGGTGCGGTTGTCGCCCAGCGCACCCGGTGCGTCCATGACCACGACACCGTCGGCGAGCAAGGGGCTCGGCTGGGTGAACTCGGCGCGCACGACACCCTGGGCGGCCAGCGCCGGGCCGGGATCGAGCGGATCCACCGACTGACGTTCGGTGCGACCGTACTCGGTCTGCCGCACCAGCGTCGCCGTCGGCTCCGGGCCGTACTCGACGATCACCGGGACGCTCAGATCGCTGTTCGTCGCACTGACCGAGGCACCGACCAGGCTGTTGACCAGCGTGCTCATGCCGTTCTTCGGATGGCCGACGACCACGAGCCGTACCCGGGGATCGCTCACCCTGGCGCGGACCATGCTCAGTCGGCTGCCGAGGTCGTCGCGTCCCGCGGATCGGGCCGTCTCCCGCAGCTCGTCGAGGATTCGGATGAGCGGGGCCATCGCGTCCGGATGTTTCACCGTCGCAGCCTTCAGCCCGGCAGCGGCAGCCAACCCTCCTCCTTACTCTCGGTGACTCTCGTTCTGGTACCCCCTGCGGATGCTCCGCAGTCCTCGAAAACGCCTGCGCCCTGACTACATCAGCGAGACGTCCGACACACCGGACAGCTGGTGATGCGTATCCGCTATGGAATACTCCGGCAGCAACGCTCCCGACAGGCTGCCGCCGGAAGACAACGCCAGTGCCGAGTGGTCGTAGGTGTGCTCGGAGACCATGACCGGAGCAAGACCCGAGTCGGCGGAGTGATCGGCCGCGAGCGGCGCCGAAATCCCCTGCGGCTTCGGGTCGATCACCTGCGGCTTGATCGGCGCCTGGGTGGGCACGGGGGCGATCTGGGTCGGGGCGACCGGAGTGTGCGGCTCGACGGTGGGCACATGCGCGGGGGCGCTGTAGGTCGGCTGGTCCGGCGCGGAGTACGTCGGCTGCGACGGCCGGCTCACGGTCGGCACGTCGCCGGTGGGGAACTCGTCGGTCGGCAGGTCATTGGTCGGGTAGGTGCCGGTGCTGGGGTAGCCCGTGTTGCCGCCCGGTGTCGTCACGTCGTCGTCCGGCGTGGTCGGGGCATGCGGGGGCGCCTGCGTCTGAGTGACCGTCGCGCCGGGCGTCTTGGTGGTCGGCACGTCCGGCGCGGTGGTGACGCCGCCGTGCGGCATCGTGGTGGCGCCCGGGATCTTCGTTCCGTCGAGATCCGGGGTCTTCGGCACGGACGGCGTGGTCACCTCACCCGGAACACTCGGCGTCGGCGTGGTCTTGACGATCGTCGTCGGGAGCGTCACCGTCGTCGCGGGCGGCTGGGCCGGATGGGGCTGCTGCGGCTCGGTCGCCGGGGCGGGCTTCACCACGGGCGCCGGGCGGACCGCGTCGAACAGCGCGGGGACGGCGGCCGCCGGAGCGGTCAGCACGGACGGCCCTTCCGGCGCGGCGAGCACATTCGCGATCGGGGTCGAGGCGGCATCGGGCTGAATCGTGGTCTGCAGCGGCGTGGCCGCGACGACCGGGGCGGCGGCGACCGCGGCAGGTGCGGGCGCGGGCAGCGGGGCGGCGGGAGCCACCGACGCGGCAGGCGCGACCGTGGAAGCCGGGGCGGCGGGCGCGGGACCGGCAGGCGCCGAGGCGGCAAGCGGCGGCGCGACCGCCGACG
Source organism: Nocardia sputi (assembly GCF_023501985.1). Taxonomy (NCBI): domain Bacteria; kingdom Bacillati; phylum Actinomycetota; class Actinomycetes; order Mycobacteriales; family Nocardiaceae; genus Nocardia; species Nocardia sputi. Next base: position 189,952 of record NZ_JAMFLC010000009.1, on the reverse strand, counting down.
AGGACGGGGCGGCGCCGGAGACCGCCGACGACTGAGTGGCGGACGTGCCCGGCGTCGTGAGACCGCCGAGCAGACCGGGATTGCCGTTCCCCGGCGCATGCGAGTCGCCGACGGCGCGATCGGTGCCGTCGGGCACGCGGATGCCGTCGGCCAGCCAGTCGGTGTACTCGTCGAGCTGGTCGCCGACGTGCCCGACCGCGACGTCGATCTTCATCTCGGAGGTGAAGTAGATCCCGTTCGGGCCGAGCCCGAAGTCGACCGACCACTGCGTGCCGACGAACACTCCGAGATCGCCGTCTTGACCGACACCATCGAACGGGTCGCCCGTCGTCGGCGCCGCGCCGAGTCCATTGGTGCCGGGCAGGTCGAAGACGGTGGATCCGGGCGCGACGAAGCCGTTCGCACCGGGCAGGCCGAAGCCGTGCCCGGCTTGGCCTAGTCCGTGGCCGGGCAAGCCGAATCCGTGCCCACCTGGCGCGTCGAGGTCGTCCGCGAGCTCGGACCGGCCGCCGGGCAGAGGGAGACCGCTGGATACGTTGCCATCGGTCCCCGGAATGGTCAGTCCGTTCCCGTCCGCGCCGGGGATGCCGCCCAGCCCCGGGACACCGTCTCCGGAGTGTCCGGGCAGTTGCATCGCTTGTCCGCCCGCGTCGCCGGAGAAGGTAGGCAGCGAGAATCCCGCGTCGGTACCGCTGTAGTCACCACCCAGTGTGGGCAGCGATCCAGCGGGGCCTGCGCCGGCACCCGGCAGGGTGAACTCGTAGGCCGGGGTAGTCGGTGCCGGGTTGCCGTGGGCGACCGGGACATTCGAGCCGTGGGAAGAGTACGGCGCCGGTTCCACGACCGGGTCGGGGAAGGTGATGACCGGGCTCGGCTGATCGGGATCGGGATCGGTGCTGTGCGCCCAGCCGGTGTTCCAGCTGTCGAGGCGGGATTCGCCGGGCTGTGCGGGGACGCCGCCGCCGTTGGCGGCCACCAGGGCGCCGCCGGTGACATAGGCGCCCGCCCGCGCGACCCGCGCGACGCCGTTGGCCACACGATAGGCGGTATCGCCCGCGCGTTCGGCCCCATCGGTGTCGTCGTCGAAGGGCAGATCACGCGTCATAAAAGCTCCACTCTCGGTTCTCCAGCATCCTCACCACGCCGGTGGCGACCAAGTGAAGATCACCCCACAGTATTTCGGGAATACTCGCCTGTCACATTCTCCAGGACTGTAGAGACTACGACTGTGGTGAGCAACACCACCCTGCCATCCGAATTACCGGATCGGAAGCCCTATTTACGGTGGCCTTCCGGACCGGAAGACAGGCTCGAACAGGCACCGCTACCAGGCCGGATCGGGAACGTCGTGATCGCGACAGCGGCGCGCCGGTGAAAAACTGATAGAACTCTAAGAGTTGCCGGTGAGTGCTGAAGGTTTGCCTTCTATCGTCGAATTCGGCGAACCGCCCGTTCGGGCCATCGGAGTGCCGCTGGTCAGCTGCGTGTTCCCGCAGCGGCAAGCGGTCGCGTGCGCAGCGGGCAATTAGATTGACCCTCATGGCCGGACAACGAATCTTGGTCGTGGACGACGAGGTTCGCGTCCTCGCGTCGCTGCGGGGACTGGAGCTCTCCGATTTCGAGGTCGTCACCGCGGCCGACGGCGCGGCGGCGCTGAGCATGGTCCGCGCCACGTCGCCCGACGCGATGGTGCTCGACGTCAACATGCCCGAACTCGACGGCGTCGGCGTGGTCACCGCCCTGCGCGCGATGGACAACGACATCCCGATCTGTGTGCTCAGCGCGCGCACCGCGGTCAGCGACCGGATCGCCTGCCTGGAGCGCGGGGCCGACGACTACCTGACCAAGCCGTTCGATCTCGGCGAGCTGGTCGCCCGGTTGCACGCGCTGCTGCGCCGCAGGCAGAAACCGGTGCGACGGCCGGACGAGGTCCGCACGGTCGGGCAGGTGCGGATCGAACCCGCCGGGCATCGGGTGCTGGCCGCGGGCAGGCCGGTGGACCTCACGAAGCGAGAATTCGAGGTGCTCGCCCTGCTCGCCGAGCACACCGGCATCGTGCTCGGCCGCGAGCAGATCCTGTCCGCCGTGTGGGGATACGACTTTCCCACCGACACCAACGTCGTCGACGTGTTCGTCTCCTATCTGCGTCGCAAGCTGGAGGCGGACGGCGTGCCCCGGGTGATCCACACCGTACGCGGCGTCGGCTTCGTCCTGCGGGAGGAACCATGAGCAGGTCGCCGTCGCTGCGCACCCGGGTGGCCGCCGTGTCGGGAGTGGTCGCGGCGTTGGTCGCGCTCACCTTGACGGTCACCTTCGCCGCCCTGCTCGGCGCCACCGGGGAACGTCAGCTGGACCAGACCGTCTCCTCGATGGCGGTCCGGGTCGCGCGGCCGCTGGAAGCCGCTCCCGGGCAACCGGTCCCGCCGTCCGCGTCGACGCTGTCTCCCGAGCAGGCGCCCGCGGACGCGCGCGGGCCGGGCCTGCCCGCCGACGCCGCGCTCGCCCGCGTCGACGGGCTGCCCGGCGTGCTGGTCGCGCTCGATCCCGACCGCGACAGCGTGGAGGCGGCCATCGGACGCAGCCAGCGCATCGGGCTCGGCATCGGAGCGGCGGGCGCGTTGCTGGCCGCGCTGCTCGGCTGGTTCCTGGCCGGATTCGCCGCCCGCCCGCTGCGCAGGCTGGCCGATGCCACCCACCGCATCGACACGCTGGAGAAACTGCCGCCGCTGTCCGGCCGCGGCGCGCGGGAAGCCGAAGAACTCTCCGACGCGATCACCCGCATGCTCGCCCGGCTGGAAGCCGCCCACCGCGCCACCAATCGAGCGCTGACCGGCGCACGCGACTTCGCCGCGGTCTGCGCGCACGAGTTGCGCACGCCGCTCACGGCCCTGCGCACCGATCTCCAAGTCCTGGCCACAAAGGAGATTTCGGAACAGCAGCGCGGCGCGATCCTGTCCGAGGTGCTCTTCGCCGAGCAGCAGATCGAGAACACGCTGACCGACCTGGAACGCCTGGCGGTCGGCGAACTCACCGGACCAGAGGTCTTCGAGCCGTTCGACCTTTGCGACACCCTCGACCGGGCGGTGCAGGACGCGCAGCGCAGGCACCCCGGAGTCCGGGTGGCACTGGCCGAATGCGCGCCGGTCACCGTGACCGGGCTGCCCGGCGGCGTCATGCTCATCGTCACGAATGCCGTCGCCAACGCCGTGCAGCACGGACAGGCAACAAACGTCACCGTCAGCGCCGCAGCGGGCCCGGCGGACACCGTGGAGATCCGCGTCGACGACGACGGCCGCGGCATCCCCGAGGCCCTGCGCGCAGGCGCCTTCGCCCGCTTCGTCAAAGGACCCGGCTCCCCCGGCTCCGGACTCGGCTTGGCCCTGGTCCGCCAGCAAGCCGAATTGCATTCCGGCACGGCCGAACTCGACGCGAGCCCACTGGGCGGAGCCCGCCTGCGCGTACGGCTGCGCGTGGCGGGCTAACCGGCTACTTCTTGTCCTTCGGCTTGTCCGAAGCGGCGTCGGAGGACAGCGCGGCGACGAAGGCCTCCTGCGGGACTTCGACCCGGCCGATCGTTTTCATCCGCTTCTTGCCCTCCTTCTGCTTCTCCAGCAGCTTGCGCTTACGGCTGATGTCACCGCCGTAGCACTTGGCCAGCACGTCCTTGCGGATGGCGCGGATGTTCTCCCTGGCGATGATCTTCGACCCGATCGCGGCCTGGATCGGCACCTCGAACTGCTGACGCGGGATCAGCTCGCGCAATTTGGTGGTCATCTTGTGGCCGTAGGCCTGGGCGGCGTCGCGGTGCACGATCGCGCTGAACGCGTCCACCGCCTCGCCCTGCAACAGGATGTCCACCTTCACCAGCTGCGACTCCTGCTCGCCCGACTCCTCGTAGTCGAGGCTCGCGTAACCGCGCGTGCGCGACTTCAACGAGTCGAAGAAGTCGAAGATGATCTCCGCCATCGGCATCGTGTAGCGCAGCTCGACGCGGGTCTCGGAGAGGTAGTCCATGCCGCCGAGCTCGCCGCGACGAGACTGGCACAGCTCCATGATCGAGCCGATGAACTCGCTCGGCGAGATGATGGTGCACTTCACGACCGGCTCGTAGACCTTGCGAACCTTGCCCTCCGGCCAGTACGAGGGGTTGGTGACGACATGCTCGGCGCCGTCCTCCATCTCCACCCGGTACACCACGTTCGGCGCGGTCGAGATCAGGTCCAGGTCGAACTCGCGCTGGAGCCGCTCGCGCGTGATCTCCATGTGCAGCAGGCCGAGGAACCCGCAGCGGAAACCGAATCCCAGCGCCACCGAGGTCTCCGGCGTGTAGGTCAGGGCCGCGTCGTTGAGCTGCAACTTCTCCAACGCGTCGCGCAGGTCCGGATAGTCCGAGCCGTCCACCGGATAGAGGCCGGAGTACACCATCGGACGGGGCTCCCGATATCCGGTGAGCGGTTCGCTCGCGCCGCCGCGCGCACCGGTCACCGTGTCACCGACCTTGGACTGACGCACGTCCTTCACGCCCGTGATCAGGTAGCCGACCTCGCCCACCCCGAGGCCCCGAGTCGGTTTGGGCTCCGGCGACACGATGCCGATCTCCAGCAACTCGTGCGTGGCGCCGGTGGACATCATCTTGATCTTCTCGCGCGGGGTCAGCTTGCCGTCCACCACACGGACATAGGTGACCACGCCGCGGTAGGTGTCGTAGACCGAGTCGAAGATCATCGCGCGGGCGGGCGCGTCGGCGTCGCCCACCGGCGGCGGCACCTGGGCGATCACCTGGTCGAGCAGATCGGCCACGCCCTCGCCGGTCTTGCCGGACACGCGCAGCACGTCCGAGGGCTCACAGCCGACGATGTGCGCCAGTTCGGCGGCATAGCGCTCCGGGTCCGCGGCGGGCAGGTCGATCTTGTTCAGCACCGGGATGACCGTCAGATCCTTGTCCAGCGCCAGGTACAGGTTGGCCAGCGTCTGCGCCTCGATGCCCTGCGCGGCGTCGACCAGCAGGATCGCGCCCTCACACGCCTCCAAGGCGCGCGACACCTCGTAGGTGAAGTCCACGTGGCCGGGTGTGTCGATGAGGTGCAGCACGAAATCGGTGCCCGTGTGCTCCCCCGTCCGAGGCGTCCAGGGCAGCCGCACGTTCTGGGCCTTGATGGTGATGCCGCGTTCGCGCTCGATATCCATCCGGTCCAGATACTGCGCACGCATCTGCCGCTCCTCGACCACACCGGTCAGTTGCAGCATCCGGTCGGCCAGCGTCGACTTGCCGTGGTCGATGTGCGCGATGATGCAGAAGTTCCGGATCCGGGCGGGATCGGTGAACGTCGTGTCGGCGAAGCTGGCGGGCACTCCACTCCTCATGGGTATCGGCAAACTGCCGTCCATCGTCCCATGCTGCTGTGTTGGTTTTTGCAGCGCCTGCGGCCCCGTGTGTTCACGGCCCCGCGAAGTCTCGTGTCCGAGCGGACGAGACTCGCGCCTACGGCGCACGCACTTCGCTCACTCCGGCGCGAGACAGACCGCGAACGGCGCTCGTAGTGGCGGTTATGTCCGGATTCATGCGTCATGCGCATCGCGATGTCCTCGGCGACACAAGGGTTCCCGGGCAGGTGAGAAGAGGCGGGTGCGCCGTTATTCTCCAGGGATGGCCCGAAGTTGGAACTCCCTCGGCAAGCAGATCGGTCTCATCGCGAAACAACAGGGTCCCAAGATCGTCAAGCAGCAGGGTCCCCGGCTGGTCGAGCGGCTGGTGGGGTCGCTGGCCCAGCGGCGCGCGAGCGGCGGCGTCTCGGTGCGGCCCGCCGCGTCCACCCCCGTCCCGACCGCCGAGCGGGCCCGGCAGATCGTCTACTCGCCGCAATTGGACGGCCGCGCCGATCCCGGGGAGATCGTCTGGACGTGGGTGCCGTTCGAGGAGGACCCGAGCAACGGCAAGGACCGGCCCGTGCTGGTGGTCGGCCGCGACCGTCGCACGCTGCTGGGCCTGATGCTGTCGTCGAATCCGGAACGCGCGTTCGACCGCGACTGGATCGGCATCGGCAGCGGCGCGTGGGACCACGACGGCCGCCCCAGCTGGGTGCGACTCGACCGGGTGCTCGACGTGCCCGAGGCCGGCATCCGCCGGGAGGGCGCGATTCTGCCGCGCAAGACCTTCGACCTGGTCGCCCACCGGCTCTGCGCCGAATACGCCTGGCACTGAACGGCGCCATGTCTCGCGTGCTCGGACCGACGCCGGAACGGTCCTACCGTCAGGAGATCATTTCGCGGGAGCGGCCGAACAGCAGGCCGTAGAGCAGCGCGCCGAGTGCGCCGCCGATCAGCGGGAACACGATGAACGCCCAGACCTGCCCCATCGCCCCGTCCTGGTAGGGCGCCACCGCGAGACTGCGGGCCGGGTTGACCGAGGTGTTGTCCACCGGGATCGAGACCAGGTGGATCACGGCCAATGTGACGCCGATGGACAGTCCGGCCAGCGGCACGTCGGAGATCTGATCGGTCGAGGACAGCACCACGAACACCAGCAGCGCCGTCAGCATCACCTCGACGATGATCATGGCGGCCAACCCGTAGCCGTTCTGCACGACCACCTCGCCGAGCGGCCCCCGGATCGCGGCCGGGCTGTGCTTGCCCCACCCGTTCGCGCCGAGTCCGTCCACCGACCGGTCGTACGACGGCAGGTTCTTGGCCAGCGCGAACAGGACGAGACCCGCGAGGAGTCCGCCGATCAGTTGCGCGATGACGTACCCCGCCGCGGACACGCCGCCGAGGCGGCCGAGCAGCAGATGGCCCACGGTCACCGCCGGGTTGACGTGGCAGCCCGATATCGGACCGATCGAGTAGACGAGGAACAGCAGCGTCAGGCCGAAGGCCAGTGCGACGCCCAGCGGACCGACCTTCTCCCCCGCCAGCACCGCGGTGCCCACGCCGCCGATCACCAGAACGAACGTGCCGAGCGCTTCGGCGCCCCATTTCTTGCTCTCGGGAATCGGTTTGTTCTCGACAGCCTCTTCGACTACTTCCTGGGCCGTTGGAGACATCTGTCCACCTTCCGCGTTCCAGACATGTACTCGGACGAGTCGTGGTACCGCTGCGACGACAGCAGCCGCGAGAAAGCAATGGTTGCTGGAGAGGACGCTACGCGAGTCGAGTGGTCGAGACAACGACTTCGAGGCCCGGTCGGGCCGCCACCGGTCCGATGTCGATTTCGTGTGCCGCACGGCGGCTGGTACCCTCGATCTTCGGCGCTGCGTTACCCGTTCACCTCGGGTGTGTCGCGCGCTCCCCAACTTTCCAGGACATACCTACCAGACAGGAACACGAGGAACCGGCGTGGCCAACATCAAGTCCCAGATGAAGCGGATTCGCACCAACGAGGAAGCGCGCAAGCGCAACCAGTCGGTCAAGTCCGCGCTGCGCACCGCCATCCGCAGCTTCCGCGAGGCCGCGGCCGCGGGCGACAAGGACGCCGCCGCGCAGCGCCTGCAGTTCGCCAGCCGGAAGCTGGACAAGGCCGCCTCGAAGGGCGTCATCCACGCCAACCAGGCTGCCAACAAGAAGTCGGCGCTGTCGCTGGCCTTCAACAAGCTCTGATCAACCCGGTACCGCACGCCCGGTACCACCCTCACGCTGTGACGCAGCCGCCGTGGCCTCGATGACCACGGCGGCTTTTGTCGTGCCCGACCCCCGCGCCTCTGTCGTGGACCGGCGACCCCGCAGCCGGGGATTCGGGATTCGTCCCGCGCCGTGTCCGAGGTTCCAGCTACCATTCGGCGCATGGTAACCGTGTATGCCAATCAGACGGTCGTTCGCGCCGAGGACCTGCCGGACGTGATCCGCGCGGCCGAGGTGCTCGGATTCGGACTGAAGATCGAGAATGTGCTCGTTCCCGACGACGACGGCGGTTACTCGCTGGAGTGGATCGTCACCCGCGACGAGGACGTGCCCGCCTACGAGGAGTGGGATGGCCGCTACGAGGACGCGGCGGACGACGACGGGGAACTGCTGCTGAGTTCCGCGGAATAGCACCTGGTCACGGCGCGTCCAGAGCGGCAACGAGCCGGTCGAGCGCCGCCTGGGAATCCGCGTCCGCGGCGCGGTAGATGATGATCCGCTGGTCGGGATCCTGCACGGGCATCAGTACCTCGTAGCTGACAACCAGTGGACCCACCAGCGGATGCCGCAACGGCTTGTTCCCCCGCCCCTGTACCCGAACGTCGTGGCGAGCCCAGGCCTGCTCGAACTCGGCGCTGTGCGCGGTGAACTCCGCGATCAGGTCGGCCAGCGCCCGGTCGTCCGGGTGCGCGGCCCACGCCGCGCGCAGATCGGCGATGCCCTCACGGATGATGCGTTCCCGCTCGACATAGAAATCCCGCATACCCGGGTCCAGCAGGCACAACCACATCGAGTTGCGCTGCCGCTGCGGCAGAGCGCCGAAGTCGGTGATCAACGCCGCCATCTCCCGATTCCAGGCCAGGATGTCGTAGCGGTGGTTGACCAGCATCGCGGGCAGCGGCGACAGATCGCACACCAGCATCGCCAGCGCGGGGGCGGGCACCGTGCTCGGCTTGCCGTTGTCCGGCTGCCGCTGTCGTGCCAGATCGAACAGGTAGGCGCGCTCGTCGTCGTTCAGGCGCAGCGCCCGCGCCAGCGCGTTCAGCACCTCCACCGACGGCCGAAGGCCCCGCCCCTGCTCGAGCCGCACGATGTAGTCGGTGCTCACTCCAGCGACATGTTCGCTATACATTCCATCGCTAACTTGGCGGTATGGCTAGGACGACGTATACGGAACCGGCGTGGCTTGTCGAAATCAATGCTGCCTTGGCTGATGGGGTGGCCGGGGTCGACCCTGCGGAGTGGGTGTACGGCTATGTGCGGATTTCGCGGGATGAGAAGGACCGTGCGGAGGGGGTGCAGTTGCAGGCGAAGAACGAGGTGGCCTATGCGGCCCGGAAGGGGTTGCGGTTGGCGCGGATCTTTTGTGACAACGATCTGTCCGGCGCGGATGCGGATCGTCCGGCGTTACGGGATCTGCTGACGTTGGTGGCCAGTGGTCCGGCGAAGATCGTGCTTGCTCGTGATGTGGCGCGGTTGACGCGTGATTACGACCTGGGCAACGAGCTGATGAAGCTCGGCCGTGATGAGGGGGTGCGGTATGTGTTCATGAAGGACACCGAGTACGACCTGACCACGGGCGCGGGCCGGAAGAATTTCATGGTGAAGGTCGCCGAAGCGGCTGAGTACCGGGAGACCAACACCGAAAACCTCCTCGATCGGATGAGCGAGGAAGCCGCGAAAGGGGTGATGCAGGGCGGTTCGCGGCGGTTCGGGTACGGGAGGGTCGTTGGTACGCATCCGATTACCGGTGATGACATTCTTGACCGGTATGCGTTGCGGGAGAACGAGGTTGCGGTTCTGTGTGAAGCGCGGGACCGGATCATCAACGGGGAGTCGCAGACCACGATCGTCACCGACTGGAACGCTCGGGGTATCACCACGTCCGAGGGCAAGCTGTGGCGGGTGGGCAAGCTCAGTGAACTGCTGCTGTTGGAGGCGTATGTCGACTACGACCTGGGTGAGCACACCGACGCGAACGGGCAGCGGTGCGAGTGTCTGGACAACCCGGAGGGCAACGGTATTCGGGTGCATGAGCGTACCGGGACGCGGCATCGGGCGCAGTGGCCTGCTGTGTTCACCCGCGCCGAGCATGACGCCATCCGAGCGGCCATAAAGGCGCACAGCCGGGCGAAGGATCCCGATCGCCCGCGTGCGCGCAACGGTGAGTATTGGCTGACCGGGCTTGCCGAGTGCGGCGGTGTGTGGCCAGAGGGCAGCGAGCGGGCCGGGCAGCGGTGCGGTAGCTGGTTGGTGGGTTCCCTGCTCGAGCGGCAACGTAAGAACGGCACGGTCATCCAGCGCCGGTATGGGTGTCGGGCGAAGGATTCGGCGAGGGTGGCGTGTGGGTGCGGGCGGGTGTTCCGGGATGCGGGCGCGTTGGAGATGTATGTCGCGCAGCAGGTGATCGCCGCGTACGAGCACCCGGAGATCTTGGCGCGGCTGGATCGCGGGAACGACAATGCCGGGCGCATCGCGGAACTGCAACAGCGTATCGAGACCACGGCAGGGAATCTGGATGCCGAAACCGACCGCCGTACCGAGGTGCTGACCGGTGCCGGTGACGCCGACGACTTGCGGGTGATCGAACGCACCATCGCGGGACTGAAACTGACGCTGAAAGCACTTCGTGCCGAACAGGATTCGTTGCGTAGTGCGCAAGCCCTCGCTGTGCTGGCCGATATCGGGTCCACGCCGGGCGAGTTGCGTAGGGCGTGGGATACGAAGGGTTCGCGCTGGCGGCACGAGGCCGCCGCGCGGCTGATCGAGAAGGTCATCGTCAAACCCGCGCGGGTGTACGCCGCGAAATGGGTCGACCAGAACGGCAAGGCGTGGCGGTTCGACACATCCTCGGTCGAGATCGTGTGGCGGGACCTATAGCCACACTGGCTCCGCCGGTGAATCCTGACAGCGGTTATCGGTGAACTCCGGCGTCAGACGCCGGGACCGAGATCTGCTGGTATCGGCAAAATCTGACGTCACTCGGCAAGTGTCTGGCAGGTTGGGCGTTACCGACGAAGCCCTGTAATGGCTAGCCGATTATAGGACGTCCAGCATGGGGCCGGATCGGGTTCGTAGTGTGTGAAGGCGGGCTGCGCCCTGCTCGACCGACCAAAATAGACGCGTAGCTGCGAAATTAAACGCGGGCGAGACGGGCTAGATCATGCGCAACTCTACCAGCCTGAATAGTCGACCGTGCTTCCGTATTCCTTGACACGCCAACCAGCTCAGCAGTATTCCACAACAGGTCGGCAAATTCCGGCTCCGTACCGTTGGCGGGTATTACGAACCGTGCGACCTTGATTCGTTCACCTTGACGGTTCCATACGACCGCCAATCGGTCGGACATGTTATGCCGAATCGGTTCTAGCAGTCCCTGGTCCTTGGGGCCGCGATACACGGCCTGTGCCTCTTCGCTGGTGAGGTGAACGAAGACGCCCAGCTCCTCGTCCTCGTTGTCCTCGAACAGCCACCACAGGAGCGCGCCAGAAGAGATCTTAAATAGCATTATGTTCGGAAAGCCGTCCCAGTGGCTAAGTACAGTGGGCGGCTGGAGCGGAGTTTCAAGCAACCATGACAATTCCTTCGGCATGCTATTCATCGCGCACTCCACTTACCGACGATTCGTACTCTTCAATCTCGATAGCGAGTGACTGCAACGGAATTCGATATGCTTGGTCCCACCACTTTTTGTTGGCTTCGAGAGCAATTAATGCCTCTTCGTCGGGCGGAGTCCAGGACTCAACCTCAACCATATTGGCATATACACTGACATGCCTGGGATTCATGGGGTTAGGGGTTCTGATCGGCATATATGACGCTTGTATCAGGTCAATACAGCGAAAGCGTCGGACAGCATCGCGGTGGGTCAATTTGCTCATCCGCCTGCTTGCGAAGTACGCTTCGGCAACCGAGACGCGACCTTCGATCATTGATACGTCAAACTCGATGTAGGTCGGACGCTCCCACCGTGGTTCTTCCGTGAACTTGTAACTACCATCGGCTCGCCTCCTGCCGTGCTGAGTAAGCCAGGACTCGGGGGGCACCGCGTCCATCCGACGACTCTGCGGATCATCCCACTGAGCGCCGCTGCCGGTTCTTTGGGAGTACACATCCTCTGGACTTACAGCATGCCCCATCGAGTGCACCATCCAGCGTTCGCTACCCGGGTGTCGCACCATTGTTATTATGCTTGCGACCTCTACCATGCGACTGGATGTGACCTGATAGGATTCTGAAACTCCACCGAGTATTTTGAAATACGCTACATCCTCGACTCCTGGTGCGCGATTAACCAATGAGCCGAAACCGGCATCCTCGATAGCACCTAGATCCCTCGCCGCTTCCGTAAAGTCACCCCAACTGTCACGAGTCTCGGGCGAAACTAACGCGGCCAGCATGTCTCTATTCTGAGTCGGGTCGGCTAGTGCGTCGCAAAATATCATTGCCACGCAATAAGCTTCATCTTGGTAGGCAGCTCTAGTACCGGCCTCAATCTCGTCTGGAGACGTGAACCGCCTCCAGCCCTCGCCCGCCTCGTCTGTCACACCCGCTCCTCGAGCCCGTGTTGATGCTGAGGCGCAATCGTATCCCCACATACGGCCGGTGCCCGTGTAGCCAGCCACACCACTCATGCCGCGCGGCGATGATCGTCTCGGTCCAGATCACGGTCCGCAGGGAGGGTTTTGAGTGCGTTGCGCAGGAACAACGCGAGAGACTCGATCACGGCCGGGTTGTCGATCTGGGGCGGCAGCCCTTGCCGTATACGGCTCTCGGCAACTAGACGGCGGGTCTGCTCACTGGTCGGCCCCACCCACATCCGGCCCTTACCGCCCCCGGAAGTCGACCCGGTCGGCTGGTCGGGTTCGGGGCGGTGGGTGCGGCGCTGGCGGGCGTTGAACGGGATCGGGGCGTGGTCGGCATACATGGGGGCTCCCTGGTCGGTCAGGTGGCGCGGGCGGCCGGGGCGGGGTAGGCAGGGCGGCGAGGCGGCGGCGGGTGGTCTGCTCGGCCAGCGGCAGCGACAGCGTCGGGTCCTGCAAGTCACGTGTCGAGGTCAGCAGGAACACTGCCACCGGCACCGGCGCGGACCCACCGATCCCGAGCACGTCCGGTCCGCCGAAACCGACGTATCCGAGCAAACTCATGTTCAGCAAGTCCGTTGGATGGTGCGGCAGTGGCGAATCCACGCTTATGCCGCACGTCCGTCGAGAACTACCTCTTCGCCGGTGTCGGTGTCGAAGTTGTCGTGCCGAGATCCGTGGCAGCTTCGGCAGGTTCGGGTTCGGTGAGTGGGGCCAGTGACGGCACCTGGTCGAGGTCGATGTCGGTGTTGCTGGTGTCGTCGGTGGTGGCGAGTTCGCTGGGGTTGGTGGTGATGAGCGCGTTCTCGGTGGGTGAGGCCAGCGACGCGAACACCGCTCGGTCGGTGCCTCCGACAGCGAGTAGGCCGCTGCCGCGTGCCGCGGAGAGAAGGAATTGTTGTTCGCCTTCGGAGAGCCGGAACGCGGTGGCGACCTCGTCGATGGCTTGCGGGGCTTGGCGCAGCAGGATCTGGGTGGCGGCGTTGGAGACGATCGCGCGCCCGAGTTCGGTGGACAGGACATCGGCGCTGTCCTGGGTGGCGACGGTGAGGCCGGCCCAGTGTTTGCGGAAACTCTTCGCGGCCCGGAACAGGAATTCGGCGGCGGCGGGTTGGCGCATGAGCAGCCACGCCTCGTCCACGGTGATCAGGCGAGGCCGCCGATCGGCCGGGCTCGACACGCGCCGCCAGGTCGCGTCCAGCACGAGGAGGGTCCCGATCGTCTTCAACTCCTCCGGTAGCTCGCGCAGGGAGAACACAATCAGCCCGCCCTCGGGGTCGGTGGTGGTCGCCCCGTCCAACAACCCCGCATAGGCCCCGCCACCGACGAACGGGTGCAGCGCGGCGGCCAACTCCCCGGCAGCCGGTGTGGCGAGGCGTGCGAGTTGGTCACGCAAGCCGCTCAGCGTCGGGGCGGGCCGGGTCCAGCTGGCGGGGTCCTCGGTGATCCCGACAGCGGCGTAGATCGCCGCCAAGGCCGTGTCCAATGCTGCCCGCTGCGCGAGGTTCTGGTCGCCGAGCAGGACTTGGATGAGGGTGTGCAGGAACAGTTTCCGTCGTGTGAGGGCGTCGGTGGGGGCGGTGCGGCGGCCATCGGGGCGGGTGTGGATTTCCAGGTCGAACGGGTTGAGCCGGACACCTGGTGCGCCGAGGCGGATGTGGGTGCCGCCGACGGTTTCGGCGAGACGGCGGTATTCGTCTTCGGGATCGATGACGACCTGCTCGATGCCGCGATACAGCGAGCGCAGGATCTCGGTTTTGACCAGGTAGGACTTGCCCGCGCCGCTGCGGCCGAGGATGACGAGGTTGTGGTTGTGGGCGTCGGGGGAAAATCGGTCCACGAACAACAACCCCGAGGCGGCGTCGCGGCCGTAGAGGACCCCCTGCGGGCGGGCGGCCTGGGCCGGGTCTGGGGCGGGTAGTTGTGGGGAGTCGAAGGGGAAGGCCGCGGCGAGGGCGGTGGTGTCGAAGGTCCGCTGCACCCGGATGAGATCGAGCCCGAGTGGGAGGGTGGTGGCCCAGGCTTGAGCGGCGCGGTAGGACAGGGTGCAGGTGTCCACGAGCAGGCTCGCGGCCAGGGCGCGGACGGCGGCGACCTCGTCGGCCAGTTCGGTTTCCGAGGCGGCGTGCACGGTGAGGTACACCCCGACCCGGAACAACCTGGCCTCGGCGCGGGCGACGCGGGCTGACAGGTCGGCGGCGTCTTCGACGGCGACATCGACCTGCGGATCGGTGAGGCGGCCCCGGCTGACGTCGTGCATGCGGGAGGACTCCAGGCGTGCCTGTTGGCGGCGCAGCCGGGTGGCGGCGGTGGCCGGGTCGATGGGGTCGATGTGCACCGCGACCTCGACCCGGCCGGGATGCGAGAGCAGGGGCGCGAGCCAGCCAGCGGTCACTTCTCGTGGGTAGCCGGTGACCGCGAGGGTCGCGGTCCAGTCCGAGCCGATCTCCAGATGCCGGGTGCCGATCGTGAGTGATTCCGGCGCGAACCGGTCAAGGCCCTCTCCGGTGAACGGGTCGGGCGTCTGGACTTGGGGATCGGTGGTGATGATCGCGGCGGCGGCGGCGATGTCGGCGGCGGCCGAGACGAGGCCCTCCGGGTTGGTGCAGCTGGTCAGTACGGCGGTAGCCGCCACGTCATCGAGGGCGGTGACCGAGATACCCAGTGGGGAAAGGACATCGGCGGCCTCGTTCATACGACGCAAGAGCCGGGACTCGGCCGCCCGGCGCGCACCACCGGACAACGCCCGCCGTGCCCGGCCCCTGCCGGGCAGCCGGGCACCCAACCCGGTGACGGCCAGGGTCTCGGTCTGTTCGCGCCAGATCAGCAGCACCTGCCGGTGGACCGGGTTCTCGCGGGCGGTCAGCTCGGCGAGGTGATCGGCGTGGTCGAGCGCGGCGGCAGCGAGGTCGGGGGACATCTGCTCGGCGGCGGTGTGCAGGCCGGTGATGTGCTCGGTCAGGTCCAGGCGCGCCGAGCGCACCAGGATCTGCACCGGTTGGCGCAGGGTGTGCAGCCAGCCCGCGAGCTGACCGACGAGGCTGTCCTGCTCTGCCGGGGTGCGCAGCGAGAGGTTGAGGGTTCCGGCGACCGCGATGACAGCGAGCCCATCGGCGCCGAGGTCGATCACCCCGACAGCACCGCTGCCGCTGTTCGACACCGATTCGGGCAGGCGTACCTGATTCGCCGACAGCTCGGTGGGGACGGGTCGGCGGGGCCCGGATCGATGGGCACGGGTGGCGATCCAGCGTGGCGTCTCGGCGCGGGTGCTTCCGCGTGATCGGACGAGGTGCCGTGGGCGGAATCGGTGGCGGATCGCGGCCACGAGCAGCAGGTCGGCCGACAGCCCGTCGCGGCGGGTGAGCACCGCGACCGCGACCACGACGAACACCGGGGCCGCGACGGTGACGAACACCGCCGGAGCGATGACCGTTCTGGTCGCGGCCCAGCCCGAGTACAGCAGCAGAGCCGCCGTGGCGAGGACGGCGAGCTGGCGGGCGGTGAACGGCCCGAGGATGCGGTCGGAGCGGTCGACGTCGGCGGGGATGCGCACGATGGTGCTCATCGCAGGGTGCCTCCTCTCGGTGCGCGTGGCGCGCGGCGGCGCACGGGCAAATCGGGCATGGGCAGATGCAGCTGCCGCCCCGCCGGGCGCGCCGGGGCAGGCGCGGGTGGCTGCGATGGGTTCGGCGGCGGCGGAACAGGTTTGACCCGTGTGACCGGGAACGGCAGCGGGTACTGGCCGCTACGGGTCGGCCGCAGCCGCGCGTAAGGATCGGCCGGTGCGGGTTCGGTGAAATCGAAGGCGAGCTGCTCGGGCCGCCGCCGGGGGCCGGGACGTTCCGGTGGCTGGACCGGAGCCCGTGCCGGGGGTGTGGGCCGGACCCGGCGCACCGAGATCGGGAGCGGGTACTGGCCTCCGGCCCCGGCCCGGATACCCCGGTACGGGTCCTGCGGGGTGAAGTCGAACGCGAGTTGCCGTCCACGCGGCGTCCGGGCCGGGCGGGGCGGCGGGGTGCCGGTCGAGTCGGCCGGTGTCGGGCTGGGTTGCCGCGCGACGCGGCGCACTCCTTCCAGGGGCAGCATGAGCTGTCCGTCGCGTGTCGAGCGCGCCCGCGCATACGGGTCGACAGGTCCGGCGCTGCCGGTGGCGGTGCGTGGTGCTCGCGGAACACGGGCGGGTCGTGGGCCGCGCCGGATAGGTGTCGCCGTGGCGGCGGTCCGTGCGCTGCTCGACGTGGCCCCTTTGAGCAGGCCGAGGGTCTTGTAGGCGATGAAGCCCCGCGCGATCGACCCGACGAAGCTGCGGCCGTGGCCAATCTTGAGCACCGACAGCAGCCAGAACGGGGTCTTGATCAACACGAACATCAGCGCCAAAGCGACGACCATGTTCACGATCTCGTTCGCGTCCGGGCCGAACAGATACCACCCGCCCGGGGCGAGCAGCACCCGCAGCACGATCACCAAGATCATCGACTGCACGACCTGGATCCCTAGGCACGCGGCGAAGGAGCGCCACCACCACCGCGCTACTCCGTCAATGCCGGGCAGCGCGTAGCACATCAACGCCAAGGGTGCGGCCACGATCAGCAGGATCGTGATGGTGACTCGCACGATGTAGCTGATGAGCAGTACGAGCAGCATCACCACGAACGCGAGATAGAGCAGCAGCGCGAAACCTTGGCTTTGCAGCCCCGTGGTCGCGAGCTCGGTCAGCGCGGCGGCGGCCGAGCCGGAGTCGACGCCGTCTCCGGCCACTGCGGCGGCGAGGGCGTTGGCGAAGCTGATCGCCGCCGTGGCGATCGCCATGCTCAGCCCCCCGGCCACGAACCCGACGACCAGGCGGGGAGCGAGTTCGCGGATCGACCATTGGGTTTGCAGGGTCTCGCGCATCATCAGCAGCACCCCGGCCGCCATCACGACGAGCACGTAGAGGGCGGTGACGATCTGCCACGACTGGTTCCACAGCACACCGATCTGTGGGATCTCGCTGGGTTCGGGTGTGGTGAGGAGAGTTTCGGCGAGCAGCCCGAGGAGCGGGTTGAGCGCGGACTCGACGATGCGCTGGAAGAATCCGTCGATCGCGTTCTCCACGCATCCGTTGATGTTGGTGACCCCGCACTCGGCCGACCCCGAATCCGGCCCCGTTCCGGGCGTCGGGGTCGTCGTGCCGGGTGTTGTCGGTGCGGGTGTGGCCGGGCTCGAGGTGGTGGAGGGTGGGGTCACCCACCGGCTCGGCGGAATGGTCGTGGTCGGTGGGGTGGTTGTGGGGGCGGGTGTGGCCGGTGTCGGGGTGACCGGCACGGTCGGTGTCACGGGTTGGGCGGCGGCACCGGCCGCGCCGGTGAAGACGATCAGGACCGCGGCGAGCACCGCCGCTGCTGTGGTGGCAGCGGTACGCGTGGTCGGTGAGAACCGGGCGGGTGCGGGTGGGGCCTGTGCCGTGGTGTTCACGGTCAGGCTCCGACGATGGACTTGAGCACGGCGACGATGACCGGTGCCAACATCGCCAGCGCGTAACCGAGGCAGGCGGCGCGGAACGCGGTCTTGGCCTTTTCGATCTCGGAAGGATCGCCGCCGCCAAGCAGATAGCGGGCACCGGCGATGGTCAAGAACAACGTCGCCAGCCCCGCGAGGATGCCCACGATCCAGTTGCGCGCGTTGTCGATTACCTCCCCCAGCGATGAGGCGATCGCCAGCACGTCCGTGTGTGGTGGTGCCGCTGAGGCCGATCCGGCGAGCAGGACCAGCAGCGCCACGGTCGTGCCCGCGACCGCGAGCGCTCGAGTCCAGCGCCGCCCGTGTCGAGCCGATGTCTGTGGCGCCTCGTTGAGATTTCCCTGGTCGGTGTTCATGCCGCCACCTGCCCGTGCTCGGTGCTCGACTGCGCCGAGGCCGGAGAGTGCCGTTTCGGCCGGCGACCTCGCCGCGGTGACCGGTCCGGCGATGCGAGGGCGGTGACCGCCTCGGCTTCGACCGTGCTGGTGCGCTCGGGGTCGAGGTCTCGAGCGCGTTCGGACAGCCACGCCAGCAGGGCGCGTTCGGCACGGGGTCGCTGCTTGCGCAGCTTCCACAGCGACACACCGCGTTCGGCGGCCACGGAGGTCAGCGATCGGCCTTCCCATCGCGACGCGGCGATGAGTTCGGCGGCGTCGGCGGAGATCACTCCGGCGGCCACGGCCTGCGCCAGGACCGTCTCGGGATGGCCCGGTTGCGACACCATCGCCTGTACCCGCTCGCCCAGCGGGGCCAGGTCGCGGTCGAGGTCCCCGACCACTGTCGCGCCGGTTCGCTGTTGGATTGCCACTTTGAGGACGGCGCGATAAGCACCCCACCGCAGCCGATGCCACACCCCCGGGACTTCCAGGCCGACGCGCGGGAGGTGGAGCAGGAAGGCGGTCAGCACTTCGGACTCGATATCGTGGCGAGCCGTGTGGCTCGACGTCACATACTCGCTGGCGGTCCGCGACAGCATCGGCGCGGCCAGTCCGGCACACACCAGCATCGCGCCCTCGTCCTTGGCACGGACTCGTTCGAGCAGCCACACCCAGATCGCATCGACCTCGGCCATCGGCGTCGCCGGGTCCCACAGCCGCTCGCGCAACGCCTCCCACGTCCGCACCGGACCGGCGGGGGCGGACCCAGGAGTCGGCACCGGGCGCGGATCGGTGGGCAGAACCTCTGCGGCGATCTTCTCGAAACCGGACCGCACCACGGCCAGCGGCGAGCCCGGCTTTTCCAGTGGTCCCGCATATTTCGCGACGTGTGCATTCGTCACAACAGATCTCCTTGATCGATCGAAAACTTCCGACCTCACAAGGACACCGAATACGTCTATCCGAAACGCATCCAAACCCTATCCAAACCACACCCAAAACCTATCTGAAACATATCCTAGTCACATCCTGGGCGAGATGGCGAATATCGCGCTACCCGGCCAACACCCGTCCGCCACCCGAGGCCCCGCGAAAGCATTGCCGGTTCTACCTGCGGATGTGAATGCGCGGATAGGCCAAAGATATGACTTGGATATGTTTCAGATAGGGCGCGGATAGACCTTCTACCGCACGAGCAACCTACCGAAAAGTTTCTCAAGAAATTTGATCGCGATCTCGCTCCAGGCGGTGCTCCGGTCCCCGATTTTCGACTCATGAAATTCTCAGAAAAAAGTTTTGATCGCCGTGTCCCGATTTCGGCTTTTTGGCGGAAGTAAGCGAGTACACACCGCTCTCTCGCTCAGGAGGCCGCCATGTCCGCCAGTTCCCGCCGACCTCGTTCCACCTCCGCCGCCGTGCGGGTCCCCTCGACCCTGTGGGCGCTGGGGCCCGCCCCGCTCGATCCAGAGGACCGCTGGCCCGACCGGGTCCTGGCTCACGCGATCGCCGAGTTCTCCGAACCGGCCTCGCGGGTGATGCTGCTGGGCTGGCCCGCCCCCGTCGCTCGGGGCGCGCTGCGGATCATCGAGCCCGACACCGCCGCCGCGCTCGCCGCGATCGGTGAGCTGGACCGCCACGGCCTCGACGCCCCCACCGACCGGAACTGGTCCGGGGAGCCGGTGGATCTGGTCATCGCGAGCCTGCTCGCCGATCACCTCGCCCCGATCGCCGCCGCCGAGCACGTCACCGCGCTCGCGACCGAAGTGATGGCACTGGGTGGTTTGCTGGTCGTTCTCTCGCGCTGCCGCCACAGCGACTCCGGCGTCCTGCGCGACCCCGCCGGTTCGGTCGTCGCTGCCGCCCAGGCCGCCGATCTGCTCTACCTCCAGCACATCATCGCCGCCCCGGTCAGCGGCACCACCATCACCGCCGCACTCGCCGACCCAGCCGTCTCCGGGACCGCGCCGCACATCGTCGCGCACACCGACGTCTTCGTGTTCCTCCAGCCCGCCCATGGCTGAGCCGACACAGCCCTTGCCCCACCCGAACTCTCACGTCAAGGACGCCTCCATGACTCTCGATCCCGCCGCCGCCAACGCCACCGACGTCGACTCCGCGATCCCCGCACAGACCAGTCCGGCCGCGCGGCCGGTGTCGGTGTGGGCGACGGCCCAGAACGCCCCGACCGCGCAGCGGCGGGGCCGCTACCACCCCGACAGCACCGCCCACCCCGCGAAGATGTTCCCCGCCATCGTGCAGCACGCCGTGGTCACCTACACCCGTCCGGGGGACCTCGTGCTGGACCCGATGTGCGGGATCGGCACCACCCTCGTCGAGTCCCTGCACCTGGGCCGTCGCGCGGTCGGCGTCGAATACGAGTCGCGGTGGGCGGAGCTGGCGCGCACCAACATCGGCCTCGCCCGGGAGGCGGGCATCGATCTCGACGCGAACGTCTACCACGGCGACGCCCGCAAGCTGGGTGACCTGATCCCAGCCGAGCTGCGCGGCCAGGCGAGCCTGGTCATCACCTCCCCGCCCTACGGCGACAGCTTGCACGGGCATGTGCGCGCCAACCGCACGCAGCCTGTCCTCAAGACCAACCACCGCTACGGCCAGGTCCTCGACCGAGGCAACCTGGCCAACGTCGGACTCGGCCGCCTGCTCTCAGGATTCACCAAGATCCTCGCCGGGGCCGCCGAATACCTCGCCCCCGGCGGGCATGTCGTGATCACTGCGCGGCCGTGGCGTCAGCACGCCGAGCTGGTGCCCCTGCCCAGCCACCTCTACACCTGCGGCGAGCTGGCCGGGCTCGTGCCGGTGGAGCGGTGCGTGGCACTGCTGGGGCGCCTCACCGAGGGCGAACTCGTCGCACGGTCGAGCTTTTTCCAGCGCGACTTCGTCGTCAAGCAGCGGGCGTCCGGGCTGCCGGTGCACCTCATCGCCCACGAGGACGTCGTCATCCTGCGCAAGCCTGAGACCACCACCGCCGTGTCCGAGCGCCGCCGTGCGAGCGGGCGGTTCCCCTTCGGCACGTCGGCGACCTTGCCGAGTCCCGATGCCATGGGCCCGGGATCGGTGGCTGCGTGAACACCCAGACTCCCGAGCAGGGGTGGCTGGGCCGGGCGCTTCTCGCGCCCGGCTCGGCCCTACGCGATCTCACCGAGACGGTTGAACACGCACTCGGGTCCGTCTCCGGCCTGGGCGTGGTCGCGGCCGTGCTCGGGGTGCTCACCGCGGTGCGGATTCTCACTCGATGGCGTCGGCGCCGGCTGAGTGCGTGTGCTCGCCAGATCACCGTGCTCACTCCACCGGAGGTCGACGCCAAAGGCGCACTCACCTTCTGGGCGCACCTCATCGGGCAGTTGCGTCCTGCCTGGGCGCGAATGTTGTTGGGGCAGCCGCATCTTGGGTTCGAGTACACCGTCACCCCCGAGGAGGGAGCCGCGATCCGGCTCTGGGTGCCCGGCGCGATCCCACCCGGTCTCATCGAACGCGCCATCGCCTCGGCGTGGCCCGGCGCGCACACCGACACCGTCGAACCCGCCCGACCCCCGCTATCGGTCGCGGTGAAGGGCGTTCGGCGGGTCGTGGCCGGGGGCGAGTTACGGCTCGGCCGCCGTGAGGGGTTGCCGTTGAGTACCGATCACTCCGGTGATCTGGTGCGCAACCTGATCACCGCCGCCGACGACCTCGCTCCCGGGCAGGCCGTCTGTGTGCAGATCCTCGCCCGCCCGGTCACCGGCCGCCGCGTCGCGCGAGCCACCCGCGCCGCGGCGAGCACCGGCACTCGGGCTGGCGTCGTGGCGGGACTGCTGCGCGAGGCCCTGAACCTGCTCACGACCGGCACGGGTGCCGCCCGCGTCTCCCACACCGCCGCTGGGGTGGCAGGCGCGCGACCCGCCGACCGCCAGACCTCCCTGGAGTACAGTGCCGCCGCCCGCGCAGCAGCGGCCAAAGCGCGCGGCGCGCACTGGGAAACCGTCATCCGCTACGCCGCGTCCATCCCGGTCTCCGACGACCCCGACGACATCGACCCGAGAGCGCAGGCGCGAGCAGTCGCCCGTGGCCGCGCCGACGCTCTCGCCACGGTGTTCGGGGCCTGCACCGACCACAACTACTACCGGCGGCGTCGCCGCCTCTTCCGCCTCCAGCAGTTGATCCGGCAGCGGCGTCTCGGGCACGGGGACGTGCTGTCGGTGCCCGAACTGGCCACGATCGCGCATCTGCCCACCGACGACGGGCTACCCGGCCTGCAACGCGCCGGGGCACGCGCCCTGTCCCCAGCCCCGGAGATCCCTGTCGGCGGCGAACACACGAAACCCCTCGGGATGGCCGACACCGGCACTCGCCGCCCGGTCGCGGTCAAGATCTCCGACGCCCGCCATCACCTGCATATCCTCGGCCCCACCGGTGTCGGCAAGTCCACCCTGCTGGCGCGCACGATTCTCGATGACGCCGAGGCCGGGCGCGGGGTGATCGTCATCGACCCCAAGGGCGACCTCGTCACCGACGTCCTGTCGCGGCTGCCGTCGCGCATGGGTGAGCGGGTGGTGCTCTTCGACGCCGACTCGGCCGCGCCGCCGCCGTGTGTGAACCCGCTCGATATCGGCCGGATCGGGCGCGCGGGAGTGGATCTGGCGGTCGACAACCTCGTGACGGTGTTTCACCGGATCTTCCATCAGTGGTGGGGGCCGCGCACAGACGACATCATGCGCGCCAGCCTGCTCACGCTGTGCGCGCAACCCGGCACCGCCACCCTTGCCGACCTGCCCCGCCTGCTCACCGAGCCCGCGTTCCGGGCGCGGGTCACCCGCACAGCGAAAGACCCGGTCCTGCGCGGGTTCTGGGATAGCTACGAGCAGCTTTCCGACACCGGCCGCGCTCAACTCACCGGCCCCTTGCTGAACAAGCTGCGCGCGTTCCTGCTGAGACCGTTCGTCCGCTCGGCGATCGCGGGCGGACCCTCAACTGTCGAGTTCGCCGACATCCTCGACAACGGCGGCATCTGCCTGGCCCGGCTGCCGAAAGGCTCACTCGGAGAGGAAACCTCACGCCTGGTCGGGTCGCTGCTGGTGGCCCGCACATGGCAGGCGGTGACCGCGCGAGCACGGGTGCCCGCCGCCGACCGGCCCGACGCCGCCCTCGTGCTCGACGAGGCGCAAAACTTCCTCAACCTCTCGACCCCAATCGAGGACATGCTCGCCGAGGCCCGGGGACTGCGCCTGTCGCTGCTGCTGGCGCACCAGAACTTGGGCCAGCTCTCGCGCGAACTGCGCGACGGCGTCTCGGCCAACGCCCGCAACAAGATCGTCTTCGCTGTCAGTCCCGATGACGCCCGCGATCTGGCCCGCCACACCGAGCCCTGGTTGTCCGAGCACGACCTGTCCCACCTCGACGCCTTCCACGCCGCCGCCCGCCTGCTGGTCGATGGCCGCAACGCGCGACCGTTCACCCTCACCACCAGGCCCCTTGCCCCGCCGATCCCCGGGCGCGCCCGCGAGATCGCCGCCGCCGCCCATGCCCGCCTCACCGCCGATCCCCTCAACTCCGCACGGTCCTGACCCCGCCACGCCCCGAGAAAGGCTCCCGCATCGATGATTTCCCGTCCCGACAGGCAAGCCGATACCCGGGCCCCGCGCCCGGCCTGGTCACCGACCACCAGCCCGGAGAAGAGTTCGGTGGTGCGTGCGTTGACCGGGCGCGATCGCTGGATTCTGCGCATGGTCTATGAGCACCGGGTCCTGACCACCGACCAGCTCGCTGACCTGGCGTTCCCCACCGCCAAGATCGCCCGCCGCCGCCTGGCCATCCTGCACACCTACCGGGTCCTGGACCGGTTCCGGCCCATGCGAACTCGTGGCACCGCCCCCTACCACTGGACCCTCGCCCCGGCCGGAGCAGCGATCCTCGCCGCGGAAGCCGGGGTGAGTGTCCGCGAGCTCGGCTACAACCACCAAACCACGCTCTCGGTCGCCCACAGCCTGCACCTGACCCACACCCTCGGCGTCACCGAATGGTTCACCGCCCTGGTCACCCACCCCCACGGCGGGCAGGTGTCGCGGTGGTGGTCGCAAACCCGCTGCCAACGGCTCTGGGGCGACCTGGCCCGCCCCGACGCCCACGGCCGCTACACCTACGGCCAGAACCTGCTCGACTTCTTCCTCGAATACGACCTCGGGACCACCTCCCTGCCCCGGGTCGCGGCCAAGCTTCACGGCTACGGCGAACTGGCCCGAACCACCGGGGTCATCGTCCCGGTCCTGTTGTGGGTGCCGACCACCATGCGTGAGGTCAATGCCCGTGTGGCTCTGCGGCGGACCTGGGAGCGGTTGCCCGATCCCGAGGCGGTGCCGGTCGCCACCGCCGCCGCCGAGTTCCTCGGCTCGATCTTCGGGACCAGTCCGGCCGATCAGGTGTGGCTGCCGCTGCACACCGACTCCGGCCGCAGACGCCTGCACGAACTCGGCACCGTCTGGCCGCGACGGACCGCACCCGAAGACGGCATCGACCCGGAGTCGACCTGGGCACCGCTGAGCGGAACCGTCGCTCTCGCCCCGCCGCCACCGAGCCCCCCGGCTTCCGAGCACTGGTGAAGAAGCGATGCTGGTCAAGGCACTCGGAGCCGGATTCGCGGGGTTCGTGTTCCTCACGGTTGTCATCGCGGCCGTGGTCAGTGCCGTCGTCGTCTTCGACCACGCGCTCGCGCCCGCTCCGGGAGCCTCGACCGGCACCGGCTCGACCCCGAGTACCGAAGCCCAACACGACATCCCGGCGCAGATGCTCGTGCTCTACCAGGCCGCTGCCGGGGACTGCCCCGGCCTGGACTGGTCGGTGCTCGCCGCGATCGGCAAGATCGAAACCAACCACGGCCGCTCCACGCTGCCGGGAGTGTCGGAGGGCGAGAACGCCTCCGGCGCGGGCGGGCCGATGCAGTTCCTCGCCGCGACCTTCGACTCGGTCCTCGCCCGGCATCCCCTGCCCGCTGGCGGTGCGAGCCCGCCCTCGCGCTACAACCCCTCCGACGCGATCCACGCCGCCGCCTTCTATCTGTGCGACTCTGGTGCACCCGGTGACCTCCGCGCCGCGATCTGGGCCTACAACCACGCCGACTGGTACGTCGACCAGGTCCTCGACCAGGCGGCCCGCTACCGCGCCACCGACACCACCGGCGGCAACTGCCACACCGCCTCATCGCCGAGTCCGACTGCCGCGCAGGTGATCTCCTTCGCCTGCGCGCAGCTCGGCCTGCCGTATGTGTGGGGCGGCAACGGGCCCGAGGTGAACGGCGGCTGGGACTGTTCCGGACTCACTCAAGCCGCCTACCGCGCCGCCGGGATCTCCATCCCGCGCACCACCTACGACCAAGTCCACACCGGCACAACGGTTTCCGAGGACCAGCTCGCGCCCGGCGACCTGCTCTTCTACAGCACCGGCGGGGACATCCACCACGTCGGCATTTACCTCGGCGGCGGCCAGATGGTGCACGCCCCCACCTTCAACGAGCCCGTCCAGATCTCGCCCTACCGCTGGGAAGGCGACGACTACTACACCGCCACCCGACCCGCCCCCGCGCACGACAACAACTCCCGCGCCATCTCCTGATCACCCTGCACGGACGGAGAAACCCATGCACCACAACCTCAACCACACCCGTCGCGCCGCCCACATGGCACTGTGCGCGGCCGTTGCCGCGACCACCGTGACGGCCGGTGTCGCCGCCGCAGAACCCACACCGGGCCGCAACCCGGCGCAGTGCCCGCGCTGGACCGCGCTGCTGGTACCGGGCAGCTACGAGACAACTCATACCGCCACCGGGCAGGCCATGCCCGCGATCCTCACCCGGCTCGGGGAATCGCTGACGGCCCGCTACGGCGGCGAGATCGAGGTCCGGACGCTCGCCACGACGGCGAGCGGTGCCGGTTCGGTGAGCGGAGCAGAACTCACCGCGGCGGTCTCGGGGCTGTGCTCGGACACGCGAGTCGTTTTGGCCGGCTACGGCCAGGGCGCCGAGGTCACCGGCGACCTCGCTACCACCATCGGCAACAACAAAGGCCCGATAGCGGCCTCGCGCGTCGTGGCCGTCGCACTCGTCTCAGACCCGCGCCGCGACCCCAATACCACCCAGCTCGGCACCCCGGTCTCCGGGCAGGGCGTCACCGGTCCGCGCTCGCAGAGCTTCGGGGAGCTGACCGGCCGGGTGCGCACGCTCTGCCTCGAGGGCGACAGCTACTGCTCGCCCACCGCGCAGGAGTCGCCAGTCCTCGCCGCGGTGAGCCGCGCACTCGCCACCGCCACCTCGACCACCACCGTCTCCCCCGCGACCACGGCGAAGGTCCCCACCACCACAACGAGTGCACCGGCCACCACCACCGGCACGGCCTCAACCGGGCAGCTCAGCGCGTCCCAGGTTCTCGCCCAGGTGGTCACCGTGCTCAACGGGCTGGCGAGCTTCACCGCGAACATGCCCGCGATCGTGGCCGACCTCGCCCAGCTGCCGAGCCTGCTCGCCACCAGCGACGTGCCCGGCCTGCACCGAGTCTCCGGCGACCTCAACAACCAGTTCAACCCGCTCGTGCAGATGGCCGCCGGGCTCGACCTGCGCCTCGTGGCCCGCGTACTGAAGTTGGCCGCACCCTTGGACACCACCGGGGTCGCCACGATCGCCGCCGAGATCGTCGGTGTTCTCGCCGGTCTCGACATCACCCGCATCGCCAACGACGTCGGCCGAGCCCAAGAGATCGCCTGGACCGCCGCCGAAACCCTCGTCAATGGCGACCCCGTCGCGGCTTTCCTCGTCCTGACGGGGTTGGCACCGATCGCCGCCGATCTCCTCTCGGCCACCGCCGCCGCGTTCACCGGCACCCAGTTCCCCATACTGACCCAGACCTACAACACCGCCACCACCACCGGGACGGGCACGGCGGACACCACCACCGGCACCAGCGTTCCGGCCCCCCAGAACAGCAGCACGGCCACGTTCGACGCCACCGGCTACGACACCGCCGCCCCCATGCTGACCGACTGGATCGAACAGGCCATCGACCGCACCAAGTAGCCCCGCGCTGTCCCGCACAGCGCACAGAAAACGGCCGGTGGTGCCGAGCCAATCGCTCGGCACCACCGGCCGTTTCAGTGGGTAGCCGGGTTAGGAGACGAGCGGCGGCACGGCGCGCGGGGTGAACGCGGCCGGGGCACCACCGTTGCGGAACCGCCACGACGGCAGCACCTTTGGCACCACCTCGGTCTGCTCACCGTCGCCGCCGTCACCGGTGTCCCCCTCGTCACGCCCGGTCGCCAGGGTGGCGTCAACGACCGCGCGGGCAGCGGCGTCGCGGTCGGGGTACAACATGCCGGTCAGCGGCCCGGTCATGATCCGCACCGAACCGGTGAACGGGAAGAACTCGCCCTCGGTCCGGCAGAGCCGGTGACGCAGAACGATCGGCACCCACGGCACCAGCGACGGCAGAACGGGCATGTTCAGCTCACGCACGGCCGCGTCCGCGATCTCGACCCACAGCGCCAGGCTGTCGGGTGCCTCGGTGGAGGCGGCGAACACCCGGTACAGGGACGAGCCCAGGATGGCGGGAGTAGGAGTGGAGTACATAATCAAACACCTTTCTCAGGGGATACATTGAGAGGCGCGGTGTCGGACTCCCCGGAGGTAGAAGCTCCGGGGATTCCGGCATCGCCCCGTCGTCAGGACGCGAGGGTGAATTTCTTGGGGGCCGTGCTGGTCTGGTGAGCGATCCCGTTCTTGGTCAGGGTGACCAAGGCGTTGTGGACCGCGCCGCTGGACCGCCCGAGTTCCTTACCGATCTGGTGTGGGGTGAACTCCTTTCCGGGGTTGTCGCGCAGGAAGTCATCGACCTGTCCCCGCAACGCACCAGCGGGCAGCCGTTCGACCGTCGACTCCGCGTTCGCCGCTGGCGTGACATCGGCCGGGGCCGGGGTCACGGTGGCGGGATCGTCGCCCGTGGGGGCAGCCAGCGCCGTGTCCGCCGTGGTGTCGGGGTCGGCGGGCACGTCCGGGACGGGGACCGCCGCCTCGTCGGTCGGGTCGGCCGGGGCCGGGGTGGCGGGGTCCGGGTCGGCCGGGGTGACCGGCTCGGGCGAAACGGGTTCCGGCGTGGCGGGTTCAGCCGGGGCCGGGTCGGCGGGCGCGGCCGGTTCCGGTTCCGGTTCCGGTTCGATGGTGGCTGGCGCGCCCGCACCGGTGGTCCACGTTTTGGCGGCCCGGGGCGAATCGGGGTCGGTGTGCGACTGTGCGCACCCGGCGGTTTCCCACTGGGTCAGCAGACGCCGCGCGGTGGACAATCCGATCCCGGCCGTTTCCGCTAGCGCGGCGGTGGTGCTGTGGGGGTGGGCGCGCAGCGCCGCCCACAGCGCGCGGTCGCTGTCGTGGCGCAGCACGGGCACCCCGCCCGACCGCGAACCGCTTTCCGGGGCGGGCGCGTCCGTTTCCGTGGGCGTGGTGGTGGCGTTCTTCTTGGACATGGGAAATCCTTCCAACATTGGGGTTTCGGTGAATTCGCAGATGTCCCGGCAGGGACGGAATCCGCACCGATCGGGGCGATTCCCCGGGGGGTCGGTGCTGTTTCCGGGTTCCATGACCGCTCGATAGGGCGTGTGATGTCAAGCGGAATGTGGAAAATAGTTGCGGCCCCGAATTCCTCTCTTCCATTTCGGAATGCGAACGGCGCGAAAGGAATTCGACTCGCTGCTATTCATTTGCGCGAGGCCAATTGGCTCACGCCGGCGACCTCGCCGCTCGGGGCCGGGGCGGGCGAGCACTCAGACTGACGGATTCAATCGAGTCAGGTGCTCGTGCAGGGGGCCGGTGGTGCGATCGAGCCACACGCTCACCCCGTGCCCGTGCCCGCCCTCGCGTATCCGGTCGGCGGCACCGGTGGCGTAGGCGGCGATGTCGTCGGGGTGCACGAGGTGAATCCGTGGGGCGGCGTAGCCGCTTGTGCCGCCGGTCACGTGGGCGACGGTGTACATGCCGCGCTCGTCGTGGGGGCCGGGGGCGTAGATGACGAATTGATCGCCGGTGATGGCGTTGCCGATCACGTAGATCGGGTCGAGCGCGGCGGTGGTGTTCGTGGGCTCGGTCATGGTCTGGGCTCCCTGTCGTTGCTGCCCGCGCGGTGCGGGCGGGGTTGGGTCCGGTGGCGGGGCCGGGCCGGTGACCCGGTGGCGGCCCCGGTCCGGGTGCCCGGGGTGCGGTGTCGCGTCCCGGGCACCCGGGTGGCTAGGCGGCGCGTACGGCCGTAGTGATGGCGCGCCCGATCGCGGCGGCGGTGGTGGCAGGGTCGGAGACCATGTGCACGGTCACCCCGTCGAGGGGTTCCGGGTCAGCGGCGTCAGGGTTGCCGTTGCGCGGTGCGAGCCACAGCACCGCGCACCCCGCCGCGCGCAACGCATCGACACGGCGCTGGGCGTTGTCGCGTTCGGTGCCGTAGTAGAAACCGTCGGAAATGATCACCAGCAGCCGAGTCGCGCCGGGCCGGGCCAATTCGAGGGCACCATCGAGGGCGTTGACGGCGGAACCGATGACGTGCTGGTAGTCCGGGCAACTGAATTCGGTAACCCGCGCCGGGGCGGTGCCCGGGTAGGTGATCGGTGTGACCGATGCCCCGAATGTGACGGTCGCGGTTTCGGCGGGCATGGTGGCCAGCTCGGCCGCGTAGGCGATGATCCACGCGGCCGAGGCCACCGGCGCGGCGTAGTCCTCCATCGAGGAGGACACGTCGCACGCGATTCCGACTCGCAACGGCGGCACCGCAACCGTTTTGCGGGTGGTGCGGGTGAACGGCTCGGCAGTCGGCAGCGCCCCGGCGGCGCGCTGCGCCTCACGCGCCAGCGCACCGCGCATCCGCAACCGGCCCGGCGGCAGCGCCGAGGTCGTTTTCACCGCGACCCGTTCGCGGGTGGAGGCGGTGTTGAGGGCGCGGGCCAGCACCCGCGCGGCGGTGCGCTCTTCCGGACGGGCCGCGCGGGTCCTCCTTCGGCTCGCGGTGCGGCCCCGGCCCGAAGCGTCGCCGAACACCTTGCGCGCCTGCTTTTCAGCCTCGTCGGCCGCTTGTTCGGCGGCCTCGCGTTCGGCGGCGGAAACCTCGGCCGGGTCGGGGGCCACCGGGGAGGCGGCCACCGCGTTGCCGATGTTGGTCACGGTTGCCCCGATCGCGGCACCCAGCACCGAGGCCGGATCGGGGTCGGTGTGCGGATCGGGGCCGACGAGGTCGAACCACTGCTGGCCGAGCTCGAGCATGGCGGCGGTGTCGTTGTCGGCCACGGTGTGGGCCTCGCGCCAGATGGCGCGCAACTGGTCGAGGGTGTCGGTGCCGAGGATGGCCTCGATCGAGGTGGCGGCGGGCGCACACTCGGCCGCCTCCAGGATGCCGCCGTCCACGCGCGCCAGGACGAGGGCGGCATTGTGGGCCGCGTGGTAGGGGGTGGCCGGGATCTGGGCGGCGGCGATCGCGCCGCCGTTGTCCCCGATCACGAGCTCAGTGGTGCTGGCGCGCAACCAATGCCGGTCGTCGGGGCGGCGGCGAATCTGGGCGGCCTCGATCCGGGACTCCTCGAGCAGCACGGCGGCATCGACCACGCCCGGGTGCGCCACCAGCGGTGCCTCCCACACCGAATGTTTGGCGTGGGCGCACTCGTGTACCAGCGCGCCCCCACACCGCCGCGTAGCGGTTGCGGTCACTGCTGCGTTCGGGGTGCGCGTCGGCCGGGTCGATCGTCAGGCGGGTGCCGTCGATCTCGATGGCCGCGAGGCTGGGGACGAACACCGCCGGACTACCGAACGCCGCACCGGGAGCGATGGACACGGTCAGGTCGTCACGGTCGGCGATCGGCGCGACCTCGGCCGTCATCGCGGCCGACAGGCTCGCCCACCCACCGGTCACCGGGACCGATGCCGGGGCGGACACAGCAGTGGCAGTAGGCGCAGCGGTGGCGGGCGGGGTAGTGGCGGGCGGGGTGGAGATCACGTGGCCGGTCATGGCGCGGGGTGCCTTTCGTGTGTGAGGGCGGGGGTCAGAGGCGGGGGCCGAGGGCGAGGGGGGTGTGGCTACGGCCGCACACGTCTTTCACCACGGCGGCCACGACATCGCGGTCCTCTTCCGGCGCGGCCCCTACGAGGTTGGCCAGGGCGGTGGCCTGGTCGGTGGCGGCGGCGATCTTGGCGAACGCCAGCAGCTCACGCAGCTGCGGTGCCCACCCGACCTCGCCCTTTTCCTGCCGGGCGGCCAGCTCCCGCGCCACTTTCACCGCCCGCCGTTCCACCCCGAGCTGGGCGGCGAGGTCGTAGTCGCTGCCCACCTGCACCTGGAACGCGAACCGGCTCGCCAGCGCGTCCGACAGGATGGCCCCGTGGACCCCCGGGTTGTGCCCGGCCACCACGAAGAAACCGGGCTCGGCTTTAACCACCTCGCCGCCGTGGGCTTTGATCACGATCTCGCGGCGGCCGTCCATGGCCGGGTACACCACCGACAGCACGGTCGGCGGGATGAGGGTCGCGTCGTCGATGAACAGCACCCGGCCCTCACGCATGGCCCGGACCAGCGGGCCGTGCACGAAAACGAAAGTGCCGTCCGGGTTCTGGGTGTACTCGCCCACCAGATCGGCGACCGTGGTGTCCCCGTCACCCTGCACGGTCAGCAGGTCCCCGTAGGCGGCCTCGATGAGCGAGGTCTTGCCGGTTCCGGGCGGGCCGTACAGCAGCACCGGCACCTCGGCCGTGCGCATGGTCCGCAACACCTCGACATCGGCGCGCCCGGCGAGCTGGCGCACGTGGTAGTCCTGCCCGTTCGGCCGGGCCACCGTGTTGGCGGGGCGGGCCGGGGCCGCCGGGGCGGCAGGCGCGGCGGTGGTGACCGGCGCGGCCGGGGTGGCGTTCTTTTTGGTCCGGCGGCGGGCCGGTTTCGCCGCCTTCGCCTTACTGGGGGCCGGGGCCACCGGGGCGGCAGGCGCGGCCGGGACCGGGGCGGCGGCGGTCGCGGTGGTGGCGGTGGCGCGGTAGCGGCGCGGGGCGGCCGAGGTGCGGTCGGCGTGCCCGGCGGCGGTCAGCGCCTCGAGGGCGTTGCCGACCGCGCCGGAGGACCGGTTGAGCCCGTTGGCGATTTCACGCGGGGACTGTTCGCGGCCCGGGTCGGCGGCCAGCGCACCGGCGACCATGCGCCGCAATTCCCCGTTCGGCAGGCGACCGGCGGCGGGTGCGGCGGCGGCGGGTGTGGTGGTCATTGCAACTCCTGAAAATCCGTTCCGAATTCGTGCGCCGTTTCGGCACAAGTGCGGCGGGGTCGCCATTCGGATTTCTGCGAATTTCCCGGCGAATTCCGGGAACGGCTCGACGCTAGCTCGACCTCGAACGAGCTCACAACCCCAAAAGTGCGCGAATTTCCGGAATTCTTCCGGACAACGGCGAGACGCGCAACGCAATACGCACGCGAAACGCGCACCGCGATATTCACGCACGCCCACAGGCCGCCGGGCCAAGCAAATGAAAAGACAAAAAAGAGATAAAAGAATAAGAAAGAAGGAGGAAAACAGGCGGGCGGGGAAAATGGGTGACAGACATCAGATGAACGCCGGAGACGGGATACGCGAGACCGGCGACGCATGTCTATATGGCTTTGTATATAGACAATCCTCGATGGCATCCGCCGGATACATGCCCGTCTACCTGCGTATACGACGCCCGTCGGTGGGGACATTTGACCGCCCCACGTATTGCTCCACGTATTTCCCCATGCATTTCTCCACGCATCGACCGCATCGAACTCGCAAGGAATTCTCGGGATCGAATTACCGAAGATTTCGAAGCGATCCAACTCGATAGATTTCAGAGAACACCGCCCGGCGAACCAAATATCAGAGCGCCGACTACAGGCGAATGACCGCAGCAGAATCCGCTATTCCCGGTAATAGACTACCGGTTGCTTCCGCATTCCAGGCGCGTACGTGTAGTTGATTCCCGCCCGACCGTTCAGGGTTCGGGTTGAAGCGGATTGCGGTCTTCTCCTCGGCGGAGGTGTTCGAGGAGTTCTCGGGTTTCTCGGCTCGGGGTTTCGCCGATCTCGCCGAGTTTGCGGGTCATGAGTGTGTAGGTGCGGGCGAGAGCGGCGTATTCGCCCAGGCGTGCGTGCTGGCGCAGGATGTCGCGCCAGACGGTTTCGTTGTAGGGGTCGGTTTCGGCTGTCATCTCGAGCAGCCCGAGGGTTGTGCGGGGGTCGTGGTCGGCGTCGTGGGTGGCCAGCCAGTCCAGCGCGTTGTGGGCATCGCGGCGGGCGGATTCGCGCAGTGGTTCGATCCAGGAGCCGGTGGTGTCGGTGGCCAGGTCGGTGGTGGCGATGCGGGTGATGGCCCGGCACGCGGCACTGCGGTCGGTGTCGTTGCTGGCGCGGCGGCGGGCGGCGACAGCGGCGAGGAAGTCCCAGTAGTCGACACTCGCCGCGGTGGCCGACAGTCGGCAGTGGGGCCGGTCATCGATCAGTATCCCGGTGATCTGCCCGCCGGTGGCGGTCGTTATCGAGGCACGCAGCCGTGAGAGGGCGTTGCTGAATGCGGCCGAACGCTCCGGTGATTGTCCGCCCCAGATCAGCTCGATCAGCCGAGATCGGCTCAACCCTTCCGGATGAAGTGCCAGCAGGGCGACTATCTCGCGGCTGCGCGGCTGGAAGTAGCTTGTGATGTCGACCTGCTCGCCGGACTCGGGTGCACGCCAGAAGATCCTCGTCACCCCGAATACGAACACCGAGAGGGCGGGCGAGACGAACTCCGGCGGCGCGCTGGCCGGACTGGACTCCGGCGCCGCGGCGAGGTCGTCTACGCCCGGCTGGCCAGCGTCCTCGGCCTCACTGGCGCGGACAGGCACCGGAGCCGGTGGCCGCGCGCTGGGCGCTTCGGGTTCCACGGGCTCCGGCGCGGGTGGCGGTGGCGGCGGCAGGTCGATCCGGTAGACCGTCGGCGCGGTGTCGTCACGACGGCTCGGGTGGTCCTGGCGGCCAGCGCGGGGCGCGAGCGGCGGCGCGGACCGGGCCCGGCGGCTGGCCGCACGCAGCTGCAGTTCCACGGCAGTGGTGATGAGCCGGGCTGTCGGGATCAGATGCCGCCGCGCGCGACGGCCCGCCAGGAGCGCCTCGGCACCGGTGCGCGACGCGGGCAGGGTTCCCAGTACCGGGAACCCGATCGCGGCGGCGTAGGCGCGGCTGGCACCGATGAGCACGATGCCCCGGGGGCGTCGGCGGCGCGTGAGATCAAGGATGCGCTGTGCGGCGGGCTCGGGGTCAGTGTGCTCGGCGCGCACCACGAACAGGCAGGCGTCGGCAGCGGCGATGACCGGATGCGGCGGCCAGTCCGGCTCGGGCACACCGCAATCGGCGAATACGGTCGACCCGAAGGCCCGCCAGTTGGCGTGGGGATCGGTGAGCAGTTCAACGGCCGCGACGGCGCGGGCAGAGCCGTGGTCCGGTGGCGCGGCCAGGAAAGCTTCCCCGCCGGGCAGGCGCTGCACATGCTGCGCCAGGAGATCCGGGGCGACGGGCTGGCCGGGGGTGGTTCTGCGGGCCAGGCTCGCCAGTCCGAGATGCGGGTCCGCACCGACGATTTCGGCGAGCTGGCCGCCTGCGGGGTCGGCTTCCACGATGAGGGCGGTTTCGGGGCCTGGCCAGGCGTGGGCGAGGGCGACGGTGGTCGTGGTGGTTCCGGCGCGGGGGCTCAGTCCGGCGACAGCGATCAGCAGAGGCGCGTGCGAGCCTGTTCTCATCCCTATCCCTATCCCTGTTTCTGGACGTTGGAGATCAGCAGCGCGGTGCCGGTGTCGGCAGGGCGGGTGTTGATCAGCTGGAGGTAGTCGATGCGTTCGCGGTCCGGGCGTAGCTCGGCGATGTGAACGTTCGCGGTGCTCGGGGTGATCGGGGTGATCGCCACGCAGTGTCGGGTACCTGGCGGGATGGTGGCGATGCCCGCGGCGAGGCCCTCAAAGGTGATCCCGCTCTCCGGCGCGAGCAACGCCGTCGCCTTGGCGGCGTCGCGGTCGATGTAGTAGGCGGCCTCGAATGAGGCGATCAGCCCTTCCAGAGTGGCGGGGTCACCGGCGCGGTCGGTGACGACCGTGCCCGAGAGTCCGGCGCATGGGCCCTGCGGCGTGGTAGTCGGGCTCGGCGGCGCGGCGGTGGCCTGCACCTGCTGGCCGGTATCGCCGGTGTCGTCGGTGAAGACCACCAGGACACCGGCCAGGATGGCGATAGTGGCCCCCAGCGCGGCCCAGGCCCCGACCGGCAGCCGGTACCGGATGCTGACCCACCATCGGGAAAGCGTGTCGCGGACGGGCGTGGCGGGAGGCTCGGGGAGCGGGGCGAGCCAGTCGTCTTCGGGTAAGGGCGACTGGTCGGGCTCGTCGACGGCGGGGCCGGTGCCGTGACCGGGGACGAGATGAAGGTCCGGTCGGGACTGAGGCAAGTCGACCCATGCTTCGGCGTCGTCGTCATCGGATGGAGGGTCGGGGTACCTCGCCATTCATCTCGCCTCGGATCGGATCGGGTTCTCCGGGCCTGCCCGCACCCCGGGAGGGGGTTACGGGGTGCGGACAGGTTCCCCGGAGGGGTCAGTGGCGGCTCGGGTGCTCGGCCTCACCCGAACCTGATGCCGGAGCCGGTTCGGTGGTGGCCTGGTGTGGGGGCCGGCCGGTGATGTCCTCGGCGAGGCCGGCGAGGACATCCCTGGTCGCGATGGCCGCAGTGGCGTGGTGTCCGGCGTTGTACTCGCGCCAGCTGACCTGGGTGCCGCGTTGCCGGTAGGCGATGAGGGTGCGCCGCCCGGCGTTAGTGGGCACGATCTCATCACTGCTGCCGTGGTAGAGGTGCAGCGGCATCGTGGGCCTGGTGTGGGCGAGGGTCTCCAACGCCAGCACACGCCGCCACCAGTGGTCGTTCCACGGGTCGGGGCGTCGGCACCAGTGCGCCACCGGTTGCGGGAACCGTTGCAGCAGTTCGCTACTGGTGAGGTGCTGTGCCTCGTCGACGGCTCGCACCCCGTCCTCGGTCAGGACGTGGCGTAGCGGGAGCTGGTCGTAGGCGCGTGCGAGCCCGATCAGCGCCGCGAGCCCGAGTCCCGCGCCCATGCCTCGGCTGAACGCGGGTGCCAGGGCCGCGAGGTCGGAGGCGACGGCTCCGGCGGCGGCACCGCGCAGGTCCACCTCGGGTGCGTACCACGGCTGCAGCTCCCCGGCGGCGGCGACCGCACGCCCGCCGTCGGCGTATCCCCAGGCCACCACCGGCGCGACCGGGACACCGAGGTTCGCGCCCCGATAAACCGCACGGGCGAGATCGAGCACCACCCGCGCACCGGCGCGTGCGGCGAGGAATGTGTGTGGTCCGCCGCCGGTGAGGCCGAGCCCTTGACCGTCGGGTATCGCCACCACCCACCCCCGAGCCAAGGCTGCCTCGATCCCGGCGGTGTCGGGCTCGGCGCCGATCGCCAGCAGTTGCGAGGGCGCGCACACCCCGCCCAGGCCGCGAAAACCCGGGCAGTACACCAGGATCGCGGTATTACCGGGGGCGGCGACCGTCTCGGGGACCAGCACGATCCCCGAAGCCGGGATGAGTTCGGAGCGGGAATTGGCGGAGACGTAGACGACCTGCCACGCCCCGGCCGCTGCGGTCAGTTGCGACACGAACACCGGCCGGGTGCGCACCAGGTCCCCGGGACGGTGGCCCTCAAGGGTAGGTGGCTGGTAGAACTCGCTGCTGGTCACTGATGGCTCCCGGCGAGGTCGTGGGCCAGCGCGATCAGCCACGCGATGCCGCTGGCGAGTTGCCCTGCGGCGGCGTAGCCAGTGTGGCGGCCGTGGATGTCGGCGTAGCGCAGCCACACGCCCGGGTTCGTCAGATCAGCGTTGTCGGCCACCAGCTGCCCCCACGCACCCGAGAGTTGCCCGGCCAGCTTCGGCAACTGCCCAACCGGGTCGGAGGCCACGACCCCGGTGATCTGCCCCCACCGGGCCGTCGCGGCAGCCGTCTCGCCCGGACCGGGTCGTGGTGTGCGGGGGTCGGAGGCGTCGGTGAGCCGCTGCGCCAGACTCGCCGCGGGCACGTAATCGACGATCCCGGGGCCGAGCCGGAAGTCGTTGTTCACCACGGTGGTCCAGGCGTCACCGAGCACACCCGACAGCAGCGCCTGGATCGAGCCGAGCGCGGCCACCGGATCACGCAAATCCGCCTGGGCGGCGACCTGCGCGGCCACCCGCACCAAGGCGGCGCGATCAGGTGCCGCGCAACTCAAATCGCCCTCGACACAGACATCGGCCACCCGCCCGGTCAACGCCCCGTACTCCACACCCTCGCCCGTGGCGATCCCGCCGCCGGAGGCGGGCGCGGTCGTGATCGCCACCCCCGACACCGCCGCCCCAGAAGTACCGGGAGCGGGGTCGGGGGTCAGTTGGCCGGGGCGGCCGGGGAACACCGGCGAGCCGGGGGCTCGATCGGGATCGGAGTACAAGGCGATACCCGCCACCCGCTCGGCCGCGATGGGCCCCTCGCCAGCGCCGACGACGCGCGCGAATTCCGACACCACCTGCGCGCCTTGGGAATACCCGACCACCGCCAGCGCGGTGCCGGGGCAATCGGCGGCGATCCGCTGCGCGGTGGCCTCAAGTGCGGTGACACCGTTGCGGACCGAGTCCGCGTAGGAGTCGGGGCCGCCACCGGTGCCTACCGCGCCTCCGAAGGCGGCGGGATAGGCGATGTAAGTGCGCTGCACCAGATCCGGGACAGCGGCCACCACCGGGGCGAGCAGCGCGCCGAGCATGCCGGTGTCGGCGGTCGGGGACGCGTCTGGGGAGGACTCGCCAGTGCCCTGTACCCCGAGCACCCACAGCACGGGGCAGCCCGGCCCTGCGGCGGGCGGTTGCGCCGACCCCGAGCCCGGCGTGCACAACGTACTCGTGCAGGCCGCCAGCACGGTGGCGGTGAGGATACGCAGACCAGTCACGGCTGGCCCACCCCCACACCGGCACCGAACCCCGCGCCCACCGTGCCACCGGCGACCGCGCCGACCACGGCGGCGGGAACCCCCGCAACGACCGCACCCACGACCGCACCCAACGCCGCACCCAACGCGGTACCGGCCACACCGGAGGTGATCGTGCCGATGACCGGCACCGCCACCACCGTGCCCAGAGCAGCACCGGCGATTCCGCCGACTGTGCCCCCGACGAGACCGCCCACGACCGCGCCGAGGGTCGCGGCGGGTGCTCCGGCAACAACCGCGCCACCCGCACCGCCGAGGGCGGCCCCGCCGAAGGTGGCACCGCTGACCCGATCGGAGCGTCCGGCGGGGATGCCGACCGAATCCAGCGCGGTCGCGACCTGTGCCTCAGCGCCTGCTGCGGCGTCGTTGATGGCGTCGGCGCACTCTGGGGGTAGCCAGTCCGGGCGCGGCGCTTCCCACTGCCCGATGCGAATCGTGTTCTCCGGCGGCTCGATCGGCGCTACCGGTGCCACCGGTTCGGGCAAATGCAGATCCTCGATCGCGATCGGCTCCACAGGTAGGTCTACCGACGGTGCCGGACGTAACCCGGATCCGTTACGGATCTCGGGGGGCTGGGAGTAGTACACCGGCGGGGGCAGTGCGGGTTCCGGCGGCGGAGCTGGGGTGGAAGTGCCGGGCTGCGCGGGGCTGGTGACACCGGGCTGATCAGCGATCACCGCAGGAGCACCGGTCGCGCTCGCGGTTGCCGCCGACAGCAAGAGCACGATAGGCACCGCACCGGCGACAACCGTCCTGCCGCCGCGAGACAGATTGGTGTGCACCCGGTTTCGGCGCACATCGCCGATCA
Source organism: Nocardia sputi (assembly GCF_023501985.1). Taxonomy (NCBI): domain Bacteria; kingdom Bacillati; phylum Actinomycetota; class Actinomycetes; order Mycobacteriales; family Nocardiaceae; genus Nocardia; species Nocardia sputi. The sequence continues at coordinate 151,034 of NZ_JAMFLC010000009.1, read as the reverse complement.
CACGGCACTGGACCAGACGTGAACGGGGCGATTTCCGTAATTTGGACATGCCGAATAAACCCTTCATCGGTCAGGGCGATAAACGAGAAAGAATGGTGAATACGCGGGGGCGAGTGCGCGTTCTCGCGGCCTCCCAGAAACGAAACCGCTTCTGGGAGACCGCTTCTCAGGTGTTCACATCACAGGAAGGCGAAGACAAGCGACAGCACCTGCGTTGCCACGGTCAGACCGTTGGACAACACGATCAGCCCGTCGTTCAGGATCTGGAGGGGATCCACGGTGTTTCCTTTCAATCGGTTTGGACTTGCCGTTCTATCCAAACCGTGAAACCTCGTGGAATGCCAGGGTTTACGCTCACCTATTTTCCGGTCATGCTCAGAACGTCAAATTGCTATTCTGGGCTTGTCCAGCACGTTTGCCGAGGACTTGTCGCTGGGAACGTCAAAGAAAGTTTTTTCCAGATCTTGTGCGCAGCAGGCTGATTCGCAGCAGAGCGCGATCCCGGAAGGCTCGTCGGTGAGCTACCTCATTGCGATCTCTCGGCACAAAGATCTTGTCGCGTCAGAGATCGTCTGGTAGGAACAAGACCATCATCTCGGGGGCAACCAATCACCATAACCTTGCTAGATCTGTAGCGGAAGACTCTAGAAAGATGGGGGGCTCTGCACATGAGCCAGAATCCTGCACACCGTGCACACAACCACACACGACGCAGGTCACTGCCGCACATCCCGACCCTGGGCAGCACCTGCTTCCACATCCGCAACGAGTTGGGGCTCTCGCGCGCGGTTGCCCAGCAACGTCACGGGATCAGTACCAGCTACCTGGCCGACATCGAAACCGACCGCACCACCCCAAAACCCGAAACACTCGAAAAGCTCATCGCCGGATACGACCTCGACGCCATGCGCACACGACACCTGCGTGAGCTACGCGCCCCCGCCGAGCACCTACCCACCGCGGACAGCCTTCGCCGGTGTGTGCACGACAACCTCGGCCTCATGACTTACCTGCGCGACCTCGAGAAACGTGATCTTTTCGCAGCGTATGTCGACCCGACGTGGAACCTCCTGGCCTCGACCGACGGATTCCGATCACTACTCACTGGTATCGGTGAAAACGGGAACGTGCGGGCATGGATGTTCAGCCCACACGCCCGCGTAGTCCTGCCCGACTGGGCCTACGAGGCCAGCCGCACTGTCGCTGTCGTGAGGGGTGTGTTGGGGCTCTACCGCGACTCCGAACAAGCCCGCGACCTGATGCGGCAACTTCGCCCCAACCGGGACTTCCAGCGCCTCTGGAATTCCAGCACCCAGGTCGCCTACGGCCGCCACGTCAACGACCTGCTACACCGACGCGACCACTACACCAACGAACTGGCGTCCTACCGCATCAGCATCGCCGACCTCACCCAAAACCAACACGTCCAACTCGTCACCGCCATCCGCCAGCCCTACTCCGGACCCGACCCCACCGACCACTGAAACAATCTTCGACACGCCGGTGAGACACGCCAAGACCGTGGTGCCGCACCGCCGTGAAGATCACCCCGCCATGAAGCATTCGCCCTACCCAGGACGACACGAAACCATCGGCAGTGCAAGCAAAGCCTAGCGAGGCCAGCAAACCCAGCAGCGTCAGCAATCACACACTCGATAGCAACAATCTATCGCCCTGGATGAGGGTCGCCGAAACTGAATAATGCTGGTTAGCTGGCAGACAACTACCAATTGAAAGCGGAACTGTCCCAGGCCGGTGGACTCCTGACCTGTGAGGATTTCGTCCTCACGACGGCATGATGTATCCCCCTTGCCCTGGATGGCGTAGAACAACAAGATGCGTTAAGGCACTGACAGATTCGCGACTCCCACGACACACGACCGAGGACCGGTCGGGCCATTGGGTGCGGTCGAGGCGGCAGTCGAGGGTCACGCGAAAGACGCCGGAGGTCTCGGCAATCCCGGCGAGGGAGTAGCGGCGTTCGCCGTGTTCATCGGTCTCGTCATACGCCCGGCCGCCCCGCGACCACTACACGAGCCAACGGTCATCTCGCTCGCTCGAGCGATCCATCCCCGGTGCCGGATTGGCTTCACTGGTGCGCGAGTCGCTGGCTCGCGGCACCGCGCGGTACCGCCGCCGCGCGGGCACGGGCCGATTCGAGTCCTGCCAGGGCGCCTTCGCTAAGGTCGGCGGTCATCTCGCCCGATCGATCCAGGGGTGCGGTCCTCGCGGGCGCGAAGGTGGGCGGACAGGCACATGACGCTCGCTGCTGATGGCGATGATGCCGCAGACGCAACCGGCCAGCTGCCTGCAATTCTGGTGGGACAGTCGGGACAGCACGGCGTGCCCACAGGGCCGCACTTTTACTCCCGGCTGTGCCTGGCCGGATTCGAGACAGCGCGTGGGAATCCAGTCAGGCACCGGTGGCGGCGAGATACTCGTCGAGTTCTCGTACTACCGGCGCGTCTGGTGCAGCCCTTTTGAGGGCGAGCCGGGTTGTCTGGACCTCGGTCGCGAGGCGGGGTGATCCGTAGGCCGTGGCGACGGTGCTGGTGGCGCGGGTGATGCGTGCGGACTCCTCGATCTCCCCGGCCTGGGACAGTGCAGCGGCGAGCCCGATATCGGCGAATCCTCGCGAGAGGGCGTAGGCCGGGTCGATGAGGTCGACACAGTGGCGCGCCGCGATGACCGCTGGCTGTCGATCGCCCAATTTGACCAGGCATTCCGACCGGAAGCCGTGATGTATCGCCGGATCGAACACATAGGCCGGCAGAGTCGCCTCTGCGCTGTCGATGAGGTCGTTGGCTTCATCCAGCGCGCTGCGGCATTGGCGGGCGTCGCCTCGTTCGGCGTGGGCCTCAGCAGCCATGTCCAGGGCGTAGGCGGTCAGCAGTCGGTCTCGGGATTGCGTGGCCCACCAGTGGGCGGCGGCGGCGTGGTCGACTCCGAGCCCGGGGTGTCCCTCACGGGTCGCGGCGAGGGAGGCGTTGCACAGGACGAGAGCGGTCAGCGCCGGGTCGGCGGCGGCGTCGGCCGCTGTCCGCGCGACCTCGTAGTGGGCGGCGGCTGCGCGCGTGTCGCCGGAGTCGTATGCCTGCCAGCCGATCACCCGCGCCAGCGAGGCGCGGACGGCGTAGAGGCGGGGTTTGAGTTTGGAGGGACAGTCCGGGAGCAGGGTTTCGACAAGTTCGGCCTGTCCGCGCCGGATCGCGGCCACAGCGCGAGGGCCGAAGGACTCGTACTGCTGGGCGGTGACCTCGCAGACGGCTTCGAGTTGTTCGATGGCGGCCTGGTCGACCTTGCCGCCGAGGGCGTATCCGAGGCGGCTTCGTGATGCTTCATCGAGTCCAGCCAGCACGGCAGCGGCGGGCAACGTCCCGGCCGCGCCGAGGAAGGCCAGCAGTTCACGTCGGTTCATATCGATCCACGCCTTCAGGTCGAGGGGAAGCTGGTGCAGGTCGACCGCCGCCGAGAAGGCGGGATCCACCGCGAACTGATAGCCGTACACGCAATGGTGCACCCGGGCGCCTCACCGAGGGTAGCGAATACGGCGAGTGTCCCGACGTCCTCATGCAGGGGTTTCCGAATAACCGCCCGTGATTTGTCGGGCCGCTGTGTTGTACTGCACGAGAAGGGATCTCATCGTCTGTCGGGAAGTAGGTGGGCGGCAATGGTAGCGAAATCCGCGTCTGGTCTTGACGAACTCGTCGGGCAGATCGCGTGTCTGGATCGAGTCGAGGCGGCCACGTTGGATCGAATACGTCACGAGGCGTTGACAGTTCCCGACGATCGAGCGTGGGTGGCCGAGTACGGCGAATTCCAGTCCGGAGGCTGGTCGACGCTGTCGCTGATCAACGCATCGGGCGATCCCCGCGATGTGCGGATCACCGATTGCTCTCCGCACGCGACGACACTGCTCGAGCAGATGCCGGTCACGCGAGATTTCCTGTTCTCGCTGGGATTTCGCTTCATGTGGGCGCGCCTCGCGCGACTGAGCGCGCACTCGTTTCTGTGGGAGCACCGCGACTATCAGGAACTCGACGGCTCGGCGCGGGTCCGGTTGCATGTCCCGCTGGTCACCAACACTTCGGCTGTCCTGGTCACCGCTGGCGCGCGAGTCCAACTACGCGCCGGGCGGATCTGGCTGTTGAGACCGACCCGCGCTCACGGCGCGGGCAATCTGCTCGGCCCCGACCGATACCACCTGCTGCTGGACTGCTACCTCGATGACCGACTCGCCGAGGCGGTCGATAATGCGTGGCTGGAGACCGGTGACGCCGAACCGATGCCCCCGGCCACCCCCGAGGAACTCACGCGGCGGTTCGAGCAGGCGCTATCGCTGGCCGAGTTGGGCTATCCGTCCACGGCCGAGAAGCACCTGCTGCGACTGTTCTACGAGCGCGCCCTCCCGGAAGGGCAGGTCTACGACCTGATCGCGGACCTCTACGCCCGGCTGGGCGACACCGAGGCCGCGCAGCAGTGGCGAACCAACAAGCGCACGATGCTCGGTGAGGTCGCGCCGGGGGTGCTCGCGTGAAAACTCCCGGCCTGCGTAACCTGCTGGAAACAAACCGCCCTGATCAGTTCGCGCTGCTCGAGGCCGCGACCGAACTATTCACGCGCAGCGACGCGGTCACCGATCTGCTGGTGCGCGGCTCGCTGGCACGCGGCACCGCGGACCGCCTCTCGGATGTGGACTTCGTGGTGGCCGTCGAGGACGCGAGGTTCCCGCAGTTCGTCTCAGCGCTGGACCCGCTGATCGGGACCGAACTCGGCGGCATCCTGCCCGGATGGCGCGACACGATCGTGGGCGACATGGGCGGGCTCGGATATGTGTTCCTGCTCGTGTGGGCCGATCACCTCCAGCAGCTGGACCTCTACGCCGTTCCGGCGAGCCGCCTGGCACGAGTACGCGAACAGTCGCTATGCCAGACGATCTTCACCCGCGACCCCGAGGCCACCCATACCGTCGACGCCGAGACGACGCGGTTCGTCACACAGGTCGCGCGTCAACCCCCCGACTGTGAGAACCTGCTGATCGAAGCCCTGGTGATCGGGTATCTGATCCGCAAGCGAGTCACCCGCGGACAGGACTTCGTCGCCTATTCCGAGAGGTTCCTGTTCAACACAGCGGTCAAGAACCTGATCAAAACCGCTCTCGCTCCGTCCTCGTCCTACTACGGCTGGTACCAGCTGCACGAGGAGATCGGCAGAACTCCGCTCGGGCGCGACTGCCTCGACCATCTGACCGCGTTGGTGACCGCGCCACCGATCCCCACCTTGGCCTCGGTCACCGAGGGCTTGAATCGAGTGATCGCCGTCGCGGAGAGAGCGATCCCGGAGATCCTGCACACCCACCGTGACGCGATCGACGCCTACCGCCGCTACATGGAGCTGTGATGAACCAAACCAATACAACTGCCACGTTTTTCGGTGGCGTGGTGCCGGGCTCGGACGCCGAACTCGAACTCGCCTACGGCATCGGCAACGGCCTGGGCGCGGCGGGATTCGTGCTCCAACACGGCGGCTACAACGGGCTGATGGAGGAAGCTGCTCGCGGAGCCGCAGACCAGGGCGGACAGGTGGTCGCCGTCTCCCTGGACGGAACGGAGTGGGGCGAGTTCAACCCCTATATCTCCTCCTCTGTGCATCTGCCGACGATGGGTGAACGGCTGCACCGGTTCCTCGACGGCGCTGATGTGGTGATCGCGATGGGCGGTGGGGTCGGGACGCTGCACGAACTCACCGCCGCACTGTGGTACGCGGGCAACATCCGCCCGGTACCGGTGTGGCTGTGCGGGCCGACCGCGCTGCGGCTGGCCGCGTTCCTGCGGGCGGAGCGGTGGCTGTTCGAGTCACCGACACGGCCCTTATCGTTCCTGTCCGAGATCGCCGATCTGGAGGCATTCACCCGCGCGTTGTCCGCGCTCGACGCGGCTCCGTCTGCGGTCTCGGCAGGTGACCGATGACGGTCTCGGCGGAGTTGGCGGCTCGGATCCTTGAGTCCGCGCTGCGCAAGGGCGGTTTCGTGCTCGCCTCCGGTGAGGTCCTCGACGAGTACTTCGATCAATACGCTCTCGCAGCGGCGCCTGAACTGCTGGCCGAGGTCGCTGCGGCGATGGCGGTTCTGATTCCGGCTGATGTCAATGTGGTCGCCGGGGTCGCGCTGGGCGGTGTGCCGCTGGCGGTGGCTGTGTCGGCCGTGACGGGCATCCCGGCCGCGTTCGTGCGTCCCGAACCGAAAGCGCACGGCCTACGACGTCAGGTCGAGGGAGAGATCGCGGTCGGTGCCCACGTGGTGGTGATCGATGACGTCGTGCGCACCGGAGGGCAGGTCCACCGCGCAGTGGAAGCGCTGCGCGGCATCGGCGCGCACGTGTCGACGGTGGTGTGCGTCCTGGACCGTCGTCTCGGGGGCGGTGAGTTCCTGCGCGCCAACGGAATCGAGCTGCATGGCCTGCTGGACCCGGACGAGCTGGTATGTGTGCCCCGGCGCGGGGCGGTGTCGGATGCGCTCGGGTGAGCGCCGGTACGCGGCCCTGTTCGACCTCGACGGCGTGATCATCGACGGCCGCGTGGCGGCGCTGGCGGCGCTGCGTACCCTGGCCCAGACGTGGTCGATGAGCACGGTGGAGGAGACCGTGCTGGGCCAGTGCGCCGCGATGCCCCCGGTGCAGGCCCTGGAGATGTTGGGAGTGCCTGATCCTCGCGAGGTGTATTACGGGCACTTCGACGCGGCGCTCTCGGCCGCGGTGAGCGAAGGCGTGCTCGTGTTCGAGGCCGTCGTCGCGGCGATGTCGGCATTGGCCGCCCACGGTGCCGGTATCGGGATCGTCACCGCCCAGGCACGCAGCCGGATCGAGTTCTGGATCCCCCCGGCCGTCGCCGACCTCACCGACGTCCTCGTGGCCTACGAGGACGCGGTCCCCAAGCCGGCGCCCGATGGAGTACTCGCGGCGTGTGCTCGGCTCGCAGTACCGCCGGATCGGGCGTTCTTCCTCGGCGACTCCCCGACCGATATCGCGGCCGGACGCGCGGCGGGGGTGTTCACCGTCGGCGCGGGATGGGGCTTCACTGGACCGGATGCGTTGCAGGAGGCGGGCGCGGATCTGGTCCTTACCAGTCCGGACGAGGTCGGCCCCGAGCTGCTGTCGCATCTCGGGGCCGACTGAACTGGCTGCGGTGGTTCAGGGCGTGGTCTTCTGTCCGACTGTCTCGCGCACCAGTCGCAGGGCCTCGCTGGTGGCGAGCGGGTCGGTGCCGCCGCCCTGGGCGATGTCGGGTTTACCGCCGCCGCCGCCCTTGAGGGCCTTGGAGGCGACGCGCACCAGGTCACCGGCTTTGAGCCCGCGCTCCTGCCCGGCCTGGTTGACGGCTGCGACCACGATGGGTTTGTCGTTGGACAGTGCAGTCACGACGACCACCGACGCATCGTTGCCGAGATACTTGCGCGCGTCGAGGACAACGTTGCGCAGCTCGTCGGCGGTAGCGGGCTCGGACAGGTGCTCGGCGACCACTGCGACACCACCGATCGAGGTGGCTTTGCCCACGAGATCCTTTGAGAGATTCCGCAGCAGATCGGCCCGGAAGCGGCCGAGCTGCTTCTCGGCGTCGCGGAGCTGCTTGACCAGTGCGGCGACGCGATCACCGATTTCCGGGGTCGGCACATTCAGGATGTCGCTCACCTTGACCGCGAGCGCGCGTTCCTTGGCAAGGTACCGGTAGGCATCGATACCGACATAGGCTTCCACCCGGCGCAGACCCGACCCGACCGAGGACTCACCGATCACCGTCAGTGGACCGACCTGCGAGGAGTGCCCGACATGGGTACCACCGCACAGCTCGCGTGACCACTGCCCGCCGATCTCGACCACACGGACGTCTTCGTCATAAGTCTCACCGAACAGCGCCAAGGCACCGATCTCCCGGGCCTTGGGCAGCGGCATGTACTCGACGGCCACGGGCAGGTCCCGGCGGATGGCGAGGTTGGCTACCTCCTCGACCTCGGTCCGGGTCTCGGGTGAGAGGCCACCGGTCCAGGAGAAGTCCAGGCGCAAGTAGCCGGGCTTGTTGTAGGAACCGCTCTGCAAGGCGGTCGGCCCGAGGACCTGACGCAGGGCCGCGTGCACGATATGGGTTCCCGAGTGGGCCTGACGGGCACCGAGTCGCCATTCCGGGTCGACCTGGGCCAGCACCGACGCGCCCTCGGCGATCTCCCCGCGCCGGACCTTGACCTGGTGGACCCAGAGCTTACGGGCGATCTTCTGGACGTCGAGGACCTCGAGGTCGACACCATCTGCGGTGATCACCCCGGCGTCGCTTTCCTGCCCACCGGCCTCGGCGTAGAGCGGCGTGCGGTCCAGGACGAGTTCGACGATGTCGCCCTCGGCGGCCGAGCGGATGCGTTCGCCGTCGCGGATGAGACCTCGCACAGTGGCCTCGGAGGTGAGTTCGCCGTAGCCGGTGAACTCGGTGGGGCCTTGAGCGAGCAGGTCACGGTAGACGCCGGACTCGCCGTGGCCGCCTGATTTGCGGGCGGCGGCGTCGGCTTTGGCGCGGGCGCGCTGCTCGGCCATCAGCTCCCGGAACCCGGTCTCGTCCACCTTCAGCCCGGCCTCGGCGGCCATCTCAAGAGTGAGGTCGATCGGGAAGCCGTAGGTGTCGTGAAGCTGGAAAGCCTTATCGCCGGGCAGGACCCGGGCGTCGGCCTTGCGAAGTTCGGAGGCAGCCAAATCGAAGATCGCGGTACCCGAACGCAGGGTTTGAGTGAAAGCGGCTTCCTCAGCGACAGCGATGCGGTCGATTCGCTTGTGCTCGTCTTCGAGTTCGGGATACATCGGGCTCATCGCCTTGACCGTGCGCGCGACCAGCTCGTGCACGACTGGATCGTCCGACCCGAGGAGTTTCATCATGCGCACAGCGCGGCGCAGAATGCGGCGCAGGATGTAGCCGCGACCCTCGTTGGAGGGGCTGACGCCGTCACCGATGAGCATGACGCTGGTGAGAATGTGATCGGCGACCACACGCAACCGCACGTCCTCGGTGACCCCGGCACCGTACTTGGCTCCGCTGAGTTCAGCGGCCAAGTCGAGGATTTGGCGGGTGGTATCGATGTCGAAGATGGTCGGCACATTTTGAAGCAGCAGGGCCATGCGTTCGAGACCGAAACCGGTGTCGATGTTCTTCGACGGCAGATCCCCGAGGATCTTGTAACCCTCCTTGGCGGGGCCTTCGCCTCGGATGTTCTGCATGAACACGAGGTTCCAGATTTCGAGGTAGCGCTCGTCGTTGGCGACCGGCCCGCCCTCCTGACCGAAGTCGGATCCGCGGTCGAAGCAGATTTCCGAGCACGGCCCGCATGGGCCGGGCACGCCCATCGACCAGAAGTTCTCCGACATGCCCAGGCGCTGGATGCGGTCCTTGGGCACGCCGACCTCGCGGCGCCAGATGTCCTCGGCCTCGTCGTCATCGAGGTAGACGGTGACCCACAGCTTGTCCTCGGGCAGCCCAAGTCCGCCGTCGCTGACCGAGCTGGTCAGGAACTCCCAGGCGTAGGGGATTGCCTTCTCTTTGAAGTAGTCACCGAAGGAGAAGTTGCCGAACATCTGGAAGAACGAGCCGTGACGGCTCGTTTGGCCGACCTCTTCGATGTCGACGGTCCGCACACACTTCTGCAAGCTGGTGGCCCGCTTGTACGGGGCCGGGGCCTCGCCGAGGAAGTACGGTTTGAACGGTGCCATACCCGCGTTGATCAGCAGCAGGGTCGGGTCGTCAGCGATCAACGATGCTGACGGTACGACGGTATGGCCCCGCTTCTCGAAGAAGCTGAGGGCGCGGCTCCTGATGTCGGCCGAGTACATAGACGCCTTCCAGAGTGGTCGAGGGATGTCACAGCCGCCCCGAGTAGGCGAGCTGGATCAAGCATCCATCGTAAGGCGACCAGGTTCGACCGGTTTTAGCGCCCTGCGTCCGCCGTAGGAGATTGTGCAGGCCCGGCAGACTGATCGACCAAACTGTCCGGAGGTCAGGGTGCCGTGAACTCCCCATCGATGACGCCCTTGGCGAAGGCGTCCATTTCGTCAGGAGTGAATTTCAGTTCGGTGTCTGGGCTGCTGAAGGTCGCTGCGCCATCAGGGTGGACAGTCACTCGCAGAGTCTCACCCACCGCGAAGGAGGTCATGCTGACTGTGCGGTCACAGACCTCGGCCCACAGGCTGATCGGTATCTCAATCTGGGGCTGTGTCATGCCGTGGTTGGCGGGGTTTCGGCGGAACTTGGTGTCGCGGACAAGGATCGCGTCGCTCTCGATCTTGACCTCAACGCACGCGCCACCGTTGTTGCCGCTGAAGGTACTGGTCGTCCACTCGCTCAGGCGGATGTTGGTGGTCATCCTCACTCCATGTTCCTAATCTTCGAGATCCGACTCCGGATGGCGCTTGCCGTGTCCTCCGCTGAGAGCGCTCTATCTATGAGTCGATCCGCGATCAATGTATACAAGTCTACGTCGGCGCGTTCTTGCAGGTAGAGGGCGCCGGTGTGGTACTCGATGTAAGCGATCCCGCGAGCCTCGGTGAAGTTCAGCAGGATGAACGGATTCGATAGCCCGTCGTGGTTCCCGACCGCTGTAGGGATGACGCGCAGGTCGATGTTCGGCAAGGTCATCAGTTCGAGGACATGCTCGAACTGCTCGATCATCACCGCCGCGCCGCCGAAGGGCCGATCGAGTACTGACTCTTCCACCACCGCGCTGATCTGGAGCGGCTTGTCAGCGTCAGCCACCCGTTGCCGGTCGATACGTGCACGAGCGGTCTGAGCGACATCCTTGGCGGGTATGTGGAGGCTGTCGCCAACCACGGCTGTGGCGTAGTCGAGTGTTTGCAGCTGACCGGGAAAGAAGCTGTTGGTGTACTCGAATTGCCGCTGGGCCAGCTTCTCAAGGCCGACGTACAGCTTGAACCAGTCGGGCCAAACGTCGTCGTTGCGCGTGGATAGAACGCCATGGTCGGCACGGACCGCGAGCGAGACCACCCACTCGACATCTTCAGCGGGTGCGTTGTAGAGCCGCATCAACTGGGCGACGTGGTCGGCGCTCTGGGCAGTTTCGCCGCTCTCCATGTAGCTCAACTTGCCTGACGTGAAGCCGATGTGCTTCGCGGCGGCTTGCTGCGTGACGCGTGCGCTGGTTCTCGCTGCCTTGAGCGCGCTCCCAACAAGGAACCGCAGGGCCGACGCATCTGATAGCTCGTCGTCGCGCATCCGATCCTTCCGTCCTCGCCGATGCTTCCGCCCAAACTACCGCATCGGATTGACTTGAAATCTAGCGCCAAACTCGATTTTAAGTTTAAATCTGATTGTGACTTCAAATGTGGGTTGAACTCTCTTCCCCAGCTCAGAGGCGGTTAGACATGCCGAAACGAAACGGTGAGCGATCGTTGACCGGTGATGCTCAGATCGGGCATCACGCCCGTTGCGTTGGTCAGGACCAGTGGGTGGTGAGCTTCCTACCTGGCAGGACGCTGTCGAAGAACCAAGCGAGCGCTGCCTTGCGCGTTGCCGAAGAGGTGAACGCGCTCGGCGACTACGCGGCTGCGCTGGGTTTGACGGTGCTCGAACTCGTCGGGTTGGCGATGATGGACAGCTCGGCGGAGCGGCTGTGGTCGCTCGGTGACGCCGCGCAGGCCCTCTCACGGCTGGGCCGCGCGCGGTGACCGGCGCCCAAGCCGCCGCCTCGGCTGCGGCGGTCGCGGCGTTCAGTGCGGGTGCTGCACGAGGCCATCAGGCTGCCGCCCTCGAGTTGGCAGAACTCGATGCGGCCCTGGACGCGGTGGCATGGCGCGTGTTCGAGGTTCGGGCGGTAGTGCGGTGATGTTCGAGAGATGTCACAGTGCACGGGAGGTCGCCGAGGCGTACCGGCGGCGCGGATTCATCGTGTCGTGCGCGTTCGATCGCGTGTTCGTGGTCGCGTCGCTGAGGTTGGGTGCGGTGGTGATGCCCGCGCCGCTGGGTGGGCGGGTGCGGAAGGCACTGCTCGACACGGGCAAGTTCGCCTCGGTGCCGGTCTTGACCCATGCCCGCCCGGATCGGGAGTGGGTGTTCCTGGTCGGCCCGGCCTGGGGTGCCGGAATGTCGACGCCGACCGTGGCGAGCCTGGAGGCGCACGGGGTGCGAGTCCTCGACGCTCGGCAACGGATCTGGTTGCCGATGACCGATCACCCGACCAGCTGGCATTGGATCTCGGAGCCGGTTAACGCCACATCGATCCCGTCGCGCACCACTGTGGCGTGCCGCGCCCGCGACCTCCTCAGTCCCACGCGGTCGTCGCGGGCGCGGAGGTGAGTGATGGCCTTCACCCCAGACGACGATGCGAGGGTGCTGCCCTCGGGGGAATCGCTGCTCTCAGCTATCCGTGGCCATCACGTCGACGCCCACCGGCTGGCACGGTTCGCCGCCGAGTTCGGGAGGCTGTATCAGGGCTACCCGGCGTGGTTGGGGTGCGGATGTCGCTGCGGCAGCGGCGAACTCGTGCTCGCCGTCGATACGTGGGCGGCCATGCATCTGCCGGTGCCGCGTTCGGGGGCGCGGTTGCACACCGAGACTCTCGGTGCGGTTATCGACCGCCTGGCTCGTAGCCAGGTGCGCGCCTACCACCTGTTGATGACTGTGGATGATGTGGCAGATCCGCAGGTGCACGCGGCCTGGTATCGGCTGGCGGAGCTGGTGGATGGCTACACCGATCTCGCCGACGCACTGACGCAGCGGTCGGTGCGGTTGCCCGCGCTCGGAGACGGTTGCTGATGAGACCTGTGCTGCCGGGCAAGGACGAACTGCTCATGGCCTGCCGTGGCTTCCCGCTGCCCGCCGACGACCCGGTGCTGAGCGCGGCTGCCGAACTGGCCGTTCTGCATCAGCGGCGTGAACAGACAGCGTGGGAAGCGCTGGCGGTGATCGACGCGCACCGTGCCCGGTTGATGGACACCATCGACACCTGGGTGCAGGTGGTGATCCCGGAACCGGCCTCGGGCGCGCGGGTCCACACCCAGACGATGGGCCAGGTCATCGACCGCCTTGCCGAGTTGACCGCCCACACCTACACCGCGCTGGCGGGCGCTTCCGAAGAGGTGTTCTGGGATTCAGCGGAAGTGGTCGATGACCTCGCCATCGCCTACGCCGACCTGGTCGAAGAACTCCTCGCCGGTACCCGCCGCTTACCGATGACCACGACCTCGGTGTAGCCCGCCGCTCGGCTTACCTTCCCCTACCTGCCCGCGGCTTCGGCTCGAGGTTCGCCCGTGCAGCTACCACCCACCCACTTGATGAAGGGAGCAACCCCGTGTCCGAGAACCCTGATCTTCGTGACCGCCCCGATCCGCTGCCGAGGATCGCCGAACCCCTCCGCGCCGACCTGATCGCCGCGCCACCGGATGGACGGTGGCGGCCATGATCCGGTTCCCGCTGGCCGGTGACCCCCGCCGCACCGTCACCATCCGGCCCTACGTGCCACCACAACCCTCACAGCACAACCCGTTTCACCCCGATGAAGGAGAACCGAACATGCCCAACCATGTCCCGTCGACCGACCTGTGGACCGCCCAACCCGAACCCGCAAGCGATGGCCTCGTGATGCTGTCGACCGACATCGCCTATGACCCAGACGATTTCGTGGCGTTGGTGCTCGCAGCGCGGCTGGTGCCGCCCGGCCAGCTGGTGGTCGTGACCGCGGATGAGATCGGCGGCCTGCGCGCACAGTTCGCCCGCCGCGTGCTGGACTGGCTGGACCGCAGCGAGGTACCGGTCATCGAAGGTATCGACCTCGGCGGCAAGCGCCGGTTTCTGGCCGATCCCGGCCAGCAGATCCCCGCCTACATACGCCCGACGCCCGAGGAACGCGAGAACCGTCACCACGCGATGATCGATGTCCTCGCCGACATGATCGCCTCGGCTGACGGCCCGGTGCGGTGGGTGGGGTGTGGTCCGATGGCCGAGCTGGCGGCGGTGCTCACTGCCGCACCGGAGTACGCCGAGCAAGTGGTTGTCACCCAGATGGGCGGATGGCTGGACCACTATCGCGACCTCGAACGCGCTTCCCACAACTTCCACACCGACATGAGTTCAGCCGGCCTCGCCCTGCGGATACTGTCCCGCCCGAGGTTGGTGATGTCCGAGCACACCAACCATCCCGCGATCCGGGTGACCGAGGACTGGGCGCTGGTCGATGCCTTGAACGCCGATTCCGCCCCGGAGTGTGCGCGATGGCTGTCCACGCATTTCCACCGCTGGTTCGCTGTCAAGGACGGCTCCTGGATGCACGACCCACTGGCCCTGTCGGCCGCCCTCGGCTATCCGTTCGTGAAGTTCACCAGCGAGCGGATCCGCATCGGCCACGACGCGCGCCTGTACCGCAACCCGTACGGACGCCCGATGCAAGTATCGGCCGAGGTCGACTACGAAGCGTTCCGGGACTGGATGCAGTCGGTGGTGACGAACTGGTGATGTGCCCCACCTGCGGTCAGACGGCCCAACTGGCCTGTGACCCGGACACGATCCGGGCGCGTGAGCGCGCGGTCAACGCCGAGCTGTCGGGGCCGACACATGCTCGCGTCCTCGATGCTCTGCTGCCCGTCGACCTCGACCGTCCTTACGACCCTGACCAGATATCCGGCAAGGACAACTTCGCCTGCGACCGCAACATGACCGCGCTGTTGGCCCGTCGCGCCCCGGGATTCCGGGCCAGCGTCCACGCCGGGCACATGTTCTTACTGCGCGCGGTGGCGGAGCTGGCGCGGGCGGGGGTCTCACAGTTCGCTGTCATCGGGTGCGGATTCCCGCGGAAACGCAACGTGCACAACGTTGCCCGCGAGATCAATCCGGCCGCCCACGTGCTCTACCTCGATGACAGCGCGTTGGTGGCGGCACACGGGCGCGCCTTGCTCATGGGCGAATCCCGGTTCATGCGGGCCGATCCGGGTGACCCGGCAGCGATCCTGGCCGCTATCGGCCACCCGCACGGCCCGACAGGCTGGCTCGACCCCCGCGAGCCGATCGCGCTGGTGTTCGGGTCGTTGGTCCTGGAACAACTCGACGCGCCCGGACCCGTGATCGCGGAACTCGTCGCTGCACTGGCCAGCGGGTACGTGGCGGTGACCCACATCTGCACCGACACCGCCACCGTCACCGACGTCGCCCGGCGCGCAGCCGCCGTCTACACCGCCCACAACCTGACACTGCGGCCCCGCACGACCCGCGACGTCACGACCATGCTGACAGGGCTGGAATTACTCGGCCCCGGCCTGACAGTCGCCCAGGACTGGACGCCCGGCCCCGCCGCCAGCCCCGGCACGGGCGAGGTGAGCGGACGCTGCTGCTGGGCCGCACTCGGAACATGGGGAGCGACCCGATGAGACCCGAGGACCTACCCGGGCGCGGCGGCCGTGACACGGCCAGGCTCGCCCACCGCACGCCCCTGCCCGCAATCCAGGACAGCACCATCGCCGACACCGATTGCGCGGTCGATCCCGGTCACCTCCGCCCCGACGACGCGATCCGCACCCTCAGCGTCCACCACCACTGCCCATCGCCCTGTCACCCACGCGAACGGGCACTGTCGGTACTGGGCACCGAATACAGTGCGGCAGCAACGCCAAGCGCGCGTCGGCCCGCGCGTGCACTGGACGAACTGGACCAACGGCTGGCCGAACTGATCCGCGAATACCTACGCCACGTCGCCGAACGCGCCGACCCGTAGCCACAGGCGCGCCAGAACCAGCCCAGACGGCATCGTCGTCTGGGCTCGTCTCATTCCTGCCCGCACATCGGACATCGCTCAAGGATTCGGGCATGTGTCCTAACCACTGTCACCTCATCGTGCAGCAGCCCTGATCGCCTCTGAACTGTAGGGCGTAGCGCGGACACAGCCAGTTCCACGAACGTAAGTTCGACTTACCAGCCACCGAAACCCCGACGATCCTCCAGGGAAAGCTCGGTTCCACGCTGTCGTCTCAGTGACTTGAATCCCTCAGCGCCGCAAACTGGCGACTTGCATCGCCAACTCGGCGACAAGCTCCGGAAGTAACGGAAATACTGCGGGCGACCACCTCGGCATCCCCAAGCCAGCTTGATCTTGCTATGTCATATCGCAAAGATAGCAAACATGACATCTTTGGACGTGCCTGCGACGCTGCGCACCATCCGGGTCAACCTTAACCTCACTCAGGCTGAGCTGGCCGAGAAGCTCGGCGTCTCCTTTGCGACAGTCAATCGGTGGGAAGGCGGCGGCAACAAGCCCCAGAAGGCGGCTATGGCACTGATCGCAGAAGCGGCCGCTGAGGCCGGGATCGACGTCGGCGACGTCGAGGCGACCTCCGGTCCGGCCCCAAGTCGCCGTCGCGGCCGTGGCCGCGCGCCGACCGCGCCGAGCACCAAATCTATGGAACAGATGCTGTGGGACGCTGCCTCGTCGATCCGTGGCGAGAAGGACGCGCCCAAGTTCAAGGACTACCTGTTGCCGCTGCTATTTATGAAGCGACTCTCCGATGTATTCGACGACGAGATTAGTCGGCTCGCGGAGGAATTCGGCGACCAGGAGATCGCCCTTAAAATCGCCGAGTCGGACCACAGCCTGCTGCGCTTCTACCTGCCGCCCGAGGCCCGCTGGAGCGTGATCTCGGGTCGTACGTCGTATGACTGGCCGGTCGACGAGCGCGGTCGTTCGACCCAGCCACGAGACGTCGGGGAGCACCTCACCAAGGCGGTGCGTGCGGTCGTACGGCACAACCCCGACCTTTCAGGTGTCATCGACGTGGTCGATTTCGCTTCCGAGCGGAACGGCGAGAGTGACATTAACCCGGCCAAGCTGCGCGGTGTCGTCGAGACCTTTTCCGATCCGCGTTATCGCCTGGGACTCGCCGACGTACAGCCCGACTTCCTTGGGCGAGCCTACGAGTACCTCCTTCGGAAGTTCGCCGAGGGTTCGGGCCAGAGCGCGGGCGAGTTCTTCACGCCTACTGAGGTCGGGTTCCTGATGGCCCACATCTTGAGGCCTAAACCTGGGGAAACGTGCTACGACTATGCCTGTGGGTCGGGCGGGCTCCTCATCAAGCTGCAGTTGGTTGCGCGAGAGCTCGATCCCACCAGCAAGGTGCCGCTTAAGATGTATGGCCAAGAGCTTCAGGCCGAGAGCTACGCCGTTGCCCGGATGAACACGATCATTCACGACATGGACGTCGACCTGCAGCGTGGCGACACCATGATCAATCCGAAGTTCCGTGATGCCAGCGGCTCCCTCATTCGTTTCGACGTCGTCGTTGCCAATCCTATGTGGAACCAGCCCTTCGACCCGGAGCTGTTCACCGACGACCCGTTCGACCGGTTCATGAAGTCGGGTGGTGCGACTTCGGGTCGGGGCGACTGGCCCTGGCTGCAGCACACCATCGCCACGATGAACGACGGCGGCCGGGCCGCAGTCGTTCTCGACACCGGCGCGGTCACGCGTGGCTCCGGCGCAGCGAAGGATGATAAGGAGCGCAACATTCGGCAGTGGTTCGTCGACCACGACATGATCGACGGCGTGATCCTGCTGCCTGACAATCTTTTCTACAACACGACGGCTGCAGGCGTGATCATCGTTCTGAACAAGCGGAAGCCTGCCAACCGCAAGAACAAGGTCGTGCTGGTGAACGCCAGCCGCCGGTTCCTCAAGGGCAGGCCGAAGAACTACCTCGATAAGGAGGACATCAAGGAGCTGGCCACGCTTTTCCACACCGGCGAACCCGTCGACGGTGAGGTGGCGGTCGTCGAACTCAACGACATCAAGGGAGCGGATTACAACCTCAGTCCCGCACGATGGGTCACGCGGATCAACGACCAGGAGCACCGGGCGGTTAAGGAGATCGTCGCGGACCTCCTGAGCCTCGACGAGCGGGCGAAGCAGATCGACCTTGCACTCATGAAGATGGTGGAGAAGCTGTGAATGCTGCCTGGACACAGCGCCCACTAGGGGAGCTGTTCGAGATCGGCGCAGGAAAGACCATGTCGGCCGCAGCTCGTGCTGGCCAGGACAAGGTGCCGTTCCTCCGCACCTCTAACGTCTTCTGGGACCGACTGGACTTGAGCACCGTCGACGAGATGTCAATCCGGCCGAACGAACTGCCTGACAAGCTCGTGG
Source organism: Nocardia sputi (assembly GCF_023501985.1). Taxonomy (NCBI): domain Bacteria; kingdom Bacillati; phylum Actinomycetota; class Actinomycetes; order Mycobacteriales; family Nocardiaceae; genus Nocardia; species Nocardia sputi. The sequence continues at coordinate 132,874 of NZ_JAMFLC010000009.1, read as the reverse complement.
AGGCTGGAGACCTCCTCGTATGCGAGGGTGGCGAGATCGGTCGTGCCGCGATTTGGGATGGCTCGATCGCCCCGATGTCGTTCCAAAACCACCTGCACCGCCTTCGTCCGAAGATTGATGACGTCGACCCACGGTTCTACGTGTACTTCCTCCAGGCCGCTTTCACCCAGCTGGGAATCTTCGAGGGCGCGGGCAACAAGACCACGATCCCGAACCTCAGCTCTAGGCGCCTGGCGGCGTTGGAGGTACCTCATCCGCCCCTCTCGGAGCAGTCGGCCATCGTGGACGCGCTCGCGCTCATTCGGGAGGCGATAGAGGTTCAGGAGGCCAGCGTCGCTGCTGCTGACTCGCTTCGAACGAGCACTATGTCGTCCGTCTATTCCAAGGGGCTGAACGGTGAATCGACCAAGCTCTGCCAGCTCGGGGAGATTCCGGAGAGCTGGGACGTCGTAGAGTTCTCTCAGCTGCGTCAGTCTCTGCGCTATGGGACCTCCCAGCGCTGTTCCGCGACGCCAGCGACGTATCCGGTCCTCCGCATCCCGAACATCTTGTCAGCCCGCATCGACGCTGCTGACCTGAAGTACTGCGATCTCTCGGAAAAGGAAGCGTCGCGCTACGAACTGGAGGATGGTGACCTCATCTTCATCCGCACCAACGGGGTCATCGAGCGCCTCGGTCTGTGTGCCGTCTACCGAGGCACTCCCAACAGTGCGCTGTACGCCTCGTACCTGATCCGCGCCCGACTGCTGGATGGCGTGGATCCCGACTTCGTCGCCTACTTCATGGGGTCGCCCGTCGGCATTGACCAGATCGGCTCTCGAGCAACGCCCGCCGCGGATGGTAAGTACAACCTAAACACTGGAATCATTGACTCTCTGCTTGTGCCTTTGCCTGGACTTGAGGAGCAGCAGGAGGTCGCGGCCGTTCTGCGTGCCATCGACCAGAAGCTGGACGTTCATCGGACTAAGCTCGCGCGGCTGGACGAGCTCTACCGGCGAATGCTGCACGACCTCATCACCGGAGCAGTCCTAGTCGACGAACTGGCCGTTCCGACTCGCGTGTCGCCAGAGGGGAGCGCCGCATGACCACGCTAAAGATCGGCGAGGGCCACACGGTCCAGTTCCCCATGGTGAAGCACGTGACAGAGGTCGGTTGGACGGTTATGACACCCGCCGAGGCCGAGGCCAAGCGCCAGGGACGCGCCAACATGCTTTTCCGCGACGAGTTGGAAGCCAAGCTCATCGGGTTCAACCCCTGGCTGAGCGACGACCAGTCGCGCGCCATCGTCGACACTATCGAGGCGCTGCCATCGACGATCGAGGGAAACCGCGACGTGCTCGGCTGGATACGGGGCGAGCGGCAGTGGTACGACGAGGTGGAGAAGCGGCACCGTCCGGTCCAGGTTGTTGACTTCCACAACCCGGGTAGCAACTCCTTCGTCGTGACGTGGGAGTGGAAGATCGAGCCGCTCGCTCGCAAGGGCAACCGGGCTGACGTGATGTTCGTAATCAACGGGCTGCCGGTCGCTATCGTCGAGCACAAGAACCCGAAGGACGGAGGAGCGCTTGATCGCGCCGTCAAGCAGCTCCGCCGCTATGAGCTGGAGACCCCGGAACTGCTGGCTGCTCCGCAGCTCTTCAACGTCACGCACGTGCTCGACTACTGGTACGGCGTCACGTGGAACGCCAACCGACGATTCATCTCGAAGTGGAAGCAGACGCCGGACGAAGAGTACCGGATCGCAGTCCAGGCCTTTTTCGAGCCGACCGACTTCCTGCGCACCCTCCAGCACTGGATCCTCTTCTACGTCGAGGATGGCGAGACCCGGAAGTCGGTATTACGCGAGCATCAGCGCCGCGCGATCGACAAGATCGTGGCCCGCTGCGCCGACCCGCAGAAAACCCGTGGTCTCATCTGGCACACCCAAGGCTCCGGTAAGACCTTCACGCTCCTCACCGCTGCCCGCCTGATTCTGGAGGAAAAGGACCGCTTCAATAACGGCACCGTCATCCTCGTCGTCGACCGAATCGAGTTGGAGGGCCAGCTTCGGGAGTGGGTCGACCGCCTACTCGGAGAGATGCAGGCGAACGACATTGCCGTGCGCCGGGTCAGTACCAAGACCGAGCTTCAGGAGCTGCTTGACGCAGATTTCCGCGGCCTGATCGTCTCAATGATCCACAAGTTCGAGGAGATCAAGAAGGGCAGCTCACCGCGCAACAACATCTTCGTCTTCATCGACGAGGCGCACCGGTCAGTCGCCAAGGACCTGGGTACTTATCTCATGGCCGCGCTACCGAACGCCACGATCATCGGCTTCACCGGAACGCCCGTTGAGAGCGCCAAGGGTGGCTCCGGGTCCTTTCAGATCTTCGGCACCCAGGACGAGACCGGCTACCTGGACAAGTACTCCATCAAAGAGTCGATCGAGGATGGCACGACGTTGCCCATTCGCTACATGATGGCGCCGTCCAGCATGAGGATCCCGACCGAGCAGTTGGACCAGGAATTTTTCGCGCTTGCTGAGGGCGAGGATGTCACCGACGTCGAGGAACTCAACCGGGTACTCGACCGGACGGTCGGCATCCGAGCCTTCCTCAGCGCCGATGATCGGGTCGAACAAGTCGCGGAGTTTGTAGCCAACCACTTCCAGGAAAATGTCGACCCGCTGCACTACAAGGCGTTCCTTGTCGCGGTCGACCGTGAAACCTGCGCCAAGTACAAGATGGCGCTTGACCGGCATCTGCCGCCAGAGTGGTCGGAGGTGGTCTATAGCAGCAACGCCTCGGATGCCGTCGACCGGCCCAAAGTGGCCGAATTGCAGCTCAGCGACACCCGCGAGCAAGAGGTGCGCAAGTATTTCAAGAAGCCCACCGAGCAGCCCAGAATCTTGATCGTCACGGACAAGCTGCTCACCGGCTACGACGCTCCGGTGTTGTACGCCATGTACCTCGATAAGCCGATGCGCGACCATGTGTTGCTCCAGGCGATCGCGCGGGTCAACCGCCCGTACGTCGACGCCCAGGGCGTCCAGAAGAGGGTCGGTCTGGTCATTGACTTCGTCGGCGTGCTGCGGGAGCTCCAGAAGGCCCTGCGCTTCGATTCGGCCGACATCGACGGGGCGATCGAGGACCTCGACACCATGATGGAAGACCTGCACCGGCGCATCCGGGATGCCACCGAGAACTACCTCCAGGTCGACTCCAAGGCCAGCCCCGACCAGCAGCTTGAGAAGGTTGTGTACGGCCGCTTCATCGACCCCGAGGCCCGTAAGACGTTCTTCGAGGACTATAAGGACATCGAGGCGCTTTGGGAGATCCTGTCGCCCTCGGCGGAACTGCGCGACCACATTCACACGTACAAGCGGCTCAGCCAGTTGTACGCTGCGGTGCGCAACGCCTACTCCGAGACCGGCTCCTTCCTTGGGGACCTGGAGTACAAGACCCGCCGGCTCATCGAGACCAGTGCGGAGCAGGAGGGCCTGGGCCGCATCGCCAAAGTCGTCACTTTCGATGTCGAGACACTGGAGCAGCTCAAAGGCGAGGACGGGCCGGACGAGGGCAAGGTCTACAACCTGCTGCGCGGTCTTCGGAAAGAGATGGACGAAGACCCGGCCAGGGCCGTAGTGCTCCGGGCCCTCAAAGAGCGCGCCGACCAGGTTATCAAGAACCTGGAGGAGCGCAAGACCACCGGCATGGCCGCGATGGACGAGATCGCGGCGTTGGTCGTCGAGAGGGAGGGGGCCCGCAAGGCCGCACAGGATTCCGGCCTAAGCGAAGTCGGCTTCGCGGTTCACTGGCAACTGAAGCAGGATGAGTCGTTCGCAGAGGCCGACCTGGACACCCTCGCCGTCGCAAAAGAAGTGGAGACCGTCCTCGCCAAGTTCCCGAATTGGGTCGAGAACCCGGATGAGCAGCGCCGCCTCCGCCTCAATCTCTACAAGCCGGTGATCAAACTAGGGGTCGAGAAGGGCAAGCGCGCGGTCGAACAGATCATGCAAGTGCTTGAGCAGACGGCAGGAGACTGATGTCCTCACTCTACCCAAACCAACAGCTTAAGCGGCGCGCCATGGCGTGGGCGCTCCGACTCAAGGTGAACCCGCAGCGCGTCGACATCGTCGAGATGCCTAAGAAGTGGGGCTCCTGCACGAGCGACGGCGTGGTGAGGTTCGCCGACGAACTGGCGGACACCGACGAGACGTTCCAGGACTACGTCATTGTGCACGAGCTGCTGCATCTCCGGTATCGGACTCACGGCAAGCGTTTCCAGGCCATGATGTCCGCCCTGGTCCCGAACTGGCGTGAGCTTGAACGACAGAGTCAACACTCCACGGAACGAGCTGGCCGTGAGCGACGAGAGGGGAGGTCCTGACAATCGCATTGCAAGGGCAAGACTTAGGGTCCGGCAGCAGCTCGACTCGCCGGAGGAGGTGTAATCCACCTACCTGACTCCCGCCCGTCACCCCGCAAGACCACGTGACCCGCTGTTTGGCCCAGCAGGTTGGCGCTAGCTTATACATCGCTCTGCCCGCAGCAACGTACTAATCGAGCCGAAAGAACGCACTCCGTTCGCCGCATCATGTTCGCTGATGGCCTGTTTGGATGCTGAGGCGTATCCGCGACAGCGGTGCATTGGGGTCCATGTAGGTCCGGCATGATTGCTCGCCAGCCGTCGCGGCTTGTCATCAAACCCGCCATTTAATGGCTGACGACAACCAACGAAACCCACACAGGCCAACGCTAGTAATAGATACCACAGCAAGAACTGGTGACTGTGCTCGTCGAAACGCCCCACCCGTACTCGCCGAAATTCCCCACCCGTGAGCGGTGTCGATTATAGGGGTTCGCGGTGTCCGGTGGTGGCTCTGCGGAGGTTGTCGGCGGTGGTGAAGTAGGTGCGGTAGCCGGCGTGCGCGGCCGCCCTCGCGAGGCCCGTTGCCAGATGCGTCTTCCCTGTGCCGGGTGTCCCGATGAGCAGGACGTTGGTGGCGGTTTCGAGGTAGCGGCAGGTGCCGAGCTCATCGAGCAGCGGCCGGTCGATGCCGGAGGCGGCGTCGACGTCGAAGTTCTCCAGCGACGCCGGGGTGGGCAGGTTCGCGAACCGGAGCCGGCCGGTGAGCCTGCGGGCTTCGGTGTCGTGGACCTCGATCCGCAACAGCTTCTCCAACGTGGCTGTCGCCGAAAGGTTCTGCGTGGTGGCGTCTTCCAGGACCGATGGCAGTGCTTCGGCGGCGGCGTGGAGTTTGAGGGTGGCCAGATGCGACCGGAGTTGCTGGTAGCGGGTCGCGGTTTCGTCGGCGCCGACGGCTTTGGTGGCGCGGCGGGGAGTCTTCTTCGGGGCAGGGCTGGCGGTCATTTGCGGCTCCTGGCGGTGGCGGCGCGCTCGTAGGCGGCCAGATCGGTGACTGTGGCGTTGGTGGTGGCAGTCGCGGCGGTGGCGTTTGCGGGGTCGGCGGCGGCTCGCAATGCCGCGGCGGCGGCTCTGGCGGCGTCGCCGGGTGGGATGCGTTCCTTGCGGCGGTGGGGTCGGCCGGTGTTGGCCGCGGCCATCGCGGCGGCGTCGAGTGCGACGATGTGGCTATGGTCTCGGACCGTGGCGCCCAGGCCGTCGGCGGCGCGTTGGTGGCGGGCGATCACGATGCCGCCGGTGGTGGCGATGTCGATGATGTTGCCGCGCAACGGTTGCGCGACGATCACCGTCGCCGACGCCAGTTCCGGTGGCACCGAGTAGCGGTTGCCGCGCCAGGAGATCATCGCCTGCCGAGAGGCGACCCGGGGTTCGGCGACCATCGCCGGATACGCCTCGGCAGGTAACGGTCGCAACGGCTCCCTGGCGGCGACGGTCGCGACGCTGGCGCGGCCGTCGGCGGTCGGTCGCAGCCGGGTGTCCCCGCGCAACGAACAGAACTTGTCCAGGGACGCTTGGGCTTGTTCGACGGTCATCTCGTCGGCGAGTGTGCGCCACCAGCGTTGCGCGGCAGTGTGATTGACCTTCTCGACCACACCCTTGCGGTTCCCGCGACGGGGTGGGCAGATCGCCGGCACCACGGCGTAGTACTTCGCGACCGCGGCGAACGACGCGGTCACCTGACCGCTGGAGGGGTGGCAGACCGTGGACATGCGGTCGAACCGCCACGACCCGGTCACTCCGCCCAGTGCGCGGGCGACCCGGTCGAGTCCTTCGATCAGGTGCGGCTGGTCGGTGGACGGTGCGAGGTAGCCGCGCCAGCGGCCCGAGTGGGCGAGTGACCCGACCAGCAGGTGCGCGTTCGCGCCCCACCCCCACGAGACGGGTGGGTTCGGCAGATCGACCCAGTCCCATTGGGTTTCACCGCCGGGCGGATGTGGGATGACGGCGTTGGGGCGTTCGGTCGCGGTCCGGCAGGATTGGCAGATCGGCCGCAGTTTGCGGGTGCGGATGTTGCGGGTCAGCGACTGATACGACAACGGGAAGCCGAGGGGTTCCAGCTCGTCCATCAACGTCTGCGCCCACAAGTGCGGGTCCTCGGCCAGGCGAGCGGTGACGTAGTCGACGAACGGTTCGAACGGATCCGGCAGATGCCGCTTCCGCACGCCAGGGACGCGTTCCCCGGCCAGATACGCGCGAATCGTTTTACGGTCGCGACCGGTATGGCGGGCGATCTGCGAGATCGTCCAGCCCCGGGCACGCAGGGCACTGATTTCCACGTCTTCCTCACATGTCAACATGGAAAAGCGGGCCTCCTCCGATCGAAAGCGCTGGTCAGGTGTGGTAACCACCAGCTTCGGAGGAGGCCCGCCCTTCACGGCGGAGCCACACGGAACAAATGGGGAATCTCGGTGAGCGTCAGTGGGGAATTTCAGCGAGCGCCGTCACTGGGCGGAATTTCAATGTATTCGCAGCTCAGAGGCTCACGGAACCAACAACACCCATCGCTGCCAACTCTTGACAACGACACCCATCGCACGCTGGATCGATGTGAGTACATGGAGTTACCCATGTACCTGCGAAATCAGTTGCCTCCGTGGGCATCAGTCCGTGACGCCCCGGACGGCTTCCGCCTCGACCATCACGGCGACTACGCATGCACCACCGCCCGCATCACCTCTCCGTACAGGAAGCCCGGCAGAACGAGCAGATAGTTGCCGATGCCGTCGATGACGGACGCGTCAGTGGTATTGGTCGTACGTGCCGAGACCCAGCAGAACAAGAGGCGCCACACGCCACTACAGCTGGTACCGCTTCGAGAACCAGCCGCCCACCCGAAAACCGCAGGTCGTCCCGTTTCCATGTTCGACATGCCCCAGCCCTAGAGTTGGGGCCGATTGACCAACGCCCGCAGGGCATCGCGATCCTTCAGAGGGGATATGTACCCACGATGACCAGGCGTTTTTCAGTTGCCCATGTTTTGCGTGTCCTGCGAGGGCACGCATAACATGACAATGACAACGGCCTTCTGAGCAGTACACCTGCCACCGCGGCACTATCTCGTTCGCAACATCAGCCCGCGTCGATGACACGAGATGACACAACCTCGCCACCTCTCCGATTGCAGTGTCCACCGAACCGCGTCGAGTCTGTACTCTCGCGACGATGACTTGGAGTTGGGCCATTCCGGGAGCCATGGGCGCGATCTACACCCTGCTGATGGCCGTTCCTGCTACTCACCGGCGTCGATGCGCGGCGCGCGCCGAACTGCTCGCCAAGCTCGTCGCCGCAGCAGGGGATCGCTGCCCGAAAGCCTTGCGGGCGGAGATGATCGAGAAGATCAACTGGGTAGCGGCCTACAGCGCCATCCGCTACACAGGAAAGCGCCGAATGATCGTATGGATCGGATGGCCTGTGTCACTAACCTTCTTCACGCTGTGTGCCGCAGCCGTCATCGTCCACGAAGGCGGGCGAGCACCGAGGTCCCCTGCAATGTTCCTGGGCACAGCGGCCGGGATCGGCGCGATCATTGCCCTCCAACTCATCCCCGTAGTCTTCGTCATGGACTGGATGTACGCGCGTCGTCTGCTGTATGTGAAGGTGGGTGGACGAGACGACTTTGCCCACCTCCGTTTCCCTGGTCTGCGGCGACGTGGATACTCCTCTGGCACCGCGAAGAGGCTGATCTCGCAAGCCTTCGGGGATCAAACGCGCGGAGAAGCGGTCAGTCAGGGTGACATCCTCGCCCTGCGCCGTGCCATGTCTGAGTGGGAAAACTCTCCAATCCAGTGGCCGCTGCGGACACCAAGGCCACCTGTGTAGGCAGCCAGCTGACGCCCACCCGCCATGGGTCACCGGCACAAGCGGGCGTTTAAGGAGGAGTGCGTAACCAATATGTCACCCCCGCCAGTTCGGCGACCTCTTCCCGCCGCAGCCCAGGCGTCCGGCGCGCCTGCCTGCGCTGGGGCAAGCCGAGATCGTCCGGCGTCAACCGCTCCCGACGGGCACGCAGGAAGGCAGCCATCTCCTGCACTCGGTCCGCGCTCCCTGGCCCTGCGGGGTCACGCGAGCTACCTCCTCCGGGCCCCGGGTCGCGGCGCTGTATGGAATCTGCACCGCTCCCTGGCCCTGCGGGGCTGCGCGAGCTACCGCCTCCGGGCCCCGGGTCGCGGCGCTGTGTCGGGTTCACCGTGCCAGTCATCACCGTCGATCCTACGGCTGACTAGGACTGGCTTTCCCAGGAAGAAGCTTCCCTTACTGCGTCTCGCGCACCGTTGAAGACTGTGTTTCGACAGCATGGCATCGCGAAACACAAGGAGCTGGACATGTCCAGAGCCCGCACCCTCGACACCTACCGGCTGCTCGGCCGCTCGGGCCTCCGGGTGTCGCCACTGTCCCTGGGAACCATGACCTTCGGCGCCGATTGGGGCTGGGGCGCGGACCGGGACGAGGCCCGCAAGATCTTCGACGCCTACGTCGAGCGAGGTGGCAACTTCATCGATACGGCCAGCCAGTACACCAATGGCACTTCCGAGCAACTGCTCGGCGAATTCACCGCGGACAACCGCGAAAGTTTGGTGCTGGCCACGAAATACACCATGCTGCGCCGCCCGGGTGACCCGAATTCCGGTGGCAACCATCGTAAGAGCATGATCGGCTCGGTCGAGGCCAGCCTGCGCAGGCTCGGCACCGACTACATCGACCTGCTCTACCTGCACGCTTGGGATTTCCTGACCCCGGTCGAGGAGATCTTGCGCGGTATGGACGACTTGGTGCGGTCCGGGAAGGTGCTCTACGTCGGCATCTCCGACGCGCCGGCCTGGCAGGTCGCGCGGATGCAGACCATCGCGGACCTGCGCGGCTGGTCCCCGCTCATCGCACTGCAGATCGAGTACAGCCTGATCGAACGGACCGTCGAGCGCGACCTCATCCCGATGGCACGCGAACTGGGCCTCGGCGTGATCCCGTGGTCACCGTTGGCCAGCGGCGTGCTAACCGGCAAGTACAGCCGCGGCGATCTGGACCACCAGGTCAATGGTTCGCCCGAGGGCAGCCGCAAGAACGTGGCCGCCGCCAACGGCTCGCTCACCGAACGCGGTCTCGCCATCGCCGACATCGTTCAGCAGGTCGCGGCCGAAATCGGCAAGACGCCCTCGCAGGTCGCGCTGGCCTGGACGCTGCGCGATCCGGCGGTCACCTCGCCGATCATCGGCGCGCGCACCGCGGCGCAGCTGGAGGACAATCTCGGCGCGCTCCAGGTGGAGTTCGACCCGGCCCAGCTCGCTCGGCTCGAACAGGCCAGCGCCGTGGACCTCGGCTTCCCGCACGAGTTCCTCACCCGCCCGATGGTCCGGAGTGTCACCTTCGGCGACCTGAAGATCGAAGGACGCGTCCGATGAGTTTCGACTTCCTTCACCGTCTGCATCCGTGACAGCACCGACCACGGAGAGTGACGATGAACCTGGACCAGATCGAGATGTGGACGCGCGCCGAACGGCTCGGGCTCGCAGACTTCCTCGACGACCTGGACGAGCACGAGTGGGGCGCGACTCCCTGTGTCCCGGCTGGACCGTGCACGACGTCGCGGCTCATCTCACTCTGTCCAACCGGGTCACTCTCGGTGCGACGCTCGCGGGCATCATCCGGGCGCGAGGCAACTGGAACCGGATGACGGAGCGGATGGCGCGCGATCGCGCGCGCCGCTATTCCCCCGCGGAGCTGATCGCGCAACTGCGAGAAGGCTCCGCGTGGACTCGGCGGGCGCCTGGGGCGGGGCCGTCCATTGGTGGACACCATGATTCACGGACAAGACATCGCCCGTCCGCTCGGTCGGCGGCGCGCCGTGCCCACCGAGCAGGCCGTCGTCGCACTGGAGCACGTGCTGCGCAGCCCCTTCTACGGCAGCGAGAAGCGCCTGCGCGGTGTGCGCCTGCTGGCCATCGATGCGGAGTGGTCGGCAGGCACCGGAACGGAGGAGGTCAGCGGACCGCTGAGCGATCTGCTGCTCGTGGCAACCGGTCGCGTTGCCGGGCTCGCCGGGTTGACGGGGAAAGGTGTGGAATGCCTCGCCGGTGCGTTGTGAGCTCGCGTGCTCCGTGCCTCCGGGCGGCCTTCGAGGGAGCCCTCGACTCCTGGCAAGCGCCGTACGGTAGGCAGCGAGTTCCGAGCCGAGCTGGGACACGACGGGCGGCCACTACTGCGCGGGCTCGATCGCGACGTTCGCCGCCGCATCGAACGTTCGGCTACGGCGACCTGCCGCACCGCACGACGCCGCGCGTGCTGCGCTGACATTCGCGATACGTGCGGTGTGGGCGATGCGGCTCGATCAGCCCGCGCCGTGCAGGTCCAGTATCTGGGTGAGAGCGTGTTCCAGAGCGTAGCCCGCGTCGGCGGCGCCGCCCTTCACGTCGGCGTTGAGGGTCGCGACCACCTGAAGGGCCGATCCGATGGTCGCCTGAGTCCAATTCCGAGCCTGCGCTTGTGCCTTCTTCACCTTCCACGGCGGCATGCCGAGCTGTTGCGCCAGCTTGAACGGGTCACCGCGCCCGGCCGAGCCGACGCGGGCGATGGTGTGCACCGAGTCGGCGAGCGCGTCGGCGAGCAGGACGTGCGGCACGCCGCGGTCGTTCGCCCAGCGCAGCGCCTCCATCGCCCCGGGGCGATCCCCCGCCACCGCGAGCTCGGCCACGTCGAATCCGGAGACCTCGGCCTTGCCGGAGTAGTAGCGACGCACGGCCGCCACGTCGATCTTCCCGCCGGTGTCCGCGGCCAGTTGCCCGCACGCCGCCGCCAGCTCACGCAGATCCGAGCCCACCGCCTCCAGCATCACCTGGACGACCTCGCCGGACACCCGCACCCCGGCGTTGCGAAACTCGCCGCGCACGAACTCGACTCGCTCGGCGGCTTTGGTCAGCTTGGCGCAGTCGTGCGTGACGGCGCCTGCCTTCTGCAAGGCGGGCACGAGCGTTTTGGCCCGTCCGCCACCGGAGTGCAGAACGACCAGCACGACGCCCTCCGGCGGGCTCTGTACCGCCTCGGTGATCACCGCGACCGCGTCCTTACCCGCCTCGGCCGCCGCCTCGAGGACGATCACCCGGTCCTCGGCGAACAGCGACGGGCTCAGCAGTTCCGCCAGCTCCGCGGTACTCGCGTCACCCGCTCGCAATCGATCGACCGGCACCGCGTCGGGATCCGGAGCCAGCGCCCGTATCTGCGCGGTCAACCCGCCCACCGCGCGCTCGATCAGCAGCTCTTCTTCCCCGAGCATCAAATGCACCGGCGCTGGTCGCTCGCTCACGCCGACGTCTCCCCGCTGCCGGAGGGCGTCGTGCCCGACAGGCGTGCCCCGTTGCTCCACTCGCCGCGCTCATCCACAGCCCGATCCTACGGTTCCCGACCGACACCCCGACTCGACCCGGCACCGCGCCGTGACACGCGCGACGCCGACCGGAAGACTCGGCCGCACACGAATGGCAATGCTCCTCTCATCCCTCCGTTGGTGATCAGGGGCTGGTCCCTCGAACCGGATCGAGTGGAACGCAGCGGCACTTCGCCCGTACGTCCGCGGGGTCAGCGTGAACTCGTCACGCGGAGGTGTTCAGCACTGCCGGATACCACGATGTCGCCTTGCCGATCCGTCCTGGCCACGGTCGCCCCGAGATCGGTCAAGTCGGCGAGAACGCCGGGGTGCGGGTGTCCGAAGGTGTTGCCTGCGCCGACAGTGACCAGTACCAGTCGGGGACGCACCGCGTCGAGAAATGCTCTTGTGGTGGTCCGTGAGCCGTGGTGCGGCAGTTTGAGAATGTCCGCTCGGAGGGGAATCCCGGCATGCATCAGGGCCCGCTGGGCCTGCGCCTCGATGTCCCCGGTGAGCAGGATCCGGCCCCCGGGCGTGCGGGCGGTGACGACCACCGAACGGTCGTTGGCGTCCTCCGTTTCGGCTCCCCGGACCGGACGCGGACCGTTCCGGGCCGGCGCGAGCACTTCGAATTCGATCCGCCCGAAACTGAGCACGTGTCCGGCCGACAATCCCAGCAGCGGCACGCCCGCGTCTGCGGCGACGGCCGCGACCTGCTCGAGCCCCGAGACAGGATCACGCGCGTCGCCGGATGGCCGCGCTGCCCGGCCGCTTCCGCCTTCGGTCGCACCGCAGGCCATGGGCATTCTGGCAGCACCGGTATTGTTCGCGGCCGGTGTGACGATCGGGCCGGGACCGCAGCGGAGGCCGGCTTCGGGAGTAAGCCCAGCAGGTTCGGGTCGACCAGGTGGTGGAAGCGCCTCGAGTTCCTGGATGCCGACCGCTATCGCGTCGACCGCGCGACCGTGTAGCGCGCCGGTGAGCCCGCCGATGTGATCCGCGTGCGGATGGGTGAGGATCAGCAGCGGGATGCGTTTGATGCGCAACCGGTCCAGACAGGTCCGGATCGGGCGCGGGTCCGGCCCGACATCGATGACGACGGCGGCGCCGGGACCGGCCGGCACGGCCAGGCCGTCGCCTTGGCCGACATCGCACGCCGCGAGGACCCAGCCGCTCGGCGGCCAGCCCGGATGCCAGAGCCGCACCGGGACCAGGATCACCGCGACGCCGAGCACCAGCGCGGCGGCGACTCGCCGCACTGCCCGGGCACGCAATGCCGCGATCGCGACCGCCACGACGACACTCGCGATCAGCCCTCCCGCCAGGCCACCCGGCACAGTGACGGTCGCGCCGGGCAGCGCGGCCGCGTACCCGGCCACCCACAGCAACCACCACAGCGGCGGCGCGGCGCAGCGCAGGATCAACTCGGCGAGGGGCGACCATAAACTCGCCAGCACCGCGCCACCTGCTCCTATGACGGTGATCGGCGCGACGACCGGGGCCACGAGAACATTGGCCAGTACCGCGACCAGGCTGAGCCTTCCGGTGAGCGCGATCAGGATCGGTGTCGTGACCACGAACGCCCCTGCGGACACGGCGACTATCTCGGCGGGCATCCGCCACCATCCCCTGGCACGCAACCAGTCGGCCCAGCTCGGCGCCAGCAGGATCAGGCCGCCCGTCGCGACGACCGACAGCGCGAACCCCGCGTTGACGGCGAGCGCGGGCCACAGAGCCAGTAGCGCGATGATCGCCGCGCACAGCGCGGGCAGCGCCTGTTTACGGCGACCCGTGAGCACCGCGAGCAGGGTGATCGCACCCATCGCACCGGCTCGCAGCACGCTCGGGTCCGGCCGCGCGACGACGACGAACATGAGCAGCGCCGCCGCCGCGACAGCCGCCGCGGCACGCGGACCGAGCGTCAGCAGGCGCACCACGAACAACACGACGGAAAGCACGATGGTGCAATTCGCGCCGCTGACCACTGTAAGGTGCTGCAGCCCGGCGATCTCGAAGTCCTCGCGCACCTGTTCGGGCAGCGCCGAGGTGTCACCGACGACGAGCGCGGGCAACAGGCCCGCGGAGTCGGGCGGCAGCGCCCGCGCGGCCGATACGCCGAAATCGGCGCGCACCGAATTCGCGACGCGCTGCCACCACGGCAGCGGCCCGGCGGCAACGGGCGCGCCCAGCGCATGCAGCGTCGCGACGGTGAGATCGGGTCGGCGCGGCTGATCGACCCGGGCCCGGAACTCGACCGGCCCGCCCGGCGACAGATCGGCCCACTCCGGTCCGGAAGCCAGGATCACCACCGCGCCACCCGCGCGGACGGTCACGCCGCCGCGCCGGTACTCGCGCAGATCCGCCCGGAGCACCCACTGCCGATCCGCGCCGGGCACCCTGACGCGCAGCGGTTTCGGGTCGTCCGTCGGCGTGACCACCACGCGCAGCGATTGCCCCGCCGCCGCCCGCAGCGGATGCGTCGCCCCTCGATGTTCCCGCCAGGCCGCCGCGGCGGCGAACGCGGCACCGAGGATCACGGCCGCGAGCGCCACCACCGCTACCGATCGCCACCGTTCGCCGCGGTGCGCGATGGCCCACAGCAGCAGTACCCACAATCCGATAGCCGTCATCGTCAACGTGGCCGCCAGTACCGTCCCGGCCCGCCACCCCGCCGTGAGCGCGACGATGGTGGCGCCCCAGCAGCACAACGCGGCGGGTAGCAAGCGAGCGTCCAGCACGTGGGCGGCGCCGGGCTCTTCCGTCGCACCGCCCTCCTTGCGACCTCCATCGGCCCGAGCGGTCGTGCCGGTCTCCGACGATCCCGCAGGCGATCCCAGCGTCCGGCGAACCACTTCGAGCAAGCCGCCGGGATTCATACCCGCACCAGATCACGCAATCGGGCCAGCCGGGCCGGGCCGATGCCGTCTACCTCACCCAGTTGCTCCACGGAGCTGAAGCGGCCATTGGTCGTACGCCAGCTGACGATGGCGCGTGCGGTGACCGGCCCGACACCGGGAAGACCATCGAGTTCGGCCTCAGAGGCCGTATTGAGGTCGATCCGGCCCCCCGAAGACGAGGGACGACCCGAGGTGGCGGCGGAACCGGAGGACGGACGCCCGCCCACGCCGATCGTGCTGCTGCTCTGGTGCGGCGCGGCGGAATTCGGGACGGCCGGACCGACCAGCACCTGATCCCCATCCGACAAGCGCTGGGCCAGATTCAGACCGCTGGTGTCGGCGCCTTCGCTCGGGCCGCCGGCCGCGGCGAGCGCATCGGCGACGCGCGATCCCTCGGGGAGGCGGACAAGACCGGTGCGCTGGACCAAGCCGACGACACTGACGACCAGCTCGGCTGTCGGCGGACCGGGTTCGACGCCTCCGGTCGGAGCCCGGACCGCGCTCACCGACGCAGCCGCAGCAGGTGTTTCGAAGGCAGCGGTCTGCCGAATCGGCAACGGCGTCACCGGGTGTGCGATCGGGCGCTCGAGGAACACGATCACCCCGGCGATCACCATCGCGGCGAGCCCGACGAGCCCGAGCGTACGCACCCCACGGCGCCCCGGATCGAGTCGGATGCCTCGGAATCGTTCGGGCACAAGCCGATGCCGCCGATCTGGTCCGGTTGCCGGTTCCTCGAGCCAGCCGGGAAACCGTACGCGACCGACATCGTCTTCGCCTACCCGGTCGGGAGTCGGGTCGTCGGGCAGCCGCAGGAGACCCCACTTTCCCTCCCCGGCCGAACGATCGTCGGGTCGTGGTTCACCCATCCGCGTAGCCCCCTGAGAGGAGCTGCCTTCCCGTGCCGATCGGTGTTCATCGTCGCCATCGGAACCGGTCGCGTCGAAATTCACCGATGTCCCGGCGTCCAGGGACGCGGGCACGGCTTCTGCGGCCATCCGAGCAGCAGGCGCGACATGTGACGTGCCATTCGATGTCGATTCGACCATCGCAGAGCGCGAATCACTTTCGCTGGAGGGCGACGGTCGTGCACTCCCGCCTGACCGCCCGCCGCGTGGTGTGGTGGCAACCGTGCCCCGGGTGGGAGTCGCGAGACCGGCACGATCCAGCTGCCCGGTCTTTCGCGCGGGCTCTCCGCTCGAGGAGCGCGCCGTACTCCACCCGGACGGTTCGCGCTCCGTCCCTGCCCCGGCCGCTGCAGCGCCCACACCGGCCGTTCTGCTCGCGCCGACCCGGGCGGTCAGCTCACCCAATCGCAGTCGTACCCGGTCGCGTTCGTCCTGTCGTGACATGGCGGCGACGGTAGTGCGACCACACGGCGAAAATGATGTCCTCACCAGGCATTCGACAGGTCTGTTGACAACCACCGGGCTGTGCACAACCCACCCCTCGATCGGCTGACGCCTTCATCCGGACACGCCGTCTACTTCGCAGACGCATTCGCACGCCCGCGCCGCGAGGGCCTGAGCCGCCGCCTCAGAGTTCCTTGGCGAAGCAATTCGAAAGCGGCAGCACCTCGTACGGCGAGAAGATCGGAATACGGTGGTAGCCGCTGCGTTCGTAGAAGCGAACAGCCTCCGGTTGCAGGTGACCGGTCTGCAGAATCAATCGGGGGCGTCCGGCCAGGCGGGCGGCATCCTCGGCCGCGGCCAGCAGCAGCGCCGCGGCGCCCGAGCCGCGGTGCGCGGGGCGGACGAACATCCGCTTCACCTCGAGGTCCTCCGCGTTCCATCGCAGGGCGGCGTGGCCGGCCGGACCGTCCGAGTACGCCACGAAGGTGCGGTGCACGGTGACGGGATCGACGGCATTCGGATTGGTGCGCAACTGCCCTGCCAAGTAGGCGTAGCGCGGCCCGACCTCGGCGGCCATCTCCGCGCGCAACGTCACCGCGTCCGGATGCTCCCAGTCCACCGCGGTCACGGTCAGCGGCGGACGAACCGGCGGCTTGGCGGAACTCATGACCCGACGCTAGCCGCGTGTCCCGGGGCAGCGCTCGGATTCAGATCACCGAGATTGTTGCCCGAGCGGGGAATCCGGAACTCTCAGCGACACCCGCCCGGGACGACGAGCACGCCGAGCGCTCCCATTCCGAGGTGCACCGCCAGCGACGGCCCGAACTCGGCGACGATGAGTTCCTCGATTCCGGGAATGCGTTCGCGTAGCTGGCCCGCGACGGTGTGTGCGGCGTCCTCGGCGCCGAGGTGTTGCACGGCCACGGCGGCGCCGTCCGCACCGGCCACGTCGACCGCCGCGGCGACGAGTTTCGTGTAGGCCTTGGAGCGCGTCCGGACCTTCTCGCGCAGCTCCAGCCGCCCTTCGACCATGTGCAACAGCGGCTTGGTGACCAGCTCGCTGCCGAAGAATGTCGCCGCGGACGAGAGCCTGCCGCCGCGGCGCAACTGCTCGGTGCGATTGACCAGGATGAACGTGCGGGCGCGCGCGGCGGCGGCGACCGCCGTGTCGTAGACCGCGTCCAGCGGCGCCCCGTCCTCGGCGCGCCGCGCGGCGGCCAGCGCCGGCAGCCCGGTGGCCAGCCCGGCCCCCAGCGAGTCGACCAGGCGGACGCGGTCGGCGGCGTCCATGTCGCGCACGGCCTGCCTGCCGGCCTCCCATGTCCCGGACAGCCGACGGGAAATATGCACCGCCACAACGCCGTCGCCGCCACTGCGTTCCCAGGCAAGCTCGTAGACCGCGCGCAGCTCGCCGGGTGAGGCGGCCGAAGTGGTCACGGTGTCGGAGGCATAGTCGATGTCGACCGGGTCGACGCCTTCCCGCATCGCCCGATCGCCGACCAGGACATGCAGGGGGACGACAGCGATATCCAGCTCGTCGAGATGTTCGGCAGGGAGGCTGGCGGACGAATCGGTGACGATCACGACTGCCACGGACTACCGAACCTCCTGCAAGGTCTTGACCATCGCGTTGGCCACCGCCGCGTGACCATCCCAGCCCCAGTGGATGCCGTCCGGGTTCGCCTCGCCGGAGAAGATGTTGTCGCGCACCGCTTCACCCAGGTCGACCAGCGGCACCGAGGTCCGCCCCGACCAGGCGCGCAGCGCCTCGACCGCACGCGGCCTGCCGGAGTGCACGCGACCGTAGGCCGCGCAGTCGTGCACCGACGGCAGCACCGCGACGACGGGCAGGTCGGGGCGCAGCTGGGCCAGTGCGGTGCGGGACTGCTCCAGGTAGTCGACGCTGACCTTCGGCGGAAGCGCCACGGGCCTGCCGAGTTTCGACAGCTTCGGTTGCAACCAGTTGTAGGTGGCGCGGACGACACGGCGCAGGGCGGGCGGGCGCACATACCGGATCAGTTCGCGCAGCGCGGTGGGCAGCGGCGAGGGCAGCGTGTCCATGCCGCCGACGGCGAAGACCACCGCGCCCGCGCGCGGCACCGCGGCCCACACGCGGGGATCGCCGATCAGCGCCCAGTAGGCGTCACGGCAGGTCCAGCCGATCCGGCCGACCAATTCGACGTCCCAATCCAGCTCGGCGGCAACCAGGTTGGGCCAGATGCGCGGATGGTCGGCGGGCAGTCCGCCCTTGGGTCCGAAGTAGGAGAGGGAGTCGGCGATCACCAGCAGTACCGGGCGTGCGGCTTCCCGGGCCTCGGCGGGCCCTTCGGCGGATTTCGCCGGCTCGGCGACCCGCTCGGAGGCGTCCTCCTGAGCGACAGCGTCCTCGATGGCGGTGTGCGCTCGCGGCCGCGACTCGATGGCGACTTCCGCGGCGGGAGAGACGGACTCGGCGGTTATGACCACAGCGGGGTGGAGTTCGGCTGCGCCGGAGTCGGCGGGTGCGTTTGTGACGGCGGGACCGCCGACCGCTCCGGTGGACACCGCCGATTCGGCGACTATGGCCGCGTTGGCGGTCTCGGCGGCTTCGGCCGCACCGGCGGCATCGACGGCATCGGCGGCATCGGCCGCACCGGCGGCATCGGCCGCACCGGCGGCATCGGCCGCACCGGCGGCATCGGCCGCACCGGCCGCACCGGCGGCATCGACCGCAGTGACCGATTCATCGAGCCCACCCACGAATTCGGCGGTCGGCTCCGAAGCGGAATCCTGACCGACGGCTGGCGCGATAACGCTGCCGGAGTGTGCTTGCGGCTCCGATTCGGTGACGAGATCGCCTACTGCGGCGACCGATCCGTCATCCTCCGCGTCGGATCCCTCGGCGGGCTCGGACGCGCCGCCCGATTCCGCGCCCGACGGCCGCTCGGACGTTGCCTCGGGTTCGCGAGACGCCGGTGGCGGGCCGCCGAACAAGGCGTCCGGCAACTGCCGCTCAGGTCTCGCCGACACCTTACGGAACAGTTCGTCCGGGACCGATCTGATCGGATCTTCAGAGGACATCCGGTGCTACCTTCGCCGCCGCGTTCCACACATCCAGACGCCAGCCGGGCTGTTCGATGCTCGGGCCGTGACTGCTGAGCTGCACCCAGCTGGTGTTGGCCAATCCGCCCAGGATCGGCCAGTTCTGCGGCGGCAGGTCCAGCAGCGCGGCCGTGAGGGCGGCGATCAGCCCGCCGTGCGCCACCAGGATGATAGTCCGGCCGGGCCAATCCTGCCGCCCGACCAGCAACTCCCGTACGACCGGCAGCGACCGCGCGCCGACCTCGAGTTTGCTCTCCCCGTTGGGCGGGGTGTAGCGCGCGTCCAGCCGCCATGCCATGCGCGCGCCCGGGTAGTCGGCGTCGACCTCCAGATGAGTCAGCCCCTCCCAATCACCGAGATTGGTCTCCCGCAGCCGCGCGTCGGGGACCACGGTGAGCCCGGTGTGCTCGGCCAGTGCCGTCGCGGTGTCGAAGGCCCGGCGCAGATCCGAGGAGTGGATCGCGATGGCGTTACGCGAAACCAGCTCCCGCGCAGCCTCTTTGGCCTGTCTGCGACCGAGTTCGGTGAGATCGGTATCGATCTGGCCTTGCATACGGTCGGCAGCGTTCCATTCGGTTTGCCCGTGGCGCAGGAGGATCAGGGTGCGCACGCCGGCATGTCTGCTCACGATCGCGCCTCGTCCTCCGTCGCAGCGGCGCGCTTGTCCGGCGCGGCCCCGGTGATGCCCGCGACCGGCACGACCGGGCAGTCCTTCCACAAACGTTCCAGCGCATAGAAATTGCGCTCGTCGTTGTGCTGGATGTGCACGACGACGTCGACGTAGTCCAGCAGCGCCCAGCGGCCTTCGCGGGTGCCCTCGCGCCGCACCGGCTTGTGCCCGGCCGCGCGGAGCTTCTCCTCCACGTTGTCGACGATGGCGTTCACCTGACGTTCGTTGGGTGCGGAGGCGATCACGAAGCAGTCGGTGATCACCAACTGCTCGGACACGTCGAGCACCACCACGTCGGACGCCAGTTTCTCGTCGGCGGCCCGCGCGGCGACCTGCGCGATCTCCACCGACTCCGCGGTCGCGGTCATGCCCGCACCTCGCTGCGCTCGCTCACGCTCAGCTACCTTCCGCTGCTCCGGGCACATACAGGTGCCGCTTCGATATGTACTGCACCACGCCGTCGGGGACGAGGTACCACACCGGCCGGTTCTCGGCGGCGCGGCGACGGCATTCGCTCGACGAGATCGCCAGCGCCGGGATCTCGATCATGGTCACCGCATCGGCCGGAAGATCCCGCAGATGCTCCTCGAGATGATCGGTGTTCAGCTCGTACCCCGGACGGCTCACCCCGACGAACTTCGCCAGTTCGAACAGTTCCGCCCAATCCTGCCATGTGAGGATGCTGGCCAACGCGTCCGCACCGGTGATGAAGTACAGCTCGGCGCCGGGATACTTCGATTGCATCTCCCGCAGCGTGTCCACGGTGTAGGTGACCTTGCCGCGGTCGATGTCCGCGCGGCTGACCGAGAATCGCGGGTTGGAGGCGGTGGCGATGACGGTCATCAGGTACCGGTCCTCGGCCGGGCTGACCTGCTCGTGTGCCTTCTGCCAGGGCTGTCCGGTGGGGACGAAGATCACTTCGTCCAGGTCGAACCGGTGAGCGACCTCGCTGGCGGCGACCAGGTGCCCGTGGTGGATGGGGTCGAACGTGCCGCCCATCACCCCGAGCTTGCGGCCGCGCCGACCTGTCTCGTGCATGACTGCCGAGCTTAACGGGTAGCGTGCGGCCCCCACGGGCCGGTCAGCGGGCGGACCCCCGACTGGGGACGCCCGCCCGCACTCCAGCCCTCCGCGTATCCGGTGGCGTCCTCAGGCGGTGGTTTCGGTGATGCCGCCGATCTGCAGCATTCGAGCCAGCTGAGCGCGGGTGTGCGCGAGTTCCCCGGCCGCCTCGGCCGACTGTTCGGCCGACTCGGCCAGTTCGCTGGTCAGCGCCCGCATCGATGTGAGCCACAGTTGGGGATCGGCTTCGCGGAACACTTGGAGCCAGGCCGCCGACCGCAGGCACCGCGCCCGCTGCGCCACCGCACCCAGCCCGGCCCACAGCTCGGCGGCGCGGTGATAGGCCGCCACGGCTTCCGCTTCCTGCCCGCAGTACTCGAGCGCGGTGGCGGCCGACGAGGCGAGGTCGGCGTGCAGACGCGTCCGTTCCGGATCGTGCTCGACGAGCCGTGCTCCTTCGAGAAATTGGCGCGCGGCGTCGCGGTGGCGGTCCAGCGCGTTCAGGGATCGGCCGAACTGCGCGCGCACCACCGCCAGCTCGCCGGACGGGTACGGGAGCGCGCCGCTGACCAGAGCCTGTTCGAACAAGGCGACGGCCTCGCCGTGGCGCTCGGCGCGGTGGAACGCGCGCGCGGCGACGAGGGTGTGATGCAGCACGTCCGGTTCGGACAGCCCCTCCCAGCGGGCGGCGGCGCGCACCGCGGCGTCGGCCAGATCGAGCTCACGGTCCGGTTGGCTCGCGATGGCGATGACCAGCTGCGCACCCAACCGGGCGGCCTCCTGCATGGTCAGTACCGGTGTCCCGAGCGCGAGCGCTTCCCGCAGATGCGCTTCCGCCTCCTCGGGCGTATCGGCGAGCCGGGCGGCGGCGAGTTCGGACAGCTTGCTCACCTCCGCGGCCCGGTCGCCGGAGAAGTCGTCGCCCGACGCAACGCTGCCGGGACCGCGGCCCGCGCGCGGCAGTGTGCTGCGCAAACCGAGTGGCAGCCGGTCCAGCAGCGGCTCGGCGGCGAGCCGGGCGGCCGTGCGCAAGCTGACCGCGCCGTTGCCGTTGCGAGCGTCGTAGCGGGCGCACAGCGCGCCGATCTCGACTTCCAGATCCGCGCGCACCGACTCCACCGTCGCGCCCGCCAGGGGAAGGTCGCCCAGCCGCAGCGTCACCAATCTGCGCAGCAGCACGCACACGCCGGTCGCGAACGCCAGCCGCGCGCCCGCGTCGGCGCCGGAATCGGTCAGCCAGCTCGCGTGTTCGGCGAGGATCTCCAGCCCGCGCGCTTCGTTACCGGTCAACGCGCAGAATTCGACGTGCAGCGCCACCGAGGGACGGAGGTCCTCGGTGTGCCGGACCAGCGGGTACCCGGTCAGATGGGCGCCGCGCGCGGCGGCGGCGCGACCGGTGCGCACCAGTGGAAGCAAGGCCTCGGCCAGCACGCGGTGCGGTTCTTCGGCGCAGGTCCGATCGCCGTCGAGCACGGGTTGCCAGTGCGCCAGGCCGCCCTCGTCGTCGCCGCAATGCACGCTCGTCACGCCCCACTCGCTGCGTTCGCAGGCGTCACAGTCGGACATGCTGTCGCGCGGAGCGGCCATCGCCGCTTCCAGCCACGCGGCGGCGGCCGCGCTGTCACCGATCTTGCGCGCGAGTTCGGAGCGCAGCGCCAGCACCGGGCGCGGACTGTAGCCGCGCTGCCGATATCTGCTGTCCAACTCGTCGAACCAGTGGTCGATCGTGGACAACGGTATCGACGGGTTGTCGACCATTCCCCAGGTCATCCATTTCAGGTACCAGTGCACCGAGTGCGTCATGGAGCCCAGCTCGGCGGGGTGATCGTCGTAGATGCGCAGCAACCTGCCGTATGCGACAGGCACCAGATCGCGCTCGCCCGCGTAGGTGTAGGACTGCGCCAGTTCCAGCAGCACCCTGCCTTCGAGCGCGCGATCGGCTCCCGATTTCGCGGCCGCGGCCAATGTTTCCAGCCGCTCCGTCCGAGTCCGGCCGTGCGGCAGCGCGTAGACCTGTCCCAGCGCCGCGTTGATCTCGGTGGCGTCCATGCTCACTCCGTCTCTTCGCCGCGGTCGGCGGCCCGCTGGGTGGCCCAACCGAGGAATTCGCCGAAGGCGCGGTTGAGCAATGCCGTATCCGCGGCGCTGAGCGGACGGTGGGTCATCAGCAAGGCTTGGCCGTACAGCGATTCCACCGCCGTCTTCAGGAAGCCCGAGTCACCGATACGGGCCAGCCTGCGCACGATCGGGCTGCGGTGGTTGAGCACGAGCTGTGCACGCGGCGCGGTGACCGCCAGTGCGCCGAGGATCTCGGTCCACAGTTCGTCGGCGTCCTCGGCCGTCTGCGCCCTGGCCCGTTCGTTGCGGGCGGCGCGCCCGTCGAGGTAGAGCGCGGGCACCGAGACCGGATGGAAGGCTCGCACGATCACGTCGCAGGAGAGCGGATCGAGCGTGGTGCGCGCCAGCGCGAGTACCCGGGCCAGCGCCAATTCGTCGTCCGGGTCGACCGGGTCGAGTGCCGCGGTGATCGCGTCGGCGTCCAGTTCGACCACCTCGACGCCCGCCAGCAACCGGGGCAGCTGCATGATCAGCTCGCGGTCGTAGGCGTAGCCGCCGTTGACGACGCCGATGCCCTGTGCCGCGGCGGTAGAGGCCACCTGGCGGAACTCCTCGACTGTGGAGGTCACTCGCACGGTGCGGTGATTGCGGGCGAACTCGGTGAGCGGCACGCGCCCGTCTGTGGTCTCGAAACTCAGATGGGGCAGCATGATGCGCAGCAGGTCGACCGAATGGCCCGCCATCGCCTTGACCCCGAGTGCGTGCACCGACAGGAACGCGGCCAGGCGCTGCGGTTGTTCGGCGGCGATCTCGGTGAGCCAGTCCCGGATCCGATCGCCGAGCACCTCGCGGACGACGGCCAGCCGCTCGTCCTCGTAGAGCGCCTCCCGCGACGCGGTGGGCCGCAGCGTGTCGGTGTCGATCACACAGCGCACGAAGAACGCCCAGTCCGGCAGCACGCCGCGCACCGCGTCGCCGAGCAACATTCCTTTCAGGTACACCCGATGCGCGCTGCTCTCCGACGGGTTCCCCGGCTGGGACAGCACATAGGCCACGCCGCTGACCCCGGCAGCCCCGGCATCGAGGTCGATCACATCGAGCGGCTGGAAGCCCAGCCTCCGGTGACCGTATTCGAGCAGAGCGGCCCTGCGCTCGCCCGCCGTCGGATACGCGCGCCGCCAGACCGGAACCCCGTCGGTGATCGTCGTCACGACGCCGTCCGACTCCACCGTCACCGCATAGGGCAGCAGCGAGCCGAATTCACGGGCCAGATCGATCACCCGTTGCGGCTGGAACCACGCCCGCGCTCCCCCGCGGGGAGTGAGCCACACCGTGGTGCCCGGCTCGGCGTGGTCGCCCGGATGGAGCGAGCGCACCGAGTACGTGCCGTCGGCGGAGGCCGACCACTCGACAGGCGGTGCGGTCGTGTCGGTGGCCGATCGGGTGACCACCCGGATGGTCTCGGCGACGGTGAAGCAAGCCAGCAGTCCGATGCCGAACTGTCCGAGGAACTCTCGTCGTGCGCCCTCGATCTCGTCGCGTTTGGACGAGCGGCCGATGGTGGCGAGGAACCGGTGGACGTCGGTCTCGGTCAAACCGATGCCGGGATCACTGACGCGCAGGCCGGACTCGTCCAGGGTGAGCCGTATCGCGGTGGGCGCGCCCGAATCCAGCCGGGCGCGCGCGGTGACCGCGTCGACGGCATTCTGCAGCAGCTCGCGCAGATAGACCCGCGGACTCGAGTAGAGGTGATGAGAGAGCAGATCGACGATCCCGCGCAGGTCGACCTGGAACGAATAGTTGTCGTGCACCGCCGCCGGACCGTTGGGCGTACTGTTCACCATGGCCGCCGATCTTGTCGGCGCGCGCCAAAGGTTCCCTTAACGAACGCTTTCCGGTCCGGCGCTGGGGCGCTTGCTCTTCGGCAGCTTGCTCACGACGGCCTCGTAGGAGAGGTCGACGAGTTCGTACAGTTCGTCGTCCGGAACGGCCCCGGCGAGCTGGACGACGTTCCAGCCGTACCGTCCGATGTAGGCCGACGCCGCCACGTCCTGCGGGTACACCCGGACCAGTTCGTCGGCCTCTTCGCGGGTCCGTCCACATTTCACGCCGACCGACGTCGCGCCGAGGAACGCGAAGATCTTGTCGCCGACCTTGGCGACGACGTCGCCCTCCCACGGCTCGTCCTGCCAGGCGCCCGGCTTGGCCAGGCAATAGCGCAGCAGCGCGGCGTCGTCCATGCTCGTCTCCTACACCGGCAGCAGCCGCGAGACGACCGCGGTGAGCTGTTTGGCCGAGCGGCATTCGTGCATCTCGATCACCTCGCGGTACTTGTCCGCGGCGGAATCGCCGGAGCCCCACTGATTGCGCGGTTCCGGATTGAGCCAGTGCGCGTGCTTGGCGACCCCGACCAGCGACCGCAAAGTGTTCAGCTCGGGATCACGGTAGTTCGTGCGTGCGTCGCCGAGGATCAGCAGCGAACTGCGGCTCGTGACGGCGTCCGGGAAATCCCTGGCGAACCCGGCCAGCGCATTGCCGTAGTCGGAGTGCCCGTCCAGGCCGACGACGCTCGCCTCACCGAAGATCCTGGCCATCGCCCGATCCAGTTGGGTGTGCGGATCGAAGAATCGGGTCACCTCATCGATCTGGTCGACGAAGGCGAAGATACGCACCCGGGAGAACTGTTCGCGCAGCGCGCTCACCAGCAACAGCGTGAAGCTGCTGAAGCCGGCCACCGAACCGGAGACGTCGCACAGCAGTACCAGTTCGGGGCGTCCCGGCCGCGGCTTACGGTGCACCAGATCAATGGGGACCCCGCCGGTCGACATGGACGCGCGCAGCGTACGGCGCAGATCGATGGCGCCGCGGTGAGCGTGCCTGCGCCGTGCGGCCAGGCGCGCGGCCAGAATGCGGGCCAACCGCTGGGTACTGCGCTTGAGCTCGGTGAGTTCGGCCTCCGAGGCGCGCAGGAAGTCGACGTCCTCGGCTTGGCGGGCGACTCCGTAGGTCGCCACCCGTTCGCGGCCGATCCGTTCGGCGACCCGCCGCCGCGTCTCGGCTTCGACGGTCGCGCGGAAACCGGTGATGCGCTGCCGAGCGGCGCGCCGGGCGATTTCGGCGTCGAACTCGCTCGCATCCGGTCCGAGGGCCATACCCGCGAGGATCTTCGCCAGCAACGTCTGCGGCTGCACCTCTTTCAGCGCCTGGTACGACGAGAACGAAGGACCGCGGGCGGATTGGTACTGGCCGAGTTGCTCGACCAGTTGCGCGGCCAGCGCCTCCAGCTGCGGGGTCGCCGACTCCTGTGCCAGCAGTTCGGCGAGCAGCTCACGCAGCGCGGGGATGTCCACCTGCCCGGCAGGCGTGTGCGGGATCTCGACCTCGTCCACCGTGCGAGCGCGTTCTCCGAGCGCGACCGGGAACCACAGGTCGAACAGCCCGTCGAAGGTTGCCCGGTGGGTGGTTCGCCGCAGCAGTGCGCAGGCCAGTCCTTCGCGCAGCACCTCGCGGTCCATCAGGTCGAGCACGGTCACCACCCGGCCCGCATCCACCGTCTCCGAAGGTCCGACCGGTATCCCCCGCACTCGCAGCGCCTCCACGAAGCCGACCAGATGCCCCGCCAGCCCGTGCGGCGCGCTCAGCGACGCGACATCCGGGGGGACCGATCCGGTCGCCATGGCTCAGGCCAGCTTCAGTTCGGCCAGCGCGCGCTGGTGGTCGCTCTGGTGTTTGAGCACCACGCCGAGGGTGGCGCGCACGGTCGTGTCGTCCAGATCCCGCAAGCCGAGCGCGAGCAGGGTCCGGCCCCAGTCGATCGACTCGGCCACCGAGGGCAGCTTCTTCAACTGCATCCCGCGCAGGACGTGCACGATCCGCACCAGCTGCGCGGCCACCGCCGCCGACAGCTCGGGTACCCGGCTGGCCAGGATGCGCCGCTCCAGCTCCTCGTCGGGAAAATCCAGGTGCAGGTACAGGCAGCGGCGCTTGAGCGCCTCGGACAGCTCGCGGGTGGCGTTCGAGGTCAACACCACGAACGGCTTGCGGCTGGCGGTGATGGTGCCCAGTTCCGGCACCGTCACCGCGAAATCGCTGAGCACCTCGAGCAGCAGGCCCTCGATCTCGACGTCGGCCTTGTCGGTCTCGTCGATCAGCAGCACCGTGGGGTCGGTGCGCCGGATCGCGGTGAGCAGCGGGCGCGAGAGCAGGAACTCCTCGGTGAAGACGTCGGCCTTCGTCTCCTCCCAGTCGTTCTCACTGGAAGCCTGGATGCGCAGAATCTGCTTGGCGTGGTTCCACTCGTACAGCGCGCGGGCCTCATCGACGCCCTCATAGCACTGCAACCGCACCAGCTCGGCGCCCGAAGTCTGCGCGACCGCGCGCGCCAGCTCGGTCTTGCCCACACCCGCCGGTCCCTCGATCAGCAGCGGCTTGCCCAAGCGGTCGGCGAGGAACACCGAGGTGGCGGTGGCCTTGTCCGCCAGGTAGCCCGTGCTCGCCAACCGTTCGACCACGTCTTCCACCGACGAGAAGACCGGTTCCTGTACTGCGCTCTCCGACACCACCCGGCACCTTTCTTCCGACCATCCCCACGCTACGGCAGCGCGGCGACGACGCCGACTCGGCATCGTTCACGCCCACGCTCGCGGCTCAGACGGGCCGGATCTGTCCTTCGCCCCAGACGATCCACTTGGTGGAGGTCAATTCCGGCAGGGCCATCGGGCCGCGCGCGTGCAGCTTCTGGGTGGAGATGCCGATCTCGGCGCCGAAGCCGAACTGCTCGCCGTCGGTGAACGCGGTGGAGGCGTTGACCATCACGGCGGCGGCGTCGACACGACCGGTGAACTCGCGCGCCGCGGCGAGATCACCGGTGACGATGGCCTCGGTGTGACCGGTGCCCCAGGTGTCGATGTGCTCCACCGCCGCGTCCAGGCCGTCGACCACTTTGAGCGCGATGTCCAGGGTGAGGTACTCCTCGCCCCAGTCGGCGTCGGAGGCCGGAACCTGGCCCGGCAGGTCACCGTGGATGGTGACGCCGTGCCGCTCCAAGGCCGCGGTGAGCCGCGGCAGCGCGGTATCCGCGATCGCGGCGTCGATCAGCACGGTCTCGGCCGCGTTGCACACGCTGGGACGGCGAGTCTTGGCGTTGATCAGGATCTGCTCGGCCATGTCGAGATCGGCGGCGGCGTGCACGTAGACGTGGCAGTTGCCGGTGCCGGTCTCGATGGTGGGCACCTGCGCGTCGCGCACGACCGCGTTGATCAACCCGGCGCCACCGCGCGGAATGACCACGTCGACCAAGCCGCGGGCCTGGATCAGATGGGTGACGCTGGAACGGTCCTCGCTCGGCAGCAACTGCACGGCGTCGGCCGGGATATCCTGCGCGGCGAGCGATTCGCGCAGCACGGCCACGAGGGCGGCATTCGACCGGGCCGCCGAGGACGAGCCGCGCAGCAGGGCGGCGTTGCCGGATTTGAGCGTGAGCCCGAACGCGTCGACGGTGACGTTCGGCCGGGCCTCGTACACCATTCCGACCACGCCGAGCGGCACGCGCACCTGCTTGATCTCCAGCCCGTTGGGCAGGGTCGAGCCGCGCACCACCACACCGACGGGGTCGGGCAGCCCGGCCACCTGCCGCAATCCCGAGGCGATGCCGTCGATACGGGGCTTGGTCAGCCGCAGCCGGTCCAGCAGCGAGTCCTCGGTGCCCGCGGCCTGCGCCGCGGCGATGTCCTCGGCATTGGCGGCGAGCACGCGGTCGGCGGCGGCCAGCAACGCGTCGGCGGCGGCATGCAGGGCGTCGTTCTTCTGCGCGGTCGTCAGCCGGGCCAGCGCCCGCGACGCGACCCGGGCCTTGCGCGCGGCCTCGTGCACCACCTCGCGAACATCCGGCTGGGTGGTCGTTCCTACCGTCATGGGTACAGCCTACGCATCAGCGGCGCCGCCGATCCCACCCGCTGTGCCGCGCGGTGGCGCGGGCGCGAGCCCGCGTGCGTGACACGGACCGGGCGACTACCTTCCGGCGATATGACGGTCGAATCGAACGCTCCGGCGATCGTGGTGCTGGGCAGCATCAACATGGACCTGGTGACCACGACCGACCACAGGCCCGCCCCCGGTGAGACGGTGCTCGGTAGCGGCTTCGCCATGGTGCCCGGCGGGAAAGGCGCGAATCAGGCCATAGCGGCGCGGCGCGGGGGTGGCGAGGTGCGCTTCCTCGGGGCGGTCGGCGACGACGTCTTCGCCGGCGCACTGAGCAGGACGCTCACCGACGCCGGGGTCTCGGCCGACCGGCTGCGCACCGTGGCCGGGCCGAGCGGCGTCGCCACGATCGTGGTCGACGGCGACGGCGAGAACAGCATCATCGTCGTCGGCGGCGCCAACACGCGGATGACCGAGCTGACCGAGGACGACCTGGCGGCGATCGCGGCCGCCGATATCCTGTTGTGCCAGTGGGAGATTCCGGTCGACACGGTGGCCGCCGCGGCGCGCCACGCCCGCGCACACGACACGACGGTGCTGTTGAACCCTTCGCCGGTGCGCACCGTACCCGCCGAGCTGTGGGCGAACATCGATGTGGCCGTGGTGAATTCGGGCGAGGCCGCGCACCTGGGCGCGGCGCTCGACACGGTCGCGCACGTGGTGGTCACCCGTGGGGCGGCGGGCGCGGACTATCGCGGCCCGGACGGCGCACGGCTGACCCGGCCCAGCCCGCGGGTGAACGTCGTCGACACCACCGGAGCTGGCGACGCCTTCACCGGTGCGCTGGCCGCGGCCTGGCATCGCGGTCCCGAATGGGCGCTGACCTGGGCTTGTGCCGCGGGAGCGCTGGCGACGACCCGGCTGGGGGCGAGCAGTTCGATTCCCACCGAAGAGGAGATCACCGCCGCACTGGCCGCCGAGTAGCGAGGCGCGCCGCGGCGGCTACCGGTGCGGCCGAGCCGATATCGTGTCGGGCATGGCCACCACGCCGGATCGCATCCCCGCCGACGGCGGCACCGCGCCGATCGGGGGGCTGGACGTATCCATGGTCGCGTTGAGCTTCGTGGACAACGCGGGCATCACGCGTGTGAAGGCCGTGCCCAGGCGGCGGCTGGACCTGGCGGCCCGGTACGGCGTCGGCGTGTCGCCGTGCTTCGAGACTTTTGCCTTCGACGATCTGATGGCGGTCGGGCGCTATCTCGGCGGGCCGGACGGCGATCTGCGGCTCATCCCCGATCCGGCCATGCTGACCGAGCTGGCCTGCCAGCCCGGCTGGGCGTGGGCGCCCACCGACAAGTACACCCAGGACGGCACCCGCTTCGTCGCCTGCCAGCGGCACTTCGCGGCGCGCCAGACGGCGGCGGCGCAGGCGGCCGGACTGCGGTTGTCCATGGCCTTCGAGACCGAATGGGCGGTGGGACGCGCCGACGGCACCGACGGCTTCACTCCCGCGATCCACGGCCCCGCCTACGGCATAGTGCGCCTCGGGCAGGTCGCCGAGTACGCCGACGACCTGGTCACGGCGCTGGAACGGCAAGGCGTCGCCGTCGCCCAGTTCCACCCGGAATACGCGCTCGCGCAACTGGAGTTGTCGGTCGAACCGACCGAGCCGGTCGCCGCCGCGGACCGGGCCGTGCTGGTCCGGCACACGATCCGTCAAGTGAGCCTGCGGCACGGCTGGCGAGCGCTGCTCGCGCCCTGCATCGAACCGGGCGGCTCCGGCTCCGGAGCGCACCTGCACCTGTCGGTGACCGACGACGACGGACCGCTGTTCGCCGGCGGCGACGGACCACACGGCATGCGGCGGACCGGCGAGGCGTTCCTGGCCGGAGTGCTGCGCGAACTGCCCGCGCTGGTCGCCGTCGGCGCGGGCAATCCGGCGAGCTTCCTGCGGTTGGAGCCGTCGCGCTGGGCGGGGGTCTGGCAGTGCTGGGGACACGAGACCAGAGAGGCCGCGCTGCGCTTCGTCACCGGGGTGCGCGGCACCGAGCCGTGGGCGGCCAACGCCGAGGTCAAATGCCTCGACGCGACCGGAAACCCGTACGTGATCGTCGGATCGGTGATCGCGGCCGGGCTCGCGGGCGTCGCCGAACAGCTGCGCCTGCCCGCCGAAATAACCGGGGACCCCGCGACTTTCGACGCCGAAGCACGCATGATGTCGGATGTGCGCCGACTTCCCACCACACCGGCAGACGCCGCCGACCGTCTCGCCGCGTCCGGAGTGCTCGCCGACGCGATGGGCGCCGAACTGCACGACGCGCTGCTCACCGTGCGCCGGGCCGAAGCCGAGCGGTACGCCGCCGCGAGCCCCGAAGAACTGGCCGCCCTGACGCGGTGGCGGTTCTGACATGCTCACCGACGGTGTCCAGCTCACCGACCACCACTGTCACGGCGTCCACACCCGCACCTTGAATCGACCGGGCTTCGAGAGCTTGCTCGGCGAAGGCGCGCACGGGAGCTTCGATTCCGCGATCGGGCTGGCGGTGCGCCGCTGGTGCGCCCCCGCGCTCGACCTGCCCGCGCATGTCAGCCCGGACGTCTACCTGCGTCATCGCGACCGGCTCGGCGCGCACGAGGTCGCCGCGCGGCTGCTGCGCGCGACCGGCGTGACCCGATGGTTCCTGGATACCGGGATCGGCGGAGGCACAGCGGACTTCGCCGCGCTGGCGGACGGCGAGGTGCGGGAGGTCGTCCGGCTGGAGGAGGTGGCCGAGCAAGTGATCGCACAGGTCGGCGCGGTCTCGGGGGTCTACGAGCGGATCGAGGCGCAGCTGCGTGCGCGAGCGGCCGACGCCGTCGGGCTGAAGACGATCGTCGCCTACCGATGCGGACTGGACTTCCCGCTGCGAGATCATCCACCGACCAGCTTCGCACCGCAACACCGGCTCACCGATCCACAGGTCCTCGGCTGGCTGGTCGGTCTCGGCGCGCGGATCGGCGCCGAACTCGGTCTCCCCTTGCAGTTCCATACCGGATTCGGCGACCCCGATCTGCGTCTGCGGCGCGGCGACCCCCTGCTGCTCACCGACTTCCTGCGCCGCAGCGCGGGCACCGGGTTGTCGGTGATGCTGCTGCACTGTTGGCCCTTCCATCGCCATGCGGCTTACCTCGCGCACGTCTTCGACCACGTCCATCTGGATCTGGGCCTCACCATCCCCTACGTGGGCCGACGGGCCGGGGCCGTGCTCGCCGAGACGCTGGAACTGGCTCCCTTCCGATCGCTGTGCTACTCCTCCGACGGCTACGGGCTCGCCGAGCTGCACTACCTGGGCGCCCTGCTCTGGCGGCGCGGGCTGGGCGAGCTCATCGACGAGTGGATCGCCGACGACGCGATCACGACCGCCGACGCCGAAGCCCTGGTCGGCGCCATCGCCCACGGGAATGCCGAGCGCGTCTATCGCGCGCGGTTCGAGCACACCGCCAGGTGATCTGCGACCCATTCCGGCCGGTCGGATAATCGGGTGCGCCGCGCGCCGTGGGTCCCTACCGTTGATATGGAAGACCAACGGAAGGATCGATCATGTTTCCCGTCGAGCTGCGCGGCACCAAGGCGCAGACGCTGATGTGGGCCCACGAGCACGAGGTCGAGCAGGCCGCGCTCCAGCAGCTGCGCAACATCGCCGCGCTGAAATGGGTCCACGGCGTCCGTGTCATGCCGGACGTGCACCTCGGCAAAGGGGCCACGGTCGGCTCGGTGATCGCGATGCGGGACGCGGTGTCGCCCGCCGCGGTCGGCGTGGACATCGGCTGCGGCATGGAGAGCGTGCGCACCGACCTCACCGCGGCGGACCTGCCCGACAACCTGCGTTCGCTGCGGTCGCGGATCGAGGCGGCGGTGCCGGTCGGCTTCCAAGCTCATCACGACGCCGTCGACGTCACCCGCCTCGGTTCCCAGGTCGCGGGGCTCGGCGCGAGCACAGCGACGCTGCGTGCCGGCTGGGACCGCTTCTGGGGTTCGTTCGGCGCGCTGGACGCCCGGGTGCAGTCACGAGAGTCCAAGGCGCACAAGCAGATGGGCACGCTCGGCGGCGGCAACCACTTCATCGAGGTCTGCCTGGACTCCGACGAGCGGGTGTGGATCCTGCTGCACTCCGGCAGCCGCAACATCGGCAAGGAACTCGCCGAGCGGCACATGGCGATCGCGCGGACGCTGCCGCACAACGTCGATCTGCCCGACCGCGACTTGGCGGTCTTCGTCTCCGGCACGCCGGAGATGGAGGCATACCGGCGCGACCTCACCTGGGCGCAGGAGTACGCGGCGCGCAACCGCGCGGTGATGCTGGCCCTGGTCTGCCGTGCGGTCGCCGCCGAATTCGCCGATCGCGGAGTCCGTTTCGAGCAGCCGATTTCGTGCCACCACAATTACGTGGCGGAAGAACTGATCGACGGCGTGCCGATGCTGGTCACCCGCAAGGGCGCCGTGCGGGCGGGCGCGGGTGATCTGGCGCTGATCCCCGGCTCGATGGGTACCCGCTCCTACGTCGTGCGCGGCAAGGGGAATCCGGCTTCGTTCCAGTCGGCTTCGCATGGCGCGGGACGGCGGATGAGCCGCAACGCGGCCAAGAAGCAGTTCACCGTGGCCGATCTCATCGCCCAGACCGAGGGCGTCGAGTCGCGCAAGGACGCGGGCGTGGTGGACGAGATCCCGGCCGCGTACAAGGACATCGACGAAGTCATCGACGCACAGCGGGATCTGGTCGACGTGGTCGCGACGCTGCGCCAGGTGCTCTGCGTCAAGGGCTGAACGTCGCGTTGCCGACTTCGCGCCGGGCGCATCGTGCTCGCCCGGCGTGAACTCACGGCCCGTGCCGC
Organism: Nocardia sputi; assembly: GCF_023501985.1. Taxonomy (NCBI): domain Bacteria; kingdom Bacillati; phylum Actinomycetota; class Actinomycetes; order Mycobacteriales; family Nocardiaceae; genus Nocardia; species Nocardia sputi. Next base: position 99,202 of record NZ_JAMFLC010000009.1, on the reverse strand, counting down.
CTCGAGGTGGCGGCGAATTCGGCTCGTTCGGGCAGCCGAGCTGGTTCCGATCGCCGTCACCACCAGGCCGATGAGCGTCCCGACCACGGTGGCGAGGTGCTGCCGCCGCTGCGACACTCGGGGCCCGATAGGGCCCGCCCCGGGCGACTTCCTCGATACCATCGCTTATGCCCTGGCGGCCTTGGTTCTTCTCACCCGCTCCGGAGTCCGACCCGGCGGCCGGCCCGCCGGAGATCCCGGGCGTGCGGCGCTCAAACGTGAGCGCCCGCGGCGTGCGTTTCCACGTCACCGAGGCTGGTCCGGCGGACGGACGCCCGGTGCTCGCGCTGCACGGCTGGCCCGAGCATCACTACGCCTACCGTCACCTGCTGGCCGATCCGCCGGAAGGGCTGCGGATCATCGCGCCCGACCTGCCCGGCTACGGCTGGTCCGGTCCCGCGCCGCACCGGTGGGCCAAAGACGACGTCGCCTCCGACCTGCTCGCACTGCTGGACGCACTCGGGCTGGACCGCGTCCTGCTGGTCGGCCACGATTGGGGCGGCTATATCGCCCACCTGCTCGTGTTGCGGGAACCGGAACGATTCGACGCGCTGCTGGCGCTCAATATCGCCCACCCGTGGCAGACGCCACGCAGCTTTCTCCCGCATGCGTGGCGGTTGCTGGTGTACCAACCGCCCATCGCGGCCTTCGGCGCCTACCTGCACCGGCACACCCGCTTCTTGGAACTCGTCTTCGCCGGCGCGATACGCGACCGCGAGAAGTTCGGACCCCAGGCGATTCGCGTGTACACGGACCGTTTCCGCGACCCCGTCTGCGCCCGCGCCGCGACCGACACCTACCGCACTTTCCTGCTGCGCGAAGTCCCGCACTCGGCCGGACGTGGCGAACGACGCCGAGCGCGGATCCCGATTCGCACCCTGTTCGGAGTCGAGGACGCGGCGGTGCATCCTTCCCTCGCGTCCGAGGAGACCGCGCGCGCCGAGGACTACCGCCTGGAACTGGTCCAGGACTGCGGCCACTTCATCGTGGAAGAGCGTCCGGACCTGGTCCGGACCCGGCTGATCGAGTTGGCCGCGGCGACCGCGCGGCCCGCCTGAACACGGTCGCCGCCTCGTCGGCGCTCCGAGTCGCCGGAGATTTCCATGACGAGCCGGACAACGCCGCTCGCGTGGCCGAGGACCCCGTGCCGGTGGACAGCCGCGACAGACGGGGCCGTGTGGCGTCGGCCCGGTCGATCGCGGCGGCGGTCGGCCGGGCCGCCGCCTGTCGGAGTCGTGGGGCACGATGGAGCGCATGACCCAGGCGACCGATGCGTCTTCGATCGACCTCACCACCCCCGACCTGCGCGAGCACGCCGAACAGCTGTTGCGCGAGCTGGCCGGGACCGGCGCTCGGCTGCGGGAGGACCAGTGGACCGCCATCGAGGCGCTCGTCGTCAGGCGGCGCAGGGCGCTGGTCGTGCAGCGCACCGGCTGGGGAAAATCGGCGGTGTACTTCATCGCCGCCAAGCTGCTGCGCAGGGCCGGACGCGGGCCGACGGTGATCGTGTCGCCGCTGCTGGCGCTGATGCGCAACCAGGTCGCGGCGGCGCAGCGCGCCGGGGTGGTCGCCGCCACGATCAACTCCGGCAATGTCACCGAGTGGGACGAGATCCACGCTCAGGTCGCCGCCGGAGCGGTCGACGTGCTGCTGGTCAGCCCGGAGCGGTTGAACAACCCGGACTTCCGGGATCAGGTGCTGCCCCGGCTCGCGGCCGACGCCGGGCTGGTGGTGATCGACGAAGCGCACTGCGTCTCGGACTGGGGCCACGACTTCCGGCCGGACTACCGGCGCATCCGGACGCTGATCGCCGATCTCGGCTCGGATGTCCCGGTGCTCGCGACCACCGCGACCGCCAACGACCGGGTGGTCACCGACGTCGCCACCCAGATCGGCACCGACACCCTGGTGCTGCGCGGCACGCTGGATCGCGAGTCGCTGCACCTGTCGGTCGTGCGCTTCGACGACGCCGTGGAACGCACCGCTTGGCTCAGCGGTCACCTGCACCGGCTGTCCGGCTCCGGCATCGTCTACACGCTCACCGTCGCCGCCGCGCACGACCTGGCCGATGTGCTGAACTCCCACGGCCACACCGTCGCCGCCTACACCGGCCAGACCGACCCCGCAGAACGCGAGGCGCTGGAGGCGGCGCTGCTGAACAACGAGGTCAAGGCACTCATCGCCACCTCAGCGCTCGGCATGGGGTTCGACAAGCCCGACCTCGGGTTCGTGGTGCACGTCGGTGCGCCCTCCTCCCCCATCGCCTACTACCAGCAGGTGGGACGGGCCGGACGCGGCACCGACCGGGCCGAGGTGGTCTTGCTTCCCGGCCCCGAGGACGCGCGGATCTGGAGCTACTTCGCCTCCGTCGCCTTCCCGCGCGAGCACATCGTGCGCGCCGTCCTCGCGGCGCTCGATTCCGAACGAGCGATGTCCACCGCGGCGTTGGAGCCGCTGGTGGAGCTGAACCGCTCCCGGCTGGAGATGGTGTTGAAGGTGCTCGACGTCGACGGTGCGGTGCGCCGCGTGCGCGGCGGTTGGATCGCCACCGGCCGCCCCTGGACCTACGACACCGAGCGCTACGAGCGCTTGTCCATCGCCAGGGAGGCCGAGCAGCAGGCCATGATCGACTATCAGTCGACCGCCGGTTGCCGCATGGAGTTCCTGCGCCGCCAGCTCGACGACCCGGGACTGTCCGCGGAACCGGCGGATTCGCCCGGCTGCGGCCGCTGCGACAACTGCACCGGCAGCCGTCCCGACCGCACTGTGGCTGCCGACGCGGTCGCCGAGACCAAGGCTCGCCTCGACCGCCCCGGCCTGGATCTCGCGCCGCGCAAGCAGTGGCCCACCGGCATGGCCAAGCTGGGAATTCCCTTGTCCGGCAAGATCAGCGGCGGCGCCGAGACCGGCCGCGTACTGGGCAGGCTGACCGACCTCGGCTGGGGGCAGCGGCTGCGAGCGCTGCTCGACGGCCCGGACGACCCGGTCCCCGACGCGGTCTTCGACGCCTGCGTCGCCGTTCTACGCGAGTGGGATTGGGCAGCTCGCCCCACCTCGGTGCTCGCGATGGAGTCCCCGCGCTACCCGGTTCTCACCGCCACTCTCGCCGCCCGGCTCGCCGAAGTCGGCCGCCTGCGCGACCTCGGCACCCTGCGCACCCGGCCGGGCAGGCCGCCGGTCTCCGCGGCCAACTCCGCACATCGCGTGGCCGGACTGTTCGATTCCTGGGAGATCCCCGACCTGACCGACGTGCCGGGCCCGATCCTGCTCGTGGACGCCATCACCGACACCGGCTGGACTTTCACCGTCGCCGCCCACGCGCTCCGAGCCGCGGGAGCCGACGCCATCCTGCCCTTCGCCCTGGCCACCCCGACGTAACGGCGCCGTACAGCTGAGCATGCGCCGCCGCAGGCGCTGGATTCACAGACTCAGCGTCGCCCGCAGGCGCGCGTCGAGGGATTCCGTTTCGGACGCGGTGAGCACACCGAGGTATTCGGTGAGCCACGGGCGATAGGCGCGGTGCAGTTCGAGGGTGTCTGCCCAGCCGTGCTCGGTGTGGGTGGCCAGCACGTGGCCGGGGTCGGCGGCGCGCAGCGGGACCACGTGCAGCCAGCGATAGCGCGAGGTGATCACCGCCGAATCGGACACCAATACGACCGTCATGCGCCGGGGAAAAGGTGTGCCGTCACTGAGCGTCGGGGCGTAGCGCCAGACCTCACCGCGTTTCATGCGGAGCCGCTGGCGTCGTCCTCGGCGGCCTCGGTGAGCGCCACTTCGTCGTATGCGACGGCCAGTTCGGCTTCCTCGTCGATGACCAGCGCGGTCAGGCTGTCGTGCACGAGCGTGGTGCGCAGCGCGGCGTTGATCACCGACGACAGGCTGCGGTTCTGGCGATCGGCGGCTTCCCTGGCCCATTCGGCCACCTGGGGGTCCAGTGTGACGGTCACACGCGTCGCCTTGCTCATACCGGTATGCATACCAGAGCGGTGCGATGCCGGGAACCCAGCCCGAGCACGGTTTGTGCGGCCGCATCGCCTTCGCTCCGGGTTGTGGACGGACTTCCTACGGATCTCCCACTAAGGTCGACCCGTGGCCTCCAAATCCACCGGGTCGGCGATCGAGCTCGAAGTCGGCGACCACACAGTCCGTATTTCCAACCCCGACCGCGTGTACTTCCCGGAGACCGGCGCGACCAAACTCGATCTGGTGCAGTACTACCTGAGTGTCGGGGACGGCATCGTCAACGCGCTGCGTGACCGGCCCTGCATGCTGCACCGGTTCCCCAAGGGCCTGGCGGGCGACAAGGTTCATCAGAAACGGCTTCCCGCAGGCGCGCCGGACTGGATTCCGACTGTGCGGGTGTTCTTTCCGCGCTACGGCAGGCACGCCGACGAACTGTGCGTCGACAAACTCGCCGACGTCATCTGGGCGGTGCAGATGTCGACGGTCGAGTTCCATCCGTGGAATTCCCGCGCCGCCGACACCGAGCGTCCGGACGAGTGGCGCATCGACCTCGACCCGATGCCGGAATGCCCCTGGTCGCGGGTGCGGCGCGTCGCCGGGGTGGTGCACGAGGTGCTCGACGAGATCGGCGCCGTCGGGTGGCCGAAGACCTCCGGCGGCAGGGGCCTGCACGTGTACGTCCGGATCGCGCCGCACTGGGGATTCCAGGACGTGCGCCGGGCGGCGCTCGCGTTCGCCCGTGAGGTCGAGCGCCGCGCACCCGACGACGTGACCACCACCTGGTGGCGGCGCGACCGCGACCCGCAGACGCTGTTCGTCGACTACAACCAGAACGCTCGCGACCACACCATCGCCGCCGCCTACTCGGTGCGCGGCGTCCCCGCCGCGACGGTCTCCACCCCGGTACGCTGGGACGAAATTCCCGACATCGACCCGCGCGACTTCACCATGTCCTCCGTTCCCCCGCGTTTCGCCGAACTCGGCGATCTGCACGCGGGCATGGACGACGCGGTGTTCCACCTGGATCCTCTCCTGGACTGGGCCGAGCGGGACAAGGTGGACGTGGAGCTCGACGACGAGCAGAGCGGGGCCTAGAGCTGACCGGGCGCCTGGAACGAGCACACCGGCCGGTGCATGCCGGGCGGTGCTACGGTCGCAACGTTCACCCCCCGCGACCACGTCCTACTGCTCCGAAGGAGGTCCGTCCATGAACCGACCGGCAGTAACCATCGCGATCGGCCCCACCGACCCTCCTCCCACTCTGGTGGAGAAAGCCGTGGTGGAGGCGGGCGCCACCGTCTCCGACCTCGACGAGGCGCAGGGGCTGGTCTGGGTCGGTGAACCCGACGAGTTCCCGCAGGACCTGCCTGCCGGTGTGGAGTGGGTGCAGCTTCCGGCCGCGGGCATCGAGGACTGGTTCACCGCGGGCGTCATCGCCAGGCATCCCGGCGTCCGATTCACCTCGGCCGCAGGGGCTTTCGCGGCGAGCGTGGCCGAGCACGCGCTCATGCTGCTGCTCGCGGGCGTGCGGTACCTGCCCGAGCATCTGCGCGCCGCGGACTGGCGGCAACAGGACTTCTTTCCGCATGTAGGCACGCTGCGCGGCAAGACGGTGACGATCGTCGGCGCCGGCGGCATCGGCCGCGCGCTGATCCCGATGCTGATTCCGCTCGGCGCGCACGTCATCGCGGTGAACCGGAGTGGGCGGCCGGTCACCGGCCCCGGCATTCCGCCGTCGGTCGAGACGATTTCCGCCGGCCATCTGGGCCGGATCTGGCCGCACACCGATCACGTGGTGGTCGCCGCTCCCGCGACTCCCGCTACCCGGCATCTCATCGGCGCGGACGAACTCGCTCGGTTGAAGCCGTCCTCGTGGATCATCAACGTCGCGCGCGGCAGCCTCATCGACACCGACGCGCTGGTGGCGGCGCTGGCCTGCGGCGCGATCGGCGGCGCCGGGCTCGACGTCACCGATCCCGAGCCCCTGCCCGCGGGTCATCCGCTCTGGTCGCTGCCCAATGCCATCATCACGCCGCATGATTCGAACCCACCCCAGCTGCGGTTGGCGGCGTTCGCCGATCACGTCGAGGAGAACGTCGAGCGATTCGTCCAAGGCCGCCCGCTGCTGGCGCCGGTCGATCCGGCGCGCGGGTACTGACAAAAATCACTCGGGCATCAGCCCGATCACGTCCCGGCAGGCAATCGTCAACCGGACAGCGCACGTCCGAGAATCTCCTCGATGACCGCGCTCTTGGCGTTCGCGTAGTGCTGCACGAACTTCCACTCACGAAGGGCCAGTTGACGTTTGGTCCGCTCGTAGTAACTTCGGTCGTCGTCGTTCGCGCGTAACCGATCCCGGAAGGCGAGGATTCGCTCGATCTCCACCGCGCCCGACTCCGGCGAGAGCACGTGCAGGTTCACATTGCGCGGCGCACCGCTTTCCACCCGCCGGACGAGACAGCGATGCTGGTACCAGTCCACCTGCCGTATCCGCAATGAATACCCGGCGGCCTCGAGCGCCGGAATATAGGCGGCTTCGTCGGCGGTGTCGGGAACGACCAGCAGAATGTCGATCAACGGCTTCGCCGCGAGACCTGGCACCGACGTGGAGCCGGTGTGCTCGATTCGGAGGGCCACGCCGCCGAGCGCCGCGCCTATCGCGGCTTTCTCTTCGGCGTACCAACTCGGCCAGGCGGGGTTGTAATCCTCCAGCACGACCTCGACCGCGTAGGGCTCCAACTCGCCGATGGTCACCGCCGCGATGTCGTCGTCGTCCATTGTGGCCACATGTCACCTTAAGGCGGGCCGCGCACCACCAATCAGCCTTCTTGGAATGTGCCATTGACAACTGGCACATTCATCACTGATTCTGGACGCATGACAAGGTCAACGAGGACCTCGGTCCCCGGCGTTCCCGCCGTGCCCTCGCCCCGCGCCACCGTCGCCGCCGCGGCGACCCGGCTCGGATTGCGGCCGGTGAACTGCGCGGTTCCGATGAATGCCCCCGGTGTCTGGTTCGCACGCAAACTCATCGCCACACTGATGGCCGTCGGCGGTCCCGTTCCACCCGGTACTTCCGTCACCCAGGTCCGGTCGGGCGCGGTGCGCGGCGAGTGGGTCCGGGCGGCCGGCGTGCCGTTCGGTACACGGGCCGTCTACTACATCCACGGCAGCGGGTACGTGATCTGCTCGGCTCGCACACATCGTGGTCTCGCGGCCCGGCTTTCGAAGAAGACCGGGCTTCCGGTGTTCCTCACCGACTACCGGCTCGCGCCCGAGCACCGGTTCCCAGCCGCGGCCGACGACGTCGAGGCCGGCTACCGCTGGCTACTCGGCCGTGGCATCGCGCCGGAGGACATGGTGATTGCCTGCGATTCCGCGGGTGGGCACCTGGCGCTGGACCTGCTGGTCGAGAACGGGCGAAACGGCCGCTCCCAGCCCGCCGCCGTCGCGATGTTCTCCCCGCTGCTGGATCTGACCCTCGGCTTGGCGGCCGAGCGGGAACGTCTCCGGTCCGATCCGTTGATCTCCGCCGCGGCCGCGCGCAGGCTGCCCGCGGCCTATACCAGCGGCCATCCGGCCGACGCGGCGCGCCTGCAACTGACCATCCCGCACGGTCTCGCGCTGCCGCCGATCCTCGTGCAAGTCGGCGGCACCGAGATGCTCGGCGCCGACGCGCAGGCGCTGTGCGAGATGGTCCGGCGGGCGGGCGGCACCTGCGAGCTGGAGATCTGGCCGGGGCAACTGCACGTCTTCCAAGCGCTTCCCATGGTGGTGCCCGAGGCCGACCAGGCCCTCGCCCGCGCCGCCGACTTCCTGCGCGCGGCGCTGGTCGCTACCTCCGGCACGAAAAAGGTGAGCTGAGATGTTCGGACTCGAGAAACTGGTGGCCCTGGGCCGCACCCGGCGCACCCACGGCGCGCGAGCCGTGGTCACCGGCGCGGGCAGCGGTATCGGCCGAGCGTTCGCGATGGAGATCGCGGCCCGCGGCGGCCGCGTGATCTGCGCCGACATCGCTGAGGCGCGCGCCGACGAAACGGTCGCCCTGATCGAACGCGCCCATCCGGGCGCGGCGCACGCCTTCCGCTGCGACGTGGCGCAACGCGAGGACGTGGAGTTGCTCGCCCGCTTCGCCGAGACGCTGTTCGAGCGCCCGGTCAGTCTGGTGATCAACAACGCGGGCGTCGGCATCGGCGGAAAACCCGTCGGACGCATCGGCTTCCAGGACTGGCAGTGGGCGCTGGGCATCAACCTGTGGGGCGTGGTGCACGGCTGCGAGATCTTCGCCCCACGCCTGCGCGCCGCCGGGACCGGCGGCATCATCAACGTCGCCTCGGCTGCCGGATTCGCCGCCGCCCCCTCGATGGCCGCCTACAACGTGTCCAAGGCGGGCGTGCTGTCGCTGTCGGAGACCATGGCCGCCGAACTGAGCGGCACCGGCGTCGCGGTCACGGTCCTGTGCCCGACGTTCGTTCGTACGAACGTCGCCAGGGACGGCCGGATCACCAAGGAATCCGCGCAGCTGGCCGACTTCCTCATGCGCTGGACCGGATTCTCCCCCGAACGCGTCGCACGCACCGCCCTGGACGCGCACGACCGCGGGCAGCTCTACGTGCTGCCCCAGCTGGACGCGCACGTCGTATGGCTGCTCAAGCGGCACTTCCCCGCCCAATACACCTACGTCCTCGGACTCCTGGAGCGGCTGCTGCCACAGGACGACTCGACCACCACCGACCGCACCTCGGTCACCGACAAGACAGGAGTCTGACATGGCCATCGCGATGGACTTCGACGACATGCTCCGCAAGATCAAGGACCGCCAGTGGGCGCTGGCCGACATCGATTGGGACGCACCGGGCGCCGAGACGATCACGCCCGAACTGCACGCCAAGCTCAAGCCGTTCATGGCCGATCTGATGTGGATCGAGAACGTCGGCGCGCGCGGCTTCGCGGCAATGGCCAAGAAGGCGCCGACGGAGACGCTGCGCGAGATCTACCGCTACTTCCACGCCGAGGAACAGAAGCACGCCAACGCCGAGCTGGCGCTGATGCGCCGGTGGGGCATGCTCGACGGTGACGAGATCCCGCAGCCGAACGTCAACGTCAAGCTGGTGATCGACTTCCTGGACAAATACTCCGACGACATGTCGCTGTCGTTCCTCGGCACCGTGATCCCCATGCTGGAGGTCGCGCTGGACGGCGCCCTGATCAAGTTCATCATGGACGAGATCGAGGACCCGGTCTGCCAGGCGGCGTTCAAGAGGATCAACTCCGACGAATCCCGCCACCTGGCCGTCGATTTCGCCGTGATGGACCTGCTCGGGCACGCCGAGATGCGCAAGCTGCTCATCGACCTGGTCGGCGGCTGGGCCAAGCCCTCGCTGATCATCGGCGTGCTGAGCTACGTGCCGCTGCTGAACAAGATGCGCGACAACATCGTCGCGATGGGCGTCGACGAGGAGAAGCTCTACGGCGCGCTCAAGCGGTACGCGAACGTCGGCGAGCGCAGCGAATTCGCCCGCAGGCTTCCGATGTACCAGATCGTGAAGACGCACGGCGGTTGGGTGATCGACCGCGGGCATCCCTACCACCTGGTGGCCGACGCGCTGGTGAAGGTCACGGGGTTGCTGCCGAGGGCACTGCTGCGCAACAACCCGACGTGGTCGAAGGAACTGACCTACGAGCCCGCCGCATGACAGGGAATACGATGAGTACGCACACCCTCGACGTCGCCGTCATCGGCGGCGGGTTCGCCGGAATCGGCACCGCCATCCGCCTGAAACAGCGCGGAATCCACGACTTCGCGATCTTCGAGCGCGGCACCGCGATCGGCGGCACCTGGCGCGACAACACCTATCCGGGTGCGGCGTGCGACATTCCGTCGCGGTTGTACTCCTACAGTTTCGCGCCGAATCCGAACTGGTCACGCACCTACTCCGGAAGCAACGAGATCCTCGGCTACATCGAGGCGATGGCCGCGGAATTCCGGCTCGGTCCGCACCTGCGGTTCGGGCACAACGTCACCGGCATCGCGTTCGACGAGCAGGCCGGGACCTGGGAGATCGCCGTCGAGGGCCACGCGCACCCGATCCTCGCCCGCACCGTGGTGCTGGCCTCCGGGCCGCTGGCCAACGCCAGTCTTCCGGATATCCGGGGCATCGAGACCTATCGCGGCCACAAGATCCACAGCGCCCGGTGGGATCACGACTACGACTTCACCGGCAAACGGGTCGCGGTCGTCGGCACCGGGGCCAGCGCGGTCCAGATCATCCCGGAGCTGGTGGACAAAGCCGACTCGGTGAAGGTGTTCCAGCGCACGCCCGGCTGGGTGCTGCCCCGGGTCGACCGACGGACCAACGGCCTGACCAAGGAGCTCTACCGCCGGGTGCCCGCCGCCGAACAGCTGGCTCGGCGCGCCTGGTTCTACGGACACGAGTCGGTGGCACTGGGCGTGGTCTGGAACACGCCGCTGACCAGGGTGGTCGAGCTGGTCGGCAAGGCACAGCTGCGCAGACAGGTGAAGGACCCGTGGCTGCGCCGTCAGCTCACCCCGGACTTCCGCGCGGGCTGCAAGCGCCTGCTGATGACCGACGACTACTACCCCGCCCTGCAACGGGACAACTGCAAATTGATCACCTGGCCGATCGCCCGGATCTCCGAGCACGGCATCCGCACCGCGGAGGGTATCGAACACCAGGCGGACTGCATCGTCTTCGCGACCGGATTCGACGTCTCCAAGACCGGGACCCCCATTCCGGTGGTCGGGCGCGACGGCCGGGTTCTCGCCGACGAATGGTCGCGCGGGGCCTACGCCTACAAGAGCGTCGCGGTCTCCGGATATCCCAACCTGTATCTCACGTTCGGACCGAATTCGGGGCCGGGGCACAATTCCGCGCTGGTCTACATGGAAGCCCAGATCGACTACCTCGTCGGCGCGATCGGCCTCATCCTGGACCGGGATCTGCGCATGCTGGACGTACGGCGCGATCGGCAGGATCGCTACAACGCCGCCATCCAGCGCAAGCTCGCCGCCACCACCTGGAACTCGGGATGCCGCAGCTGGTATCTCACCGAGGACGGCTTCAACGCGACCATGTATCCGGGGTTCGCCACCCAGTATGTCCATCAGCTGCGCGCGGTCGATCTCGACGACTACCTCATGGTCGAACAGACCGCCGACCAGCGGCGACAGCGGGTGGCACCGGTTTCCTGAGTGCCGCGGGACCGGCGGCGCGGACGATAGACTCGGTCCGCAGCGAGTGCAAAGCGTGCCGCCGGTCCGTCGGCGCCGTGGTCAGCGAGGGAGGTGAGGTCGACGCCGGAGTACCGGATCGATGACCTCGCGCGCGCCGCGGGCACCACCACCCGCAACGTGCGCGCCTACCAGGAACGCGGGTTGCTGCCGCCGCCGGTCGGCAAGGACGGCCGGGCCAGCATCTACGACGACGCGCACCTGGAGCGGCTGCGCCTGATCGATGCGCTGCTGCAGCGCGGCTTCACCACCGCGCACATCGCCGACTTCATCACCAGCTGGGAGACCGGCAAGGACCTGACCGAGGTGCTCGGCCTGCAACACGCCGTGACGGCGTCCTGGGCCAAGGACGAGACGTTCGAGGTGCCCCGCGAGCTGATCGGCACCATCCTCGGCGCGGAGGCCGACGAGCTGGTCGACCGGCTGCGCGAGATGAAGCTGGTGCGGCTCGAAGGCGACACGGTGGTGTTCACCGAAACCCAGTTGCTCACCTCGTTCGCCGAGCTGCACGAGTACGGGCTCGAACTGCGCACGCTCATCGAGATCTACGCCAAGGTGGCCGATCGGATCGATGACATCACCCACATCATGATCACCGCCGCCAAGCAGCACATCATCGACGAGCACGGCCCCGGCTGGCTGCCGGACACCAGCAACGAAATCGCCGAGACCACAACGATGCTCAACAAGATGCGCGAGCTGGCGGTCGCCTCGGTGCACGCGACGCTCGCCCGGTCGATGGACGTCACGCTCCGGCGCGAACTCGGCGACTATCTCGCCACGGCGGCCGAGCGGGAGAAACAGCGCAGCGAACCCGGGCGCGACGTACCCTCCTAGACAAGCGCAGAGTGCTGCCGACCTTCGACGGATGGAGTCGCTGTGGGGTCCGACCGACCGAGAATCCCTCCGCTGCCGCTGATACGGGCCGTCGAATCGGTTCGCGGCGCGCTGGCCGTCGCGTTCCGCAAGCTGGTGCCGGGGCACGTCGCGCTGATGGAGCTGATCGCCGCCGGATGGATCACGCAGGCCATCCATGCCGCCGCGGCGCTCGGCGTGGCCGACGAACTCGCGGCGGGACCGCGGTCGGGCGCACAACTGGCGGCGGCGGTCGGCGCCGACGAGGACGCGCTGCGGCGGTTGCTGCGGCTGCTGATCAGTTACGGCATTTTCACCCAACGGCACGACGGACGGTACGCGCTGACGCCGATGGCGCGGGCGCTGCGCAAGGACGCGAACGTGTCGCTGCGCGACGCGGTGCTGTTCTTCGGGTCGCCCGCGCACCGCAACCACTGGTCGCACCTGGTCGACGCCGTGCGTACCGGCGAGCCGGTCGGCGAGAAACTGAACGGGATGCCGTTCTTCGACTACATCCAGCACGACCGCGAACTCGGCGAACTGTTCGATCGCGCGATGACCAGCATCGGCAGCCTCGCGCTGGAACCGCTGTTCGCGGCCTACGATTTCGGCCGCTACGAGACCCTGGTCGACGTCGGCGGCGGTGAAGGAACCCTGCTCACCGAGATCCTGCGCCGTGCCCCGCGGTCGCGCGGCGTCCTGTTCGACCTGCCCGAAGTGGTGGCGGCGGCGCCCACGCGGCTGGCCGAACTCGGTCTCGCCGATCGCTGCGCCGTGGAAAGCGGATCGTTCTTCGACAGCGTCCCCAAGGGTGGCGACGCCTACATCCTCAAGCACATCCTGCACGACTGGGCGGAACCGGAGGCGGGGCGCATTCTGCGAACGGTCCGTGCGGCTATGGACCCCGACGCCCGGCTGCTGATCGTCGAGCTGGTCGTACCCGAACACAGCGCGCCGCACCCGAGCAAGTTCATCGACCTGGAGATGCTGGTCAACGCAGGCGGCCGGGAACGGACCGAGGCCGAGTACCGCGCTTTCCTCGCCCGGCACGGATTCACGCTGACCAAGCGGGTGCCGACGGCCTCGCCGGACAACGTGCTGGAGGCCCGGCCGAGCTGACACCGGACGCACCCGTACCGTGAAGTCATCTGCGATCTCGGCGTCGGGACCGCTAGGCTACGAACAGTATTGGTGGTTCGGTAAGGATGTGAGTCGGCCGTGGAATGGACCTTCACTCCGGACGAGTTCGCCTATATCTGGCGGGAGACCGATCTGGATCGTCACCCGTACCCGCTGCGCATCCTGGAGACTCCCCGCACCGAGGACGAGGCCGAGAAGCTGCGCATCACCCTCGCCGAGCGGTTGCCGCTCGGCTCCGACCCCGATCTATCGGCCTGCCTGCGTATTCTGGCCGCGCCGCACACCAGGATCGTGGCCATCGGCGGCACCCACCAGCCGGGCGGTGAACTGCGGCTGCTGGCCGCCGCCATCTACGACCGCGCCGTGCTCGCGGTGCAGGAACCCGGCACGAGCCCGAATTTCGGTGGCCGCGTGCATATCTCGATCGGGCACAGCTCGAAACTGGGGCGGCGGATAGCGGCGCTGCTGCCGAAGACCCCCGCGGGCCGCGAACCCGCTCGGGTCGCCACCGGCGACGCGGTGCGCGACAAGGAAACAGCGCCCGCGCGACACCAGGCGGCGCCGCGCATCCGCAAGCTGCTGCTCGAGCCGCATACCGCCGAGGGCCACATCAGAATCGAACCGCGACTGGATCGTCCGACCCCGCCCCCGCCGGTCCACTACACCTGGATCGACGTGCGGAACGACGGAAGATACCTGATCAAGGCGGGTGTCGAAGTGCGCATCGCGCCTGCCTCCTCGGAACAGATCGCGACCCAATTGCAAAAGCGCATACCGGTATAGCCCGCTCCCGCGAGCGTGACCGCCGACTATTGCTGACCCGGCGCCGGGCTTCCGGTTAGTCTGAGGCGGACCGACCGATCTCAGGGGTGAGCGATGACGATCGAGACCAGCCGAGCCGATATCGCCCGATTCATGGACGCCGCGCAGGCCGGGACCGTCCAGTTCGATCCGGCAGCGGCTCGGCAGTGCGCCGAGATGTACGACCGGCAGGCCGATCGGCTGATCCATCTACAGCAACGCCTCGAATCCGCCGCGGAACTCGGCGGTTTCGGCGGATTCGTCTCCGCGCAGCAGTTGCAGGCCGGATTCGGCCGCAAGGCGCGGGACGCGGCGGCTCTGCTCGACCACTACATCGAAGCGGCCTACCGCATGAAGGAAGCATTCCTGATCAGCGGAGGGCTGTTCGAAGAAGCCGATGCCGCGGGCGCCGCCGCCCTGCGCGCGGTTGAGGCGAGGTTGCCCCGATGAGCGGCTCCGATCCCACCTACATCAGCTCGATGGAACATTTCGAGTCGCTGCGGCACGAAGAGATCTACGCGAAGGCGCAGCAGATCGACGCCGCGCAGGTGCTACGCGCGTCGACGATCTGGATCGAGGCCGCAGGGGCGCTCACCACGTCGTTTCCACTCACTCGCGGCGGTGTGGACCGCGTGATGGACTCGGCCGAATGGAAAGGCGCCGCCGCCGACGCCGCCCAGGCATGCGCACGCAGTTTCGCGGCGTCGGCGGATGAGCTTGCCGCGGTGCTGGGCCAAGTGGGAGCCCGGCTCGGCGGGGTCGCCGCGGCCGCCGAGGCGGTGAAACTCGCGGTGGTGCCGCCCGGCGCTTCGGGACCGGTCGGCGCGATCGCGCAACTGCTGGAGGCCGCGCACGTCATCGACGCGCAGATGGCGCAGGAGGCACTGCGTCAGGAAGCCGTGCTGGCGATGAACATGGTCTACAAGCCCGCCTATTCCGCGGCGGGAACCGGCGTCCCCGCGCTGCCCGCACCGCCCGCTGTGACGGCGCCGTCCGCGCCGCAGGCGGTCCCTCCTGGCACACCGAGATACTCGACGCCCGAGCAGGCGCTGCCCAATGAGCAATGGTCGCCGGGCACAGCGCAACCCGCACCTGCCGCGCCGGAATCGCCTGACGCTTCCCACAATCCGATGCCACCCGCCCCGCCGGAGCCGGATACGCAGCAGGCCCCGACCGCGCCGACGCCGCAACCCACGCCATCGCCACAGCCCGCGCCGTCGTCACCACAGCCCGCGCCGCCGTCACTCGCACCTGAACCGGCTCCGCCGACGCAGCAGGCGCCGACCACCACACCGGCGCCGCCGAGTGCTCCCCCCGTGCCACCGAGCCCGAGCCCTTCACCCGCACCACCGAGTCCTTCACCAGCGCCGCCGAGCCCGGAGCCCGCACCACCGCCGAGTTCGTCGGCACCGGCGCCGCTCCCCGCGCCCCCGCCCGCGCCGCCCATCCCGGAGCCGGCACAACCACCGAGCCCACCCCAAACACAGCCGAGCCCGCAGCCCGCACCACCCCCTGTGCCCGGCCCTGCCGATCCCGCGGTCCCGCTGCCCGACCCAGGCGGCCAACCCGGTGTCACCGGCCCGGTGGAAGGCAATCAGGAGCAGATTCCGACCACCAACCAGCCCGGCGTCGTCCCATCCTGACGGTCCGGCAGCCGATGGGTACGAGGCCAGGTCTGATCCTCGACCTCGGAAATCGTCACAACGCGCTCGCCGATCGGCCGGTACATCAACCGACCGATACGGCATCCAAGCCGTCCCGATCCACGTCCGGCTGGACGTCGCTCAGCCGATCACACGAACGGGCAAGCCAGACCGTCGGCGAACGGATGGATCCGGTGACGTAGCAGGTATCCACCTTCCGAGCCGCCACCGCAATACGCGCGCCGCGAACCACCGAACGGGAGCGTTGCCACGGGCATCCGGTTCGCGGCGGAGGCGGCCGAACGACCGGCATCATGCTACCGACGCACCGCTCGCGCGATCGGCCACAGCGCTTCGGCGTCCCGCACCAGCCCGCGCCGAGGCGAACCGCGACCGGAGCGTGCTCATGACTCGCTCGGTGTCCCCGCTGCCGATCGGCTGGTGTGCGATCAGACCTTGACCAGGTCGTCGGCGTGGATGACGGGGCGTTGCATGGTCTCGGGAAGCTCGGCGGTGGAGCGGCCGAGCATGCCCGCCAGTTCGGTGCTGTCGTATTCGACGACGCCCCTGGCGACGACACGGCTGTCGGGGGCCACCAGATCCACCACGTCCCCGCCGTAGAAGCGCCCACGCACGCCGATGATTCCCGCCGCGAGCAGCGACCGCCGCCGGTGCGCCACCGCTTGGACCGCGCCCTCGTCGATGAGCAGCGCGCCGCGGCTGTCGGCGGCGTGCCGGACCCAGAACTTGCGGGCGGACAACCGCACCGGGCGGGCGGCGAACGCGGTGCCGACCGTGCCGGTGGTCAGCGCGGTGGCGGCCGACGAGGCGGCGGCCAGCAGGACCGGCACACCCGCATCCGCGGCCAGGCGCGCCGCCGACAACTTCGACGCCATGCCTCCGGTGCCGAGCGCGCCGCCGCTGCCCGCGATGACGCCGTCGAGGTCGGCGCTGCTGCGTACCTCCGGAATCAGCGTGGCCGCGCCCTTACGGGGGTCGCCGTCGTAGAGGCCGTCCACGTCCGACAGCAGCACCAGCGCGTCGGCGCCGATCAGGTGGGCGACCAGCGCCGCGAGCCGGTCGTTGTCGCCGAATCGGATCTCTTCCGTCGCTACCGTGTCGTTTTCGTTCACCACGGCAACAGCGCCGAGCGAACGTAAACGATCGAGGGTGCGCTGCGCGTTGCGGTGGTGCTCGCGGCGGGCGAAGTCGTCGGCGCTCAGCAGCACCTGCCCGACCGTACGGCCGTAACGGGCGAACGAGGTGCCCCAGGCATGCGCGAGCGCCAGCTGTCCGACGCTCGCCGCGGCCTGCTTGGTCGCCAGATCACGCGGACGGCTGGTCAGGCCGAGTGGCGCGATGCCGGCGCCGATCGCGCCCGAAGACACGACCACCACATCGGATCCGGCGCGCATCCGCGCCTCCACCGCGTCGGCGAGCCGATCCAGTCGCGCGGTGTCCAGGCCGCCCTTCAAGCTGGTCAGCGCCGACGAACCGATCTTCACCACGACCCGTCGCGCCGACGCGATCGCCAGACGGGCCTCGCTGAGGCCCGGCGAATCCGCTTCGGCGGTCGCCGAATTCACCCGCATCGCCACCCAACTCCCTGCGCCACAATCGAATCCACGGTAGTCAGGGCGGTCGCCCTACTCCTGCTCTTCCTGCACCAGACCGCGTCGCACCCGGGACGCGTGCTTGCGCTCAGCCGCGCTGACCCGGTCGGAATGCTCGAGCCGGATGTCGGTGCCGCGCCCGGTGGGCACCATGTCGACGCCCGCGGAGATCTGGGGCTCCCACTCGAACGTCACGTCGCCGATGGTCACCGGCGCACCCGGTTCCGCGCCCAGCTTCACCAGCTCGTCCTCGACGCCGAGGCGGGCCAGACGGTCGGCCAGGTAGCCGACGGCCTCGTCGTTGTCGAACTGGGTCTGGCGCACCCAGCGCTCCGGCCGGGTGCCGCGCACGATGAAACCGCCCGGCTCCTCCGGGTCGGCGATCACACTGAATCCGGTTTCATCCACCGCGATCGGACGGATGACCGGCCGCTTGGGCGCGGCCTTCGGATGATCCTCGCGGTACTGGCGCACCAGGTCGGCGAGGGCGAAAGTCAAGGGACGCAGACCCGCCCGGCTCACCGCGGAGATCTCGAACACCGGCCAGCCGCGTTCGGTGAACTCCGGGGTCACCATTTCCGCGAGTTCGGCCGCGTCGGGCACGTCGATCTTGTTCAGGATCACCACGCGCGGCCGGTCGGCGAGGTCGCCGAGGCCGGCGTCCGCGCTCAGCGCGGGCTTGTACGCGGCCAGTTCGGCTTCGAGCGCGTCGACGTCGGACACCGGGTCGCGGCCCGGCTCCAGCGTCGCGCAGTCCACCACGTGGGCGAGCACCGCGCACCGCTCGAGATGCCGCAGGAAGTCCAGCCCCAGTCCCCGGCCCTCACTCGCGCCCGGGATCAAACCGGGCACGTCGGCGACGGTGAAGGTGGTGTCACCGCTGGCGACGACGCCGAGGTTGGGCACCAGCGTGGTGAACGGGTAGTCGGCGATCTTCGGCTTGGCCGCCGACAGCACCGAGACCAGTGAGGACTTGCCCGCCGACGGGAAGCCGACGAGCCCGACGTCGGCTACGGATTTCAGCTCCAGCACCAGGTCGAGCTCTTCGCCGTCCTCGCCGAGCAGCGCGAAACCCGGAGCCTTGCGGGCCTTCGAAGCCAGCGCGGCATTGCCGAGACCGCCGCGGCCGCCGCGGGCGACGATGAAGCGGTTGCCCGCACCGACCAGGTCGACGAGCACCTTGCCGTCGTCGTCGAGCACCACGGTGCCGTCCGGCACCTTCAGCATCAGATCGGCGCCCTGTTTGCCGTCGCGGTTGCCGCCCTCGCCCGGCTTGCCGTTGCCTGCCTTGGCGTGCGGGTGGAAGTGGAAGTCCAAGAGGGTGTGCACGTTGGGGTCGACCTCGAGGATGACGTCTCCGCCGTTGCCACCGTTGCCGCCGTCGGGCCCGCCGAGCGGCTTGAACTTCTCACGGTGCACCGAGGCGCAACCGTGGCCGCCTTTACCCGCACGCACATGTAGTACGACACGGTCGATGAACTTGGACATACGCCGAATCATCCTCCTTCGGGACTGGTCGTACTCGGGGCAGTTCGTTCTCGAACACGAAAAACGGGCCAGGGTTTCGAGACCCTGACCCGCTCGCTGTAGTCCGGAAGTGGTTCGGCGGTCAGGCCTGAACCGGCTCCGGGGCCACGATGTTGACGGTCTTGCGTCCACGCTTGGTGCCGAACGTCACCGCGCCCGCCGCCAGGGCGAACAGAGTGTCGTCACCGCCACGGCCGACGTTCACGCCGGGGTGGAAGTGGGTGCCACGCTGACGCACCAGGATCTCGCCGGCCTTGACCGTCTGGCCGCCGAAGCGCTTGACGCCGAGTCGCTGGGCGTTGGAATCGCGCCCGTTCCGGGAGCTGGACGCACCCTTCTTGTGTGCCATAGCTGGTTCTCCTCGGGATGTCTTACTTGATGCCGGTGACCTTCAGGACCGTCAGCGGCTGACGGTGACCCTGGCGCTTGTGGTAGCCGGTCTTGTTCTTGAACTTGTGGATGCGGATCTTCGGGCCCTTGGTCTGCTCGACCACCTCGGCGGCCACGGAGACCTCGGCCAGCTTCGCGGCGTCGGTGGTCAGCTCGGCGCCATCGACGACGAGGACCGGGGCCAGCGCCACGGCGGTGCCCGGCGCACCCTCGATCTTCTCCACCTTCACCAGGTCACCGACCGCGACCTTGTACTGCTTTCCGCCGGTCTTGACGATCGCGTACGTTGCCATCGGTCGGCTGCCCTTCTTCCTGTAGTGCTCGGCACTTGCTCACGCGGCGACTCCTCCGGTCTGATTCCACCGGAAACCGCCACACGACTGGTCTGGTAATCGCCACCGCCTCGGCGCCTGGTGGCTCTCGGTATCGAACTGTCGAGAACCGGGCCACGAAGACAAAACATGTTGTCACCGGGCAGCGACTGTCCAAGATTACAGGACGGCTACCGCGACGACCAAACCGGCGTCCACGCTGCCACCGCGCCATGCCGTCGGTTCGCTGCCGGGACGCACGTGGCCCCCACCGGATGGACCGGCGGGGGCCACGTGAGGTGAGCTACAACTCAGTTCGACGCGTCCGGCGCGCCTGCCGGGCGGCCGACCGCACGCCTGCGCGGCCGGTTGCGCTGCGGCAGTTCGGCCGGTGCCGGCTGGGAGTAGTCGACCGCGGGCGCGGGCGTCTGCTCCCCGGTGGGTAGCACGAACACCGCCCCCGAACTGTCCGCGGCAGGCGCGGCAGCCGAACGGGCCACCCGTCGGCGACGAGCCGGACGGACCGACGCTTCTGCGGCAGCACCGTTGGCGGCAGCACCGTTCTCGCCCCTCGGGACCGGCTCGGCAGCCGAGACGGGTCGAGCGACCGGCTCGGCCGCGGCGACCGGCTCCGGTTCGGCGATGGCGGCAGGCTCGGCGACCGGCGCGGACTCGACCTTCTCGACTTCCTCGATGACCTCGACCACTTCGGCGGGCTCGGTCTCCGGCTCCTCGGCGGGCACCGCCACCGCGGCCTCGACGACCTCCGTGACCACTTGCTCGTCGGCGACCGCGGTTCCGGTCGGCTCCGCGGCGGCCTCGGACTGTTCCGGCTCCTGCTCGCCCTCATCGGAGTGGTGCGCGGCCATGGCCAGCGCCACCGGATGCGCCCGTTTGACGGCCGCTTCCTCCTCGGGTTGCTCGGCTGCCGGACCCGAGCCGTTCGCCGGCTGGGGAGCCTGCGCGGCCGCGCCCTTGTCCCGGCCACGGCGCCTGCGCGAACCGCTCTCCCGGGTGCGCGCCGCGGCCTCCTCACCGGAGCCGGGCTCCACCGGGTAGGCGTGCACAAGGATGCCGCGACCGTGGCAGTGCTCGCAGGTGGTCGAGAACGCCTCGACCAGTCCGGTGCCCAGCTTCTTGCGGGTCATCTGGACCAAGCCCAGCGAGGTGACCTCGGACACCTGGTGGCGGGTGCGGTCCCGGCCCAGCGCCTCGGTCAGGCGGCGCAGCACCAGGTCGCGGTTGGACTCGAGCACCATGTCGATGAAGTCGACGACGATCATGCCGCCGATGTCGCGCAGCCGCATCTGGCGCACGATCTCCTCGGCCGCCTCCAGATTGTTCCTGGTGACCGTCTCCTCCAAGTTGCTGCCGCCGGAGCCGGTGAACTTTCCGGTGTTGACGTCGATCACCGTCATGGCCTCGGTGCGGTCGATCACCAGGGTGCCGCCCGAGGGCAGCCACACCTTGCGATCCAGCGCCTTGGCCAGCTGCTCGTCGATCCGATAGGTCTCGAACACGTCGACACCGTTGTTCTCGTGTCGGGAGACCCGGGCGAGCAGGTCCGGCGCGACCGTGCCGATGTACTTCTCGACCGTGCTCCAGGCGCGGTCACCCTCGATGACCAGCTTGGAGAAGTCCTCGTTGAACAAGTCTCGGATGACCTTGACCAGGAGATCGGGCTCCTCGTACAGCGTCTTGGGCCCGTTGTTGTCCTTGCCCGTCTGCTGCTGGATCGTGCGCCAGGTCTTCTGCAGCCGCTCCACGTCGCGGGCCAGTTCCGTCTCGCTGACGCCTTCGGAGGCGGTGCGGATGATCACACCGGCGTCGGCGGGCACGATGTCGCGCAGGATCTCCTTCAGACGCTTGCGCTCGGTGTCCGGCAGCTTGCGGCTGATCCCGGTGGAGGTACCGCCCGGCACGTACACCAGGAAGCGCCCGGCCAGGCTGATCTGGGTGGTCAGGCGGGCGCCCTTGTGACCGACCGGGTCCTTGCTCACCTGGACCAGCACCTGGTCGCCCGGCTTGAGCGCCTGCTCGATCTTGCGCTCCCTGCCGCCGAGCCCGGCGGCCTCCCAGTTGACCTCGCCCGCGTAGAGCACACCGTTGCGGCCGCGGCCGATATCGACGAACGCCGCCTCCATGCTGGGCAGCACGTTCTGCACCTTGCCCAGGTAGACGTTGCCGACCATGGACGCGGAGCCGGTGCTCGTGACGAAGTGCTCGACCAGGATGTTGTCTTCGAGCACGGCCACCTGCGTGGCGGTGGGGTGATCCGGGAAAGACTTCTCGCGCACGACCATCACGCGGTCGACGGCTTCGCGGCGGGCCAGGAACTCCGACTCGGTCAGAATCGGCGGGCGGCGGCGGCCGGCCTCGCGTCCGTCGCGACGGCGCTGCCGCTTGGCCTCCAGCCGGGTGGAGCCGGTGATGCCCTGGACCTCGTCGACCGCGACACGGCTGCGGCTCTTGTTGCGCGGCTCGCGCTCGTGCACGACCGTGTTCGGCGGGTCGTCGTCGGAGGACTCGCTCTCCCCGGCCTCGCCCGCGACCTTGCGGCGGCGACGACGACGGCGGCGACGGCTGGAGCCTTCCGGCGCCTCGTCCTCGTCCTCGCCCTCGGCGGACTCGGAAGACTCGGAAGACTCCGCCGACTCCGAAGCCTCCGCGGACTCCACCGTCTCGGCGGTCTCGGGAGCCGACTCGTCGTCGTTCTCGTCGTCGGCTTCGTTTTCCTCGTCGCCGTCGGTTTCGGACTGCTGCTCGCCCCGGCCACGGCCACGCCCGCGGCGCCCACGACGCCTGCGACGCGGCTGACCTTCGGCGTCACCCTGCTGGTCGGCGGCCTCGCGCTCGTCCTCGGCGACCTCGGTCTCGTCCTCGGCGGGCTCGGGCGCCGGTTCTTCGGTGCGCCGGGTATCGCGCTCGGCGCGACGCTGTCTGCGCGCTGCCTCGGCGGCCGTGGCGTCCGGGGGCAGGAACAGCGGCGCCTGCACGACGGCGGCGGACTCGAACACCGCCGGGGCCACCGGCTCCGGCTCGGGCCGCACCGGGTGGGTGAACAGCTGCGTGGGCTGAGCTGCCGCGTCACCGGTCGGCGCCTGCGTGGCGCTCGGCACGTCCGGCGCGGAGAAGAGGACGCCCGCCCCGGTGAAGGGCGTGTCGGTCCGCGTTTCTCGCGCTGGTTGCGGCTGTTCGGCCGCCGATGGGGCGGCCGTCGCCCGCGTGGCGGCGTCTTCCCCTGGTTCGGCGGTCCGCGCCGGTGCGGGGGCATCCGCCTGCCCGGGGCTCGGCTGTTCGGCCGCGGCATCCGCCTCGACCGTCACCAAGGCGTCGCGCACCGATTCCGCGACGGCTCGGTCGACGTTGGACTGGGCGCTGCGCGCGTCGGCCCCCATCTCGGTGAGCTTGGCCAGGATGCGCTTGCTCGTTACTCCCAGCAGCTTGGCGAGTGCGTGAACTCGGATTCGCTCCGGCAATTGTTCGGCATCCTGTGATGTTGTTTCCAGCGGCTCTTGATCGGCCACGAAGTCTCCTCGGACCCCCGGGCGCGTCCCTCCCTGCGGGAGTGACGCGGCCGACGCGGGGGCACTGTCCGTTCGACTCACACCCGGTGGGCGCGAGGTCAAGTGGTCTCGCCCCGCGTGCCCGGTTATTTCCTCGGTTGTTCGTCGTTCGGGCTAACTGGTCACGCGGCGCCTGGCTGTATGGCTGAACTCCGCGGATCGAGCGCTCATCCAGCGTGCCTAGCGGACAGGCGACCCTGTGACCAGGCCGTTTGTCCACAGCAGCGATGATCGGCATCGAACCGTGGTGTCATCCGGCTGCGCTCGTCACGTCTCGTTCGCGCACCTGCACGAACAGTCTGCGTCGATAGCAGCCGATGCCAGTATCCCACACCGCGCGCCGGGCGTTCGCCATCGGCGCTCCACTCGGTCCGGCCCGCGGCGCGAACGCGCACGTCGCAGCAGCGCGGGCACGACCATCGAGGCTCGGTCAGGCGGGCCGCTCGGGGAACCAGAGCGCGATCTCACGCTTGGCCGATTCGGGCGAATCGGACCCGTGGACCAGGTTCTCCTGCGTCTCGAGAGCGAAGTCTCCGCGAATGCTGCCAGGCACGGCTTTCTCGACCGGATCGGTGCCGCCCGCGATCTGGCGGAACGCGGCGATCGCGCGCGGGCCCTCCAGGATGGCCGCGACAACCGGGCCCGAGGTGATGAATTCGATCAAGGACCCGAAGAACGGCTTCTCGGCGTGCTCGGCGTAGTGGCCCTCGGCCAGTTCCTCGGACACGTGCTTCAGCTCGAGGGCGACGATCTTCAGGCCCTTACGCTCGATGCGTGCCAGCACCTCGCCGACAAGGCCACGGGCCACACCGTCCGGCTTGATGAGTACCAACGTCTGCTCAGTCACGGCGCACAGCCTATCCGGCACGCTTCCGGGCGCGACAGCAGCGGTAGGGCTGCTCGGCGGCGGTGTCCGTTCCGTGGCCCGGACTGGCCGCCGACGACAGCCCCGTCGGCCGGTCGCCACCGCATCGAGCGGGCTACCGACGCTGGATGCGCTGGCTGGGCAGCAGGCCTTTCTCCATCCGGCTGCGCACATCGGCACGCAGCACCAGGATGAAGCCCCAGACCACCCCGAAGATCACGCCGATGACGCCGATGGACAGGTGGATGAACGCACCCAGCAGGACGAACACCTGTAACCCGAGGTTGAACGGCAGCGCCCAGGACCGCCGCTGCACCCCGGCTCCGAGGACCATCACCACCGCCAGCGCCACGAGGTAGGTGCCCGAGACCCAGGTCACCCCGCCGCCGACGTCGGCGACCACCGGCAGCGCGAGCAGCACCACGATCGCCTCGAGCACCAAGGTCCCCGCCATCACGCCGCGGAAACCTCTCCACGGGTCCGTCGCGGGGGCGGGTACCGACTGCTCGCCCTGGTCGGCCGGATCGCTCATGCTGTGCCCTCCTCGGCGTTCGCCGGGCCGCTGTGGCGCCTGACGCTCATGCTGTGACGTTCGGGACGGACGCGGGCCCGCCGTGGGTGGGCGGACTGCCGGCCGAGGGCTGGACGCTCATGCCGGGTCCTTCCCGAACAGCGCGCGAGCCGCGCCTGCCGTGACCACCGACCCGGTGATCACCACGCCCGCGCCCGACACCGTCTCCCCCGGTTCGCCCACCTCTTCGGCGATCGCGATCGCGGTCTCCAGCGCGTCGGGCAGCGTGGCGGCGGTGACCACCCGCTCGTCGCCGAATCGCTGTACCGCGAGGTCGGTCAAGGTCTCCACGTCCAGCGCGCGCGGCGAGCCGTTGCTGGTGACGACGATCTCGTCGAACACCGGCTCCAGCGCGGTCAGGATGCCGGCGGCGTCCTTGTCGCCGAGCACCGCGACCACGCCGACCAGCTTGCGGAAGTCGAACTCCTCGGTCAGCGTCGCGGCCAGCGCCCGCGCGCCCGCGGGGTTGTGCGCGGCGTCGATGAAGATGGTCGGCGCGCTGCGCATACGCTCGAGCCGTCCGGGACTGGTCACGCTCGCGAAACCGGCGCGCACGGCGTCGATGTCGAGCCTGCGCTGCGCGCCCGCGCCGAAGAACGCCTCCACCGCCGCCAGCGCGAGCACCGCGTTGCGCGCTTGGTGCTCGCCGTGCAGCGGCAGGAAGATCTCGTCGTACACCCCGCCGAGACCCTGCAACTCGAGTTGCTGCCCGCCGACCGCGATCTGCCGGGCGAGCACGCGGAACTCGGAGCCCTCGCGCGCCACCGCGGCGTCCACTTCGACGGCGCGGCGCAGCAGCACCTCCATCGCCTCCGGTTCCTGCTGCGCGATCACGGCGACGTTGTCGCGCGGCACCAGGCTTTCCGGGGCGCGCTTGATGATCCCGGCCTTCTCGCCCGCGATCGAGGCCAGGTCCGGACCGAGGTAGTCGGTGTGGTCCAGGCCGATCGGCGTGATCACCGCGACCTGCCCGTCGACGACGTTGGTGGCGTCCCAGGTGCCGCCCAAACCCGTCTCGACGACCGCGACATCGATCGGCGCCTCGGCGAAGGCGGCGAAGGCCATGCCGGTGAGCACCTCGAATTTGCTCATGGCGGGCCCGCCCGCGGACTGCGACTGCTTGTCGATCATTTCGACGTAGGGCAGCAGTTCGCGGTAGATCTCCACGTACCGGCCGGGGGTGATCGGCGCGTTGTCGATGCTGATCCGCTCGGAGGCCAGTTGCAGGTGGGGACTGGTGATCCGGCCGGTGCGCCGGTGCAGCGCGGTGAGCAGCGCGTCGATCATCCTGGTCACCGAGGTCTTGCCGTTGGTGCCCGCGATGTGGATGGCCGGGTAGTTCTGCTGCGGCGAGCCGAGCAGGTCCATCAACGTCGCGATCCTGGCGAGCGAGGGCTCGATCTTGGTTTCCGGCCAGCGCCGGTCGAGTTCCGCCTCGACCAGCGCCATCTCGGCCAGCTCCACCGGGGAGGGCCCGGAACCGAGCCGCGCCCCGCCGCCACGGCGCTCGTCGTCGCCGTATTGCGGTTCCGGCTCGTGGTTCACTTGCCGCTCAACTCCGCCAGTCGCGTGCCGATGCGCGCCACCTCGTCGGAGGCGACCTGCTGCCTGCCGCGGATCTTGTCGACCACGTGCTCGGGTGCCTTGGCCAGGAACGCCTCGTTGCCGAGCTTGGCGGTGGTGTTCTGGAGCTCCTTCTCCGCGGCGGCCAGATCCTTCTCCAGCCTGCGGCGTTCGGCGTCCAAGTCGACCGCGCCGGAGGTGTCCAGCTCCACGGTGACCGTCCCGGTGCTCAGGCGGACCTCCACCGACGCGGTCGCGGCGAAATCGGCGCCGGGCTCGGTGAGCCGCGCCAGATTCGCGACCGAGGCGGCCTGCTCGCCGAGCCCCGCCTCGTCCACACCGATGAGCTTGGCCGCCACCTTCTGCTTGTCCGCCAAGCCCTGGTCGCTGCGGAACCGACGGATCTCCGTGATCAACCGCTGGGTGTCCGAGATGCGTTGCGCCGCCCCCTGGTCCGCGGGCACACCGGAGGGCTGCGGCCACGGCGCGATCACCACCGATTCGCCGCCGGTCAGCGCCTGCCACAACGCCTCGGTGACGAACGGGATGACCGGATGCAGCAGGCGCAGCACCGCGTCGAGCACGGAACCGAGCACCAGCTCGGTCGCCTCGGCGCGCGTACCGTCGGCGGCGAACTGCACCTTGGTCAGCTCCAGGTACCAATCGCACAGCTCGTCCCAGGCGAAGTGATAGAGCGACTCGCACGCCTTGCCGAACTCGTAGGCGTCGAACGCGGCGTCGGCCTCGGCGCGCACCGCGTCCAGCCGGTCCAGGATCCAGCGGTCGGCGTCGGTGAGCTGGGCGCGGTCGGGCAGATCGCCGACTCGCACACCGTTCATCAGCGCGAACTTGACCGCGTTGAACAGCTTCGTCACGAAGCTGCGCGAGGCGAGCACGTGCGGCTCGCCGACCGAGAGGTCACCGCCGGGCTGCGCGCCGCGCGCGAGGGTGAACCGCGTGGCGTCGGCTCCGAAGCCGTTGATCCAGTCCAGCGGGTCGATGCCGTTGCCGCGCGACTTGGACATCTTCTTGCCGTACTGGTCGCGGATCAGGCCGTGCAGGAAGACGTCCTTGAACGGCACCTGCCGCTCGCCGCCCTTGCCGACGGTCAGCGCGGCGTCCTCGGCGACGTAGGTGCCGAACATCATCATCCGCGCCACCCAGAAGAACAGGATGTCGTAGCCGGTGACGAGAACGCTTGTCGGATAGAACTTCTCCAGCTCGGCGGTGGCGTGCGGCCAGCCCATCGTGGAGAACGGCCACAGGCCGGAGGAGAACCAGGTGTCGAGCACGTCCGGGTCCTGGACCCAGCCCTCGGGCGCCTGTTCGTCGGGCCCGACGCACACCACTTCGCCCTCGGGGCCGTACCAGATCGGGATGCGGTGGCCCCACCACAGCTGACGCGAGATGCACCAGTCGTGCATGTCGTCGACCCAGCCGAACCAGCGCGGCTCCTGGCTCTTCGGGTGGATCACGGTATCACCGGACCGCACGGCGTCACCGGCGGCCTTGGCCAGTGACTCGACCTTCACCCACCACTGCATGGACAGGCGCGGCTCGATCGGCTCGCCGGTGCGCTCGGAGTGCCCCACGCTGTGCAGGTACGGCCGCTTCTCGGCGACCACCCGGCCCTCCCTGACGAGCCGCTCGCGCACCTTGACGCGCGCCTCGAAGCGGTCCATGCCGTCGAACTCGGTTCCGGTGCCGGTGATCCGGCCGCGCTCGTCCATGATGGTCGGCATCGGCAGGCCGTGCCGCAGACCCATCTCGAAGTCGTTGGGATCATGCGCCGGTGTGATCTTCACCGCGCCGGAGCCGAATTCGGGATCGACGTAGTCGTCGGCGATGATCGGGATCTGCCGTCCGGTGATCGGATGCTCCAGGGTGGTGCCGATCAACGCCCGGTAGCGCGGATCCTCCGGATGCACGGCCACCGCGGTGTCGCCGAGCATGGTCTCCACCCGGGTGGTGGCCACGACGACGTGCGGCTCGTCGTCGTTCAGGGCGCCGTAGCGCAGCGAGACCAGCTCGCCTTCGACGTCCTCGTATTTGACCTCGATGTCGGAGATCGCGGTACGCAGCTCCGGCGACCAGTTCACCAGCCGCTCCGCGCGGTAGATCAGTCCCGCGTCGTAGAGCCGCTTGAACATGGTCTGCACGGCGCGCGAGAGGCCCTCGTCCATGGTGAAGCGGTCCCGGCTCCAGTCCACGCCGTCGCCGAGCGCGCGCATCTGCCACTGGATGGCGCCGCCGGACTCGCGCTTCCAGTCCCAAACCTTCTGCACGAACAGTTCGCGGCCGAAGTCTTCCTTCGTCTTGCCGTCCACCGCGAGCTGCTTTTCCACCACGGTCTGGGTGGCGATGCCCGCGTGGTCCATGCCGGGCAGCCAGAGCACCTCGTAGCCCTGCATGCGCTTGCGGCGCGACAGCGTGTCCATCAAGGTGTGGTCGAGCGCGTGGCCCATGTGCAGGGTGCCGGTGACGTTCGGCGGCGGCAGCACGATCGAGTACGGCGGCTTCCCGCTGGCGGGATCGGCGGTGAAATAGCCGGCGGCTACCCAGCGCTCGTACATCTCGGCCTCCACCTCGCCGGGGGTCCAGCTTTTGGGGAGGGCATCGGCACGATTACGCGTGTTGTCAGGGGCTGCGCTGGTCACCCCGCGATTCTAGAGCGCGTCCATCCGCCGACTTCGGGTCGGTCGACCCCCGGTCACCTTGCCCGCGGATCCGCCGGTCGACGCCGCGCCGGAAATGAAGAGGCGGCAGGGCGGCGGCCACGGCGCTCGGCACAAACCGTGCGATAGCGAATTCCGCGCTGGAGACGACCCGCACCGGAGACAATCCGTGCTGCGGACAAAGAGAGGCGGAGTCTTCGGTGGATGAGGGACACCGAACACTCCGCCCACGTCAGAAGCTTACCGGCGATCCGAGGCGCGGCGCGAAATCCATAAGTAATTCTCAGCTTCCGGCATTTTCACACCTCGGGAATTCCCCTTATCGGGCGGGTACGGTGGCGTCGGCCAGCACCAGGTCACCGTTGATCGCCATCGCGGCGGTCGAGCCCGCACCCGCCGCGGAGATCACCTGGGCAGCCGGATCGGCGACATTGCCCGCGGCCCAGACTCCCGCCGCGCTGGTACGCCCGGTCGCGTCGGTGACCACCCAGCCGTTGTCGTCGAACGCGCAGCCCAACGCGACCAGCACGTCGTCGTTGGCGCGGAAGGTCGGCGCGACGAACATCGCCGTTCTCGGCACCGCCCGTCCATCGGCCAGTTCCACGCCGCGCAGCCGGTCGTCCACGATCAACCGGGCCACCGGGCCTTCGAGCACCCGCACCCGGCGCGCGTCCAGGTGGGCGCGGTCACCGTCGGACAGGGGCATCGTGTTCGGGAAGAAGATGACGTCCCGCGACCACTGCGGCAGCAGCAGGGCCAAGTGCACCGCGCGGGCCAGGGCTCCTGGTTCCAGCCCGCCGAGCACACCGATCGGCTGGTCACGGACCTCGTAGCCGTGGCAGTACGGGCAGTGCAGCACATCGCGACCCCATCGCTCCCGCACTCCCGGCAGGTCCGGCAGTTCGTCGCGCAGCCCGGTGGCGACGAGCACGCGGCGCGCCCGCAGAGTCGCGCCGCCGCCCAAGCGCAGCATGTACGCCGAGCCCCCGGTCCCCTCCGCGTCGACGACGACGTCATCGATCAGTTCCGCACCGTAGCTCGCGACCTCGGCGGCTCCGCCGGCCAGCAGGTCCGCCGGTGGCATCCCGTCCCGGGACAGGAACCCGTGCATGTGCTCGGCGGGCGCGTTGCGCGGCGCACCGCCTCTGATCACCGCCACCCGTCGCCGCGCCCGGGCCAGGACCAACGCCCCGGACAGTCCCGCCGCGCCGCCACCTACGACCACCACGTCGTATATCTCGCTCATTCGCGATCACCTCCACCGACACAGTGCCGTCGACCTCGCCCATGCAGCAACTAATGTTGCCGAATCCGGGAAAATGCGGTGCACTGGTGACATGTCCACACCACCGGCTGTCACCGCGGCCCTGGCCGACATCGGCCCGCGGCTCAAAGCGCTGCGCACCCGCCGCAACGTCACACTTACCGCGCTGGCGGAAAGCACCGGGATCTCCAAGAGCACGCTCTCACGCCTGGAGTCCGGACAGCGAAAAGCCAGCCTGGAGCTACTGCTGCCGATCGCGATGGCCCACCAGGTGCCGCTGGACGAACTGGTGGCCGCGCCCCGGATCGCCGATCCCCGGGTCCACTCGACGGCGCGGAAGATGAACGGGCTCACCATTGTTCCACTCACCCGGCAACCGGGCCCGTTGCAGGCGTTCAAGATCGTCATTCCGCCTGATCGCGGCGAGCCCGACCCCAAGGTGCACGAGGGTTTCGAGTGGCTCTACGTGCTGTCCGGCCGGCTCCGACTGGTGCTCGGCGAGCACGATCTGGTGCTCGGCCCCGGCGAGGCGGCCGAATTCGACACCCGCCAGCCGCATTGGTTCGGCAGCGCGGGCCGAGGCCCGGTGGAAATCCTCAGCCTTTTCGGGTCCCAGGGCGAACGTATGCATCTTCGCGCCAGGTCGGCGGGCCGGAAACGCGAATAATCCGAAATGTTCGAAATGTCCCATATTGCCAAAACGCGAAAACTCGGGACTCTGGAGAGCGTGAACACTCCGAGCGTCCCTCCTGCGGTGAATCTTCCCGAAAAACCAGGGTTTTCCCGGTTGCCGAACACGTGGCGTTTGCGGACGCTGGGAGAGGTGAACCCTCCGCTGGACGCCGTGCCGGCCTACGCCCCGGAACCCCGGCTTCCGATCCTGCTCCCGGATACGCTGCACGACCTACGCGGTGGCGCGATCGAGGAGATCCGGTACCCGGCCGCGGCGGCGCTGATCGTCGCGGGCGTCCCCGGTGCGGGCAAGAGCACCGCGCTGCGGAAGTTCTTCGGCGCCGATTCGGCCGCCACCGCGCCGTCGCGCAGCTCCACCGGAGTGCTGGTGCTCGACTCGATGCAGGCCCGCAATCGCTGGCGGCCCAGGTTGTGGTGGCTGCCCTACCTGCTGTGGCGGCCGCTGGTGCACGCGGCGCATTTCCTGGCGATCCGCACCGCCTTGCGTTCTGCCACCGGTCCGGTCGTCATCCACGATTGCGCCACGTTCCACTGGGCCCGCGCCCTCATCGCGCGCTGGGCGGCGGATCGTGAACTGCACCTGCTCATGCTCGACGTGCCCGCGGCGGTCGCGCGCGCGGGCCAGCACAGCCGTGGCAGGCGGATCAACCACATGAGCTTCCGGCTGCACGTGCGGCGCTGGCGGCAACTGATGCGAGCGGTGGCGACCGAGCAGCGGTCGCCGACCGGCGCGTCGAGGTCGGTCGTCATCGTCGACCGGGCGGCCGTGGACCGGTTGCGGTGCGTGAGTTTCGACTGATTCGCGCTGCCGCCGGGGTGGTCAGGGCACCAGGACGGTCAACGCGCCGGGGACCGCCCGAATGGTGATCGGCAAGGTGCCCGCCGGTTCACCGTCGGCGGTGGCGGGCGCGCCCGCGGCGGTGAGCGTGACGGCCGCGGCGCGGAACTGCTTGACCTCCGGGTGGTCGCGGCGTTTACCCGCCGACAGCGCGGGCAGCAGGCGCAACATCTCCACGCGCGACAACGCGCCGACCACGGTCAGGTCGAGCAGTCCGTCGTCCATGATCGCGTCCGGGCAGATCAGCATGCCGCCGCCATAGGTGCGGGTGTTACCGACCGCGACCATGACCGCCTCGGTCTCCAACAGGGCGCCCTTCCCCGGGTTGGTCAACCCGTCGATCACCGCACCCTCCAACTCGACCCGATAGGGCACGGTGAAGCGCCCGGAGATCTCGGCCAGCGCGGCGACGGTGTAGCGAAGTCTCCCTTTCGGCCAGCGCATCTCGTTGGCGCGCAGGGTGACTCGCGCATCGAATCCGGTGCCGATCACCGTGGCGAACCACATCGGCTGCCCCGGCGCATCGATCCGGCCGAGATCGATCGTCCTGGTCCGGCCGCGCAACACCAGAGCGGCGGCGGCGAGCGGATCGTCGGTCGGCACCCCGAGTTCCCTGGCCAGGTCGTTGCCGGTGCCCGCGGGAATCATGCCGAGCGCGACCCCGGTCTCCGCGACGGCCGGAAGGGTCACATTGATCAGGCCGTCGCCGCCGACGCAGACCACAGCGTCCGGCGGCGCGCCGCCCACGCCCGCGATGGAATCCCGCACCTGCCGGACCGTTTCGGCGACGGAAGGGGCGCACACCTCGGTGACCTCGGCCCCGCCCGCGCGGAAACGGGCGATCGCGGCGCTCGCCGCGTCGCCGCCTCTACCGTGCCCGGACCGCGGGTTGGTCACCACGGTGATTCTGCGCACCGGCGAATACTCGGTCATGGCAGCAGCTTTCCGGGGTTCAGGATGCCGGCCGGGTCGAGTTCTGCCTTCACCGCGCGCAGGACGCGCACGCCGAGGTCACCCACCTCGTCCGGCACCCAGGGACGGTGATCGGTTCCCACCGCGTGGTGATGGGTGATGGTGCTGCCCGCCGCGACGATCGCGTCGCCCGCCGCGCGCTTGGCGGCCTGCCACTGGGCCAGCGGGTCGTCCAACTGCTTGGCGACGACCGTGAAATACAGCGACGCGCCGGTCGGGTAGGTATGCGAGATGTGGCACATGACCAGGGGCGGCGTCCCCTGCCCGCCGAGCGAATCGGTCAGCGCCGCGGTCACCTCGGCCTTCAGCGCACTCAGGTTCGACCAGGTGGTGGCCGTTTCCAGCGTTTCGCAGAGCACGCCGACATCCAGGAGCGCGTCACGCAGGTACGGCGCGACGAAACGGCCGTGCTCCCATTCCCGCGCCGGTGTCTCGCCCAGGGCCGTGCCGCCCGCCGCGGCCAGCAGCGCACTCGCTTCGGCACTGCGGGCGGCGACGTGCGCCGCGCTGCCCTCGAAGGTGGTGACGGCCAGGCACCCGGTTACCGGGTTGCCGCCGATATCGCCGGAGCGGGCGAGGTTGATCCCGGTCTCCGCCTCGTCGGAGAGCCGGAGCACGGTCGGCGCCGCGCCCGCCTGCACTACCGAACGCAATGCGGCGGCGCCGGTCCGGAAGTCGGGAAACGACCACGCCTGGTAAGCGACGGTTTCCGGAACCGGGTGCACTCGCAGGGTGACCTCGGTGATC
Source organism: Nocardia sputi (assembly GCF_023501985.1). Taxonomy (NCBI): domain Bacteria; kingdom Bacillati; phylum Actinomycetota; class Actinomycetes; order Mycobacteriales; family Nocardiaceae; genus Nocardia; species Nocardia sputi. The sequence continues at coordinate 65,914 of NZ_JAMFLC010000009.1, read as the reverse complement.
ACACCGAGCGTCCCCTCCGAGCCGACGAACAACTCGCGTAGATCCGGCCCGGCGGCGGAGGCGGGTGCGCGACCGAGTTCGAGCGTGCCGGTGGGCGTGGCGATCTTCAGCCGCTGCACCATGTCGTCGAAGCGGCCGTAACCCGCCGACGCCTGGCCGGACGAGCGCGTCGCCGCGAAGCCGCCGATCGTGGCGAACTCGAAACTCTGCGGGAAGTGACCGAGCGAGAGCCCGTGCGCACCGAGCAGTTCCTCCGCCCGCGGACCGGTCAGGCCCGCGCCCAGCGTGGCGGTGCCACTGATCGGATCGATCTCGGTGACGCCGTCGAGCCTGCGCAGGTCCAGCGCGATCACGGCGCCGAAGCGACCGCGCACGGGGTCGACCCCGCCGACCACGCTGGTGCCGCCGCCGAAGGGCACCACCGCGACGGCGTGCGCCGCGCAGTAGGCGAGCACGGCGAGGACCTGCTCGTGATCGGCGGGGAAGACGACGGCATCCGGCGCGTCCTGCGGGCCCTCGGCCCGCCTGCGCAGCAGATCGGGTGTGCTCTTTCCCCCGGCGTGCCGCAGCCGATCGCGGTGGTCGGCCGACACGTTCGCGGAGCCGACCACCTCGATCAACCCGGCTCGCAGCGCGGGCGTCAACGCCGATTCGCGCAGTGGCACGTCGCCCTCATCGCGGCGCGCCACCGGGTTGCCCGACACCCCGAACACCTGCGACAGCAGACCACGGATCCGCTCCGAAAGGGGCTGGTGTCCAGCCGGGACACCCCAAGCATCCCAGACCATACTCGGCGACCCGCCCGAGCCGGCCTTTGCCGCGAGAGCCGGATCACCGCCGGTGTGCTGCTGCGTTCTCACCATACGTTACAGTTTGACATAGACTGTCAAGCAGTAACGAAAATTCGGCTCGTTCTTCCAGGTCGGCGACCCGTCGACCGCTCGACCCACCGGTGGTGAACCGTTGACCGCTCCCGACACCTCCGCCGAGAACCCGCTCTCGGCGACCGACCTGGCGATCCTCGACGCGGCCCGTGCCTGCGTTCAGGAATTCGGCGTGCGCCGCACCACGCTCACCGAGGTGGCACGGCGTGCGGGCGTCAGCAGGCCGACCGTCTACCGGCGCTGGCCGGATACCGGCGCGCTGGTGGCCGAGCTGCTGGTCCGCGAGCTGCGCGGCATCGTGGCGGCGGCCATGCCGTCCGCGGGCAGCGCGCGCACCAGGCTGGTCGAGGGCATGGTCACGGGCGCGGCGACCGTTCGGGCGAATCCTCTGTTCGGCAAGATTTTTCGCACCGACACCGATCTGATGCTCACCTACGTCTTCGGCAGGCTCGGGCGCAACCAGCGCGCTCTGATCGAGCTGTTCGCGGCCGGTATACGGGAAGGCCAGCAGGACGGCTCCATACGCGGCGGCGACCCGGAGCGGATGGCCACGATGCTGCTGCTGATCGCGCAGTCCGCGGTGCAGTCGGCGGGCACCGTCGCGCCGCTGCTGGCGGGCGAGCACCTCGACACCGAACTCCGTCACGCCATCGACGGGTACCTCGACGACCACACCCGCGAAGCGGCCGCGGACTCCGATCGAAGGAACCCGCGATGACCACGGGCTCGTACGCCTCCCGCCCGACTCGAAAGGCATAGCGATGACCGAGAACTCGATGCCCGCGGGCGACTCCGCGTTGAACGCCGCGCGCCGCGCCGCGGATCTGTCCCGGCTCGGCGACGGCGCCGAGATCGATGTCCTGGTGATCGGCGGCGGCGTCACCGGCGCGGGCGCAGCGCTGGACGCCGCCGCCCGTGGACTGCGCACCGTGCTGGTGGAACGCCACGATCTGGCCTTCGGCACCAGCCGCTGGAGTTCCAAGCTGGTGCACGGCGGCCTGCGCTATCTGGCCGGCGGACGGATCGGCATCGCGCATGAGAGCGCGGTGGAACGCGGCATCCTGATGCGCACCACCGCGCCGCATCTGGTGCGCCCGCTGCCCCAGCTGGTGCCGCTGCTGCCCGGAATAGGCACAACCCAAGCGGCGCTCGTGCGCGCCGGTTTCCTGGCCGGTGACCTGCTGCGGCGCGGCGCGGGCACACCGGCGGCGATCCTGCCCCGGTCCCGGCACGTCGCCGCCGCGGAAGCCGTGCGCCTCGCACCGACCGTGCGGCGCGCGGACCTGCGCGGCGGCCTGCAGGCATGGGACGGACAGCTGGTCGACGACGCGCGCCTGGTCGTCGCGCTGGCGCGCACCGCGGCGGCCCACGGTGCTCGGGTGCTGACCCGCGTCGAAGCACTCGAGGCGAGCGGGAATTCGGCGATCCTGCGCGACACGCGCACCGGCGAGACACTCACGGTGCGGCCGCGCACCGTGGTGAACGCCACCGGCGTCTGGGCCGACCAGCTGGATCCGAGTATCCAGCTGCGCCCGAGCCGCGGCACCCACCTGGTGTTCTCCGCGGCGTCCTTCGGCGGCCTCACCGCCGCACTGACCGTGCCGGTGCCCGGCAGCATCGGTCGCTTCGTCTTCGCCTTCCCCGCCGCACACGGCCGGGTGTACCTGGGATTGACCGACGAAGACGCGCCGGGCCCGGTTCCCGACGAGCCGAAGCCCACCGACGGCGAGATCGACTTCCTGCTCGACACCCTCAACCCGGCTCTGCGTGAGCCGTTGACCCGCGACGATGTCCGTGGCTCCTACGCCGGACTGCGCCCGCTGCTGCAGACCGCCGACGACAGCACGGCCGACATCTCCCGCAAGCACGCGGTGCTGCGTTCACCGAACGGGATCATCACGATCGTGGGAGGCAAGCTCACCACCTACCGGCGGATGGCCGAGGACGTGATCGACGCCGCGGTCGCGCAGGGCGGTCTCGGGGCGGGACCGTGCCGGACCCGGCGGCTCCCCTTGGTGGGTGCGGTCTCCGGCGCGGCGCGCGACCGCATCGACGCCCCGCCCGTGCTGGTCGAGCGTTACGGCAGCGAAGCGGCGACGGTGCTGGCCGCGGCGCGCCGCGATCCGGCGCTCGCCGAACCGGTGGCGCCCGGAATCGACGTGTCGCGGGCGGAATTCGTGTTCGCGGTGTCCCACGAGTGCGCGCTCGACGCCGATGATCTACTGGACCGGCGCACGCGCATCGGCCTGGTCGCCGAAGACCGGGCCGCCGCGTCTGCGGCCGCCGAACTGGCCCTCACCTAGCGGCGCACCGCCTTTCGCGGCTGGAGTCCATCGACCATTCGGACAGCTCGGCGCGCATGCACGCGCGCGGCCAGCGGTCGAGGCCGTGCGCGTGTTCGGCCGCACGCAGCGCGGTCAGTCCCGGCGTCTGCTCCTCCGCCGACAGGTACCGGAAGCCGAGCCGCTCGTAGTACGGACCGTTCCAGGCGACCTCGGTGAAGGTGGTCAATGTCATCGCGGGCAACCCCGCGGCAGCGGCCCAGCGCGCGCCTCGGTCGAGCAAGCGCTTGCCGATCCGGCGTCCGGCGTAGTCGGGGTGCACGGAGACCTGCTCGATATGGGCGTTCCCGTCGACGATCCCCACGATCAGGTAGCCGATCGGCACGTCGTCGTCAATCCATACCCAGGCGCGCCCGGACTGCTGGAACTCTCGCAGAGTGGCCACCGAAGGAGGTTCGTCGTCGGCCACCGCCGTCATCCCGATCTCCGCGAACGGCTTGCCCGCCGCGCGTTCGATATCTTGGAGCGCGGGTAGGTCGTGTGTCGTCGCGGGGCGGATCACCCGCCCATTGTGAATCGGCGTGGGTGGCGTGAGCCAGTGAATATCACTTCGCCCGCGTGGCGAGAATGCCGTTCAGCAGCACCTGAACAGCCCAGGCCGCGCGCGCGTCGCCGTCGCCTGCCAGCAGAGCGTCCCGCATGGCCACGACGGTCGGATAGCGGTCGGCGGGCAACTCGGCGAAGCGCCGCTCGATCGCGGCGAGGTACTCCTGCTCGGTCCCGCCACCGGTATCGTGCACGCTCTGTTCGGCCGCCGATGCGGTGATGTGCAGGAAGAGCAGGTCCACCGCCCACGACGCGGTCCGGGCGTCCAGCCCCGCCTCGGTGAGCGATCCGAGCATCAGTTCCACCAGCCGCAGCGCGTTCGGGCTGCTCGGGATCACCCCCAGCGCGACGAGCGCCAGTCCTTCGTGCCTGCTCATCGCCGTGACCATGCCATCGACGAGCGCGGTCAGACGCTCGCGCCAATCCGCCCCGGCGGGCGCGGGGACAGCGCCGAGGACATGATCGAGCATGGCGGCCATCAGATCGTCGCGATTGGCGACGTACACGTAAAGCGAAGCGGCGCCGGTATCCAACTCCTGCGCCACGCGGCGCATGGTCAGCGCCGCCGCTCCATCCCGGTCCAACACGCGCAGGCCGGTCTCGACGATCACCTCACGACTCAGCGGAACTTTGGCGGGGCGGGACCGGCGGCTGACGGCTGCTGCGCTCATGCGCCGAGCATAACCAGGTACGAACGCTGTTCGGACGAACGGCGCAGGTCCGCGCCCGCGGACTTCGTCCGCACACTCGGCGATGAGCTCAGGAGGGGCATCGGACCCGGCATGCGGCGGGAGGACGGGCGCAACGGCCTGTCGCGGTCGCGCATCCGCCACACGGGTCACGTCGACACTTCATGTGATCCACAGCACAGACATAAATTTCACACATGGCCACCGTCTGCTGCGGAAAAGGCCACAACGCGCAGCTCACAGCCATTGCGAAGACAGGCGGGCACGCTCGCGAGAACCCGCGCCGCAGCGCGAGATTCGGCGGCCGAGGGGCACAACGGAGCGTTCGGCGCATTTCACTCGCGATGTCTCGACACCCCGGTTCGGTTCCCGCCGACGCTCTATGCTGGCTTCGGTATGCCGGTAGTGCGCCGGGAAGGAGGGCGCGGGTGCGCAGAAAACCGTCCACCGTGGGTGTCGCACCGGGCGACGGACTGGTCGCCCGCTTCGGGGCGGTCGTCGCCTACCTCGGTGCCGAAACCGCCTCCACCGACCGCGTACTCGGCACCATCGAAGCCGTCGCCGAAGGGGACCACCCCGGCGCCGCGCTCGCTCAGCGCTTGGCCGCGGTGATCTTCGGCAGCACGGTCCAACCGCCGCCGTTCGGCGTGGTCGCGCCGACCGACGACGGCATGCTGATCCTGTTGCGCGGACCGGTGACCGCGGAGATCCAAGGCGCGGAGGGCACCCGCCGCCTCGACGGCGGACGTGCGTTCACCTGGGTGGACGAAATCGTGCGCGAACCGGTGCGCCGCATCACGATCGGGGCGGGCACCGGTGCGCCGCCGACCGCGCTGCCACGCACGGACCTGCGCGCGGGCGTGGTGCCCGGTGGCGGCTTCGTCTTGCACGCGGCGGTGCGGCGCGCCGGGAAAACGGTCGAGCCGCGCACCGCCGAGCCCGCTTCGCGGCCCGAGCCCGAGCCGACGGCCGCGGCGGGTTTCACCGCGATGCCCGAACCGACCGGCGCGTCCGAAGCCGTCGCGCCCGCCCCGCAGCCGACCGAATCGGTGCGTCCCCTTGCCAAACCGCGTCCGCCACGGCCAGTCGCGGATCGTCCGCTCGCTTGGTCCCAAGTGCATCCCGCGCATGAAGCGGTAGCCCTGCGGAAAACGCCCGAGACCAGCGGAACAGGTGTTCCTCGCCCGGCGGCCCCCGCAGGAGACAGCATCGGCGCACTGGTGACCGAAGACGGCGCGGCTTACCCGTTGAATCGCGCCTACGTCATCGGTCGCGGTCCCCAGGTGGACGAATCGGTGCGCGCCGCCACCGCCGCACCGCTCGTCATCCAGCGCGATCGCCACGTCTCCCGCGTTCACGCCTACGTGTCGGTCGACGGCGGCAAGGTGTACGTCCGGGACGCCGCCGCCACGTCCGGCACCTTCATCGCGGCTCCCGGCGCCGACCAGTGGACCCGGATCAACACGTCCCCGACCGAACTCCTTCCGGGCTGGCGCGTCCGCGTCAGCGAGCGCGTCCTCACCTACCGCGGCCAGGATCAGCGCACCGGCGGCGCGGCCGACACCGCGGGCGCTCGCCGCCGTTCCTGAACAGCGGCGTGAGCCTGCCGGTCCGCGCCCGGTCCGGACGACGGGAAGGGGACAATGGCGGCATGCACCGAAACGGACCGAGCCGCGACATCGATGAGTCCGAGCTGAGTGTGACCCCGCCGAAGGAGCAGGCCGCGGGTGTCACCGCCGTGGCGGTGGCGCTGAAACGCTCGGTCGAGGAGATGGGTGTCGTGCGCACCGCCCGCACCCTGGCGCGGGTCAATCAGGTGCACGGCTTCGACTGCCCCGGCTGCGCCTGGCCGGAGCCGACCGGTCATCGCAGGCCCGCGGAGTTCTGCGAGAACGGCGCGAAGGCCGTCGCCGAGGAAGCCACGCTGCGCACGGTCACGCCGGAGTTCTTCGCCGCGCACTCGATCGCCGAGCTGAGCGAGAAGTCCGGCTACTGGCTCGGGCAGCAGGGCAGGCTGACTCACCCGATGGTGCTGCGGCCCGGCGACACCCGTTACTCCCCCATCACCTGGGAGGAGGCCTACCGGTTGATCGCAGATACACTGCGCGGCTTGGACTCGCCCGACGAGGCGGTGTTCTACACCTCCGGCCGCACCAGCAACGAGACCGCGTTTCTCTATCAGCTGCTGGTACGCAGTTACGGCACCAACAATCTGCCGGACTGCTCCAACATGTGCCACGAGTCCTCCGGCACGGCGCTGTCGAGCTCGATCGGGATAGGCAAGGGCTCGATCTCCATCGATGACTTCGAAAAGGCCGACTTGATCGTCGTCGCGGGACAGAACCCGGGCACCAACCATCCGCGGATGCTCAGCGCGCTCGCCGCGGCCAAAGCGAAGGGCGCCCGGATCGTCGCGGTGAACCCGCTGCCGGAGACCGGGCTGCTCGGCTTCCGCGATCCGCAGACGGTGAAAGGGATCACCACCGGTGTGCCGATCGCCGACGACTTCCTGCAGATCCGCCTCGGCGGTGACCTGGCCCTGTTCCAGGCGCTGGGCCGCCTGCTACTGGAAGCCGAGGACCGCGCGCCCGGCACGGTGGTCGACCGCGCGTTCGTCGACGCCCACTGCGCGGGGTATGCCGACTACGAAAAGCACGCGCGTGCCGTCGATCTCGCCACTGTGGAAGAAGCGACCGGCCTGAGCGCGGCCGAACTCGAGCACACCGCCGAGCTGTTCGCACGCTCGCGCAACATCATCCTGTGCTGGGCGATGGGCCTGACCCAGCAGGCCCATGCCGTGGCCACCATCGAGGAGGCCACCAACCTGCTGCTGTTGCGCGGCATGATCGGGAAACCGGGCGCGGGTGTGTGCCCGGTGCGGGGCCACTCCAACGTCCAGGGTGACCGCACCATGGGCATCTGGGAGAAGATGCCCGAGACCTTCCTCGGCGCTCTCGATCGCGAGTTCGGCATCACCAGCCCGCGCGAGCACGGCCTCGACACCGTCGCGGCCATCCGCGCCATGCGTGACGGGCACGCGAAAGTCTTCTTCGGCATGGGCGGCAACTTCGTCTCCGCCACCCCCGACACCGCCGTGACCGAGGCAGCGCTGCGCGGCTGCGCGCTCACCGTGCAGGTCTCCACCAAACTCAACCGCAGCCACGTCGTGCACGGCCGCACCGCGCTCATCCTGCCCACCCTCGGGCGCACCGACGTCGACCTCGCCCCGGACGGCACCAAACATCAAGTCTCGGTGGAGGACTCGATGTCGATGGTGCACCTGTCCACCGGTCGGCTGAAGCCCGTCAGCGAACACCTGCGCAGCGAAGTCGCCATCGTCTGCGAACTCGCCGCGGAACTCTTCGGCGCCGATCACGCGGTGGGGTGGGCGCGTTTCGCCCGCGACTACGACGCCATCCGCGACGCCATCTCCCGCGTCGTACCCGGCTGCACCGACTACAACCGTAAAGTTCGGCAGCGCAACGGCTTCCAGTTACCCCACCCGCCGCGCGACGCCCGCGAATTCCGTACCGCCACCGGCAAGGCCAACTTCGCGGTCAACGAACTGACCTGGCTGCCGGTCCCCGAGGGCAGGCTGATCCTGCAAACGCTGCGCAGCCACGATCAGTACAACACCACCATCTACGGCCTCGACGACCGCTACCGCGGCATCCACCACGGCCGCAAAGTCGTCCTGGTCCACCCCGACGACATCACCGCGTTCGGCTTCACCGACGGCGACCTGGTCGACATCGTCTCCGAGTGGACCGACGGCACCGAACGCCGCGTCGAAGGCTTCCGCCTGGTCTCCTATCCCACCCCACGCGGCAACGCCGCCGCCTACTACCCCGAAACGAATCCTCTGGTACCACTGGACCACGTCGCGAAACGGTCCAACACACCCGTCTCCAAAGCGGTCACCATCCGATTCGAAGCGAGCACCGGCGTGAGCAGTCAGGGCGGGAGTCAGGGCCCCGCTCATGCAGACAAGGACACAGCATGAGCGGTCAGGCCCGGAGGAGGCAGCGCAGCGTAACCACGCAGGGCCCCGCTCATGCAGACAAGGACACAGCATGAGCGGTCAGGCCCGGAGGAGGCAGCGCAGCGTAACCACGCAGGGCCCCGCTCATGCAGACAAGGACACAGCATGAGCGGTCAGGCCCGGAGGAGGCAGCGCAGCGTAACCACGCAGGGCCCCGCTCATGCAGACAAGGAGACAGCATGAGTCGCGTCACCGCCCGCCGCCGGATGCTGCGGATCTCGCCCACCGGGGAGATCCGTCGTCCGGACACCCTCGCCGTCGAGGAACCGCTGGAAATCCGCATCGGCGGGCAATCTCTGACGGTCACCATGCGCACCCCCGGCCACGACGTCGACCTCGTGCACGGATTCCTGTTGAGCGAAGGCATGCTCGGCTCCGCCGAGGACATCGTGGCGGCCCGCTACTGCGCGGGCACCGACGACCAGGGTCGCAACACCTACAACGTCCTCGACGTCACCCTGCGCGCACCCGTCCCGGTGACGAAGCGGAATTTCCTCACCACCGGCGCCTGCGGCCTGTGCGGCAAGAGTGCCCTCGAGGAGGTACGCACCCGCACGCGATTCCCCCTGCCCGCCGGCGGCCTCGTGGTGGATTCCCGTGTGCTGGCCGCCATGCCCGGCATGCTGCGCGACCGCCAATCGGTGTTCGACGCCACCGGCGGCTTGCATGCCGCGGGGTTGTTCACCGCCGAAGGCTCAGCGCTGGCGGTGCGCGAGGACATCGGCAGGCACAACGCGGTGGACAAGGTGATCGGCTGGGCGCTGCGCGAAACCCGGGTCCCCGCTCACGATCTGGTGCTCATCGTCAGTGGGCGCGCCTCGTTCGAACTGGTGCAGAAAGCCGTCATGGCCGGCATCCCGATGCTCGGCGCGGTCTCCGCGCCCAGCTCCCTCGCGGTCGACCTCGCCGCCGAGGCCGGACTCAGCCTGGTCGGCTTCCTCCGCGGCGACACCATGAACGTCTACAGCGCCCCCGAGCGGATCGGCACCGATCCGGGCACGGACTCGTTGTTGGCCTGACTCACTATTGCTCCGGCCGGACACCCGTCTTACCGTGGCTGCACAGAGCCGAAACGGATTCGGTGAGAACGGAGCGGCCGATGCGGATCTCGGTGGAGGGAAACTCCGGGGGCCTGCGGGTGCGGATGCGGTTCGAGCAGTACCGCCGCCTGCTGCTCACCCGGATCGTACTGGCCGTTTTGGCGGTGCAAGGCGCCGTCGTCGGTCTGTGGGCCACGCTGGCGCCGCACTCCTGGTACACCAGCTTCCCGGGATTCGGCGCACGCTGGGTGGCGGCCGACGGCCCGTACAATCACCATCTCGCGGCCGACGTCGGGTCCTTCTTCCTCGCGCTGACCGCGGTGACGATCGCCGCGCTGGTCGTCGACGGCACCACGGCGGCCCGGATCGCGGGCATCGGCTGGCTGACCTTCGGTATCCCTCATTTCCTGTACCACGTCTCCCACAAGCCCGCCGAGCTGGGCGCGGCCAGTTTCACGGCCAGCCTCGTCGCGGCGTTCCTGCTCGTGGTCGGCGGAGTCGTCTGTGTCTTCGTTCCGCCGCGTGGCGAGCTGCCCCTGTCGGAACCGCAGCCGATCACGCTGCGTTTCCCGCGCCGCCGTCCACGCACGTCTCGATGATCGAGGCCCGGTCGGCGAGTCCGGGACGCCCGTGGGCGATCACCACGGGCGTGATCCGGTGCGTCCGCGGATAACGCCGAGTTCCCCGGGTCAGTCCTTCAGCGCTTCGAGCAGCGCCGCGCGCTGACGTGCGCCGAGACCGCCGATGCGGCGGTCCTCGGGGATCTCCGCCTGGTCCATCAGCTTCGCGGCCTTCACCGGGCCGACACCGGGCAGGGCCTTGATCACCGCGGCCACCTTGGTCTTCTTGACCAGCTCGTCGGAGTCGGCCTTCTTCAGCAGGTCCGCGACCGAGACCTTGCCTTCCTTCACCTTGCCGATCAGTTCGGAGCGTGCCTTGCGGACCGCAGCCGCCTTGGCCAATGCCTCGGTGCGCTGCTCTGCGGTCATGGTAGGCAGTGCCATGTCTCCTCCGCTTTCCACTCGTCACTCGAACCTCTGGTTGACCGGACCGAGTAAACAGCACGGCACCGGCAGCGCAAGCTCGACACACCGGGGCACGAGCAGCGGAAATAGCGATGAATTTCCCCGGTCCACGCCGTCGGAATCGGTGAACGGCCGACGCCCGACGGGCGAAAAGGACGAAAGGAACACCACGTCATGGAGCTGTCCCTCACCCAGTTCGTCACCCTGGACGGCGTGTGCCAAGCACCCGGCGGCCCGCAGGAGGACACCAGCGGCGGATTCACCCATGGAGGCTGGTCGGTGCCGTTCGGCGACGCGGATTTCGGCGCGTTCATCGACGCGGTTTTCGATCGCGCGGACGCGTTCTTGCTCGGACGGCGTACCTACGAGATCTTCGCCGGTTACTGGCCGAAGATCACCGATCCGGACAACCCGGTGGCCACCAAGCTCAACGCCCTGCCCAAGCACGTCGCCAGCCGAACCCTGGAGCGCGCCGCATGGCCGGGCACCGAGCTACTGCGTGGCGAACTCGTCGCCGAAGTGACCGCGCTGAAGCAGCGGCCCGGCCGCGAACTCCAGACGCACGGCAGCGGCAACCTGGCCCGCACCCTGTTGGCCCACGGCCTGATCGACACCCTTCACCTGCTCACCTTCCCGGTACTTCTCGGCACCGGTAAGCGCCTGTTCAGCACCGATGTGCAGCCGACCGGGCTCGAGCTCACGGAATCGCGGGTGACCGGCAGCGGCATCGTCATCGGCACCTACCGCAACGCCGGTGCGCCGCGTTACGGCGACTATTCCGAGGAGGCCATCGCTGCGCAGTAACACGGGGTGCCCCGTTCCCGACAAATTCAGCGAACACTCAGCGCGGTTCATGGTTCAACGGCGAACCAGGGGGATCAACGACGATCCCCCACATCCGGCGCGATCGGCCCACACCGAGCGGCGCCGTCACCGCGCCGACCACAACATCACACAGTCGGATCCACGGCCCGTGGCAGCGTGGCCCGTGACAGCATGACGGCATGGGGCCGAGCATTCCGCCGGGGACGCCCTCGCCCGCAGCATTGTGGCTGTGGCCCGGGCAGGCGATCTATCGCGGACCGTCGCTGCACTTGGCGGCGCATTCCACCGCGGTCGACTGCCTTGCCGTCGGGGTGGACGCCACGCTTACGCTGGAGGCCGACGGCATAGCGCGTACCGCACGCAGCGCGCTGATCCCGCCACGCCGGGTACATCGCGTGGTCGCGGGCGGCGATCACATGATGTTCTGCTATCTGGATCCGGGCTCGCGCAGCGCCCGGGCATGTCGCGACCGAATGCTCCTATGGGACAGCGGTTTCGGACTCGGTCACCGAGCGGAGAGCGCGCTGACGACCGCCGCGAGCGACCCGTGTCCCGATCCGCACGAACTGGCCGACCTCGTCGGCGCCGCGCCGGTCCCGGTGTTGGACGGTCGCGTGACGGAGGCGATGGCGGCGCTGCTCGCCAATCCCGCGCGCGAATTCACCGCAGGGCGGTTCGCCGCGGCGGCGCACCTGTCCGAGTCACGCTTCCTGCGCTTGTTCGCGGCGCAGGCAGGAACCTCGTTCCGGCGGTATCGGCTCTGGGCCAGGATGCTCGGCGTCGGCCGCGCGATCGCCGAAGGCGCGAATCTCACGGTCGCGTCGGCCGAGGCAGGATTCGCCAGTCCGTCCCATTTCAGCGACGCCTTCCGCACACTGTTCGGGTTGTCGGCCACCGCGCTGCTGGCCACCGGGGTGCGGATCGTCGTGCTGGACCCGGCGGAGGGGATCGAATCAGGCCCGCGAACTTGCTAGGCTACAAAACTAGAACACGTTTCACTTCAAGAGGAGGCTCGATGGCCAAGCAGATCCGCGATGTGGTCGAGCAGTACGTCAAGCTGGTCGGCTCGGGCCCGACCGAGGACATCGTCGATCTGTACGCGCCCGACGCGGTCGTGGAGGACCCGGTCGGCACCCCGCCCAAGCGCGGACACGACGCCATCCGCGAGTTCTACGAGGTGATCGCCGCCCTGGACCGGGAGACCGAGCTGCGGCCCGAGGATGTCAGGGTCGCGGGCAACCAGGCCGCGTTCGCGTTCACCATCGTCACCAAGGTCGGTGGGCAGCGCTTCGTCCTGTCGCCGATCGACGTGATGGAGTTCGATGAGGAAGGCCGGATCACCGGAATGCGCGCCTACTGGAGCCAGGAGGACATGCGGGTCGACCCCGAGTGACCCGCCCGGCGGCCGTGTGCCGGCTCACACCGTCGCCCCATCACATTCCGGCCCGGTCTCTCGTCCGAGAAGTAGGAACCACATCCGCTGATCGAAGGAGATCGACATGGGCGCCACTCGGATCGCCGCCGTCACCCCGCAGCAGGCGGGGCCGGTGACCAAACTGCTGTACCGGCTGGCCAAGCGCCGCTTCCGCGAAGTGCCGGAGCCCTTCGCCGTCACCGCCAACCATCCGAAGCTGCTTACCGCCAACGCGGTGCACGAGACCATGGTGGACCGGGCCAGCACCGTCCTGCCCGCCGTTATCCGCGAGATCGCCGTCTATCGCACGGCGTGGACGATCGGCTGTTCGTGGTGCGTCGACTTCGGCGCCATGCTCATGCGCCTGGGCGAGCTGGACATCGCCCGGCTCGAACACATCGCCGACTACGCGACCTCGCCGCTGTACTCCGACGACGAGCGCGCCGCCATCGCCTACGCCGACGCGATGACCGCCACGCCAACCGCGGTCACCGACGAGCAGGTCGCCGACCTCGAGCGGCGCTTCGGCCGGGCCGGTGTGGTGGAGCTCGGCTATCACATCGCGCTGGAAAACTCGCGCGCCCGGTTCAATTCCGCGCTCGGGATCACCGCACAGGGTTTCAGCACCGATTCCTGCCGTGTGCCCTGGGCGTGAAAGGGGCTGCGGCGCTGGGAAAAGGTCTCCGCCGACCTGGCACTTCGGCGCCGCATCCACTCCGGACTGTCGCTGCGGCCTGGAATGCACTAAGAATAAGGGGTGTCGACGTCGCCTGGCCGTGCCCCGGTCAGCGAGCTACCGCTGCGAATTTCCCCGCACGGTAGCCGTGCCGGCGTCTTCGATTTCTCGAGTTCCCCTCCGCCCGACCGTTTTGGAGCCGCATGCTCGACGAACAGACCCCGGACGACGACATCGAACGGCTGGCGAGGCGGGTCGAGAAGGCCCGCGGCCGTCTCGCCTACCAGTTCGACCCGGCGCTGACCGGCGCACTGTCGGAAGAGGAACTGCTCGCCGAACGCGAACTGGCCGAACGGATCCGGACCCAGAACCGCGACCAGCGCTGGAAGCATGCCGAAGCGTCCTCCGCGGCATCCGACCGGGCGCGGCACACCTCGGAGGCCATCGAGAAAGCCGAGATCAGGGACCTGTTGCTGGCGCGCAAAGCCATTGCGGCGCAGCGCCGAGCCTCCAGCCCGCACGCCCGGCTGGCGTCGCTGTACCGGCACCGTTCCTGGTCGCTCGGCGCGCTGGCGGGCGTCGTCGCGGCGGGGATGCTGTGGTCGGCGGTCAACGTCCAGCACAACATCGCGCCGGGCGGGCCGACCGACCCGCTGTACTGGTTCAGCTACCTGCTCGAGGCGATGATCAGCGTGTCGCTGATCATCATCATGATCGGCACGAACAAGGTCACCGAGTGGGGCGTGCTGGACAACCGCAGCCAGGTGGCCGCGGCCGAGATCGCCTTGCTGGCCCTCACTGTCGCCTTGAACACCTACCCGTACGTGAGCGAGGGGCGGTGGTTCGACGCCGCCGTGCACGGGGTTGCTCCGGTGATGATCGGCGTCGCGCTGCTCATCCACGACGCCGCGAGCGCGCGCTACGGTCGCGCGATCAGCTACGCCACCGAACAGGTGCGTAACCTGCCCGACCCGATCGGGCACGAGCCCTTGCCGGAACGTGCCCTTGCGGACATGAGCGGCACGGACGCCGACCCCCGGACGGGTCTGCACGCCCCGCTGGTGCACAGCGCGCACGGCTAGTCCTACTGCGCGGCGGCGCAACGGAAGTCAGCACGGAGCCGTACGCCGACCCCCTGCCCGAACCGGCGCGGATGCGGTCAGCGAGCCGAACCCCGCCCCTGGCCTGCCACTCCGGCGTCCTCAGTACGGGTACCGCCGTTCGACCGCGTCTTTGGCCTCTTTCAACCCGCAGCCGGTGAGCTCGCGGTACCGCTTGATCGCGTGAATCTTCTTGCCCTGCGCCAGTAATGCGTCGATCTCCGCCATGCCCTCGCCCCGCGGGACCGACCGCACCGCAGGCCGCGGCGCGACCGGCGCCTCGATGCCCAGATGGGCCATGATCAGATCGAGCTTGACGTGCAACGCGTCGACCTTGCGCTCCAGGCGCCGGTTGGCAAACATGAACCGATCGTAACGACGGACACCCGCTTCAGGCGGCGACGAGCACGGCGTCGGCCAGACTCGCCATGACCTCGAACCGCGCACGGTCACCAGCCAGCTGCAGCAGCCGGTCCACGCACGGCTGGCCGGTGACCAGACGCAACCTGCGGCCGGTCTCCTCCAGCATGGACCGCGCGTCGATCAGGACTTGTAGTCCGGCGACGCCGAAGAACCTGACTTTGGACAGATCGACGACCACCAGGGGCGCCGCTGTGCCCAGCGAGCCGATCAGCCTGCGGCGGAAAACTTCGACGGTGTAATGGTCGACCTCGCCCGCGAGCGCGCAGAGGGTGACCAGCTCGCTCGGGGCGGTGACGGAAATCTTGAGCCGCTCGGCGGGGTGATCGGCATTGCGAGCAGCGTTGAGGACGTACGTGGGGTTGGCCAAGCCTGCCGACATGAGGACCTCGGTCCAGTCGCGCCCGCAGCGTTCTCGCGAGAGGGAGTGCTCGCGGGTGATGTAGCGCTCCAGAAGACGCAGCCGCCGGAACTAGGCTGTTTGCTCAACCCTCACGAAGGTGTACCCCCGCGGGTAAGCCGCCACACCCGGATTACGCCGACTTCTCCCGGCGCTCCGGCCGCTGCGGCTTGCGCGGCACGATGGTGGGCAGCACGTTGTCGTTGACGGTGTCCGCGTTGACGACCACCTTCGCGACGTCGTCGCGGCTGGGGATGTCGTACATCGCGGGCTGGAGGACTTCCTCCATGATCGCCCGCAGGCCACGCGCGCCGGTGCCGCGCAGGATCGCCTGGTCGGCGACGGCCTCCAGCGCGTCGTCGGTGAACTCGAGGTCGACCCCGTCCATCTCGAACAACCGGACGTACTGCTTGACCAGCGCGTTCTTCGGCTCGGACAGGATCTTGACCAGCGATTCCTTGTCCAGGTTGGTCACCGAGGCGACCACGGGCAGACGACCGATGAACTCGGGGATCAAGCCGAACTTGATCAGATCCTCCGGCATGACGTCCGCGAAGTGGTCGGTGGTGTCGATCTCGGCCTTGGAACGCACCTCGGCGCCGAAACCGATGCCGCGATGGCCGGTGCGGTCGGAGATGATCTTTTCCAGGCCGGCGAAGGCGCCCGCCACGATGAACAGCACGTTGGTGGTGTCGATCTGGATGAACTCCTGGTGCGGGTGCTTGCGCCCGCCCTGCGGCGGCACGCTCGCCTGGGTGCCCTCCAGGATCTTCAGCAGCGCCTGCTGCACGCCCTCACCGGACACGTCGCGGGTGATCGAGGGGTTCTCGCTCTTGCGAGCGATCTTGTCGACCTCATCGATGTAGATGATGCCGGTCTCGGCGCGCTTGACGTCGTAGTCCGCGGCCTGGATCAGCTTCAGCAGGATGTTCTCGACGTCCTCGCCGACATATCCGGCCTCGGTGAGCGCGGTAGCGTCGGCGATGGCGAACGGCACGTTCAGCATCTTCGCCAACGTCTGGGCCAGATACGTCTTGCCGCAGCCGGTGGGACCCAGCATCAGGATGTTGGACTTGGCCAGCTCGACGGTCTCGCCGCGGCTGTCCCGGCCCTTGTCACCGGCCTGGATGCGCTTGTAATGGTTGTAGACGGCCACCGCGAGAGTGCGCTTGGCGGTGTCCTGTCCGATGACGTAGTTCTCCAGGAAGTCGCGGATCTCGGCCGGCTTCGGCAGCTCATCGAGCTTGACCTCGCTGGACTCGGCGAGTTCCTCCTCGATGATCTCGTTGCAGAGATCGATGCACTCGTCGCAGATGTACACCCCTGGTCCCGCAATGAGCTTCTTGACCTGCTTCTGGCTCTTTCCGCAGAAAGAGCACTTCAGCAGATCGCCGCCATCTCCGATGCGCGCCATCTCGTGGGTCCCTACTTCCTTGTCCGCGTGCAACCGTCCGTCCAGGTTGCCAGCTGTCCACCACTTTCGCAGCCGCAAACGCATCGGCTGATCCGTGGCCGGTGGGGCAGTGCTGTCAACCGGGAGCAAAGGTCCCTAGGTTGACCGTACCCGGTGTTCGGGATGGAGGTCGACAACTCGCGCATGTTTCTCGCGCGGGTTGTGCGAGTTGTCACGACACCGACAGGCGATCCGCCCGTCGGATCGGCAACCGAGACCTCCGGCCACCTATCGCGCCGCGCCGGGATTCGAACAGATTCTCATCCGCGGCGGCGCGTATGCGGTCCCGGCCGGGCGGCACGCCGATTGGCATACTTCCCGGCCGGAAATTCCCTTTTGTAGAGCGATTTCCGAGCGAACCGCCACCGGGATCGGCGATTCACCCCCGTCGTCCCGGCTCCGCCGGAAGCGACGATCGGCGCCTGATTACTTCTGCGCGCTCAGCTTGCGGTAGTCGAACACCGTGTCGATGATCCCGTACTCCCTGGCCTCCTCGGCCGTCAGGATCTTGTCACGGTCGGTGTCCTTGCGGATGGTATCGGCGTCCTTGCCGGTGTGCCGCGCGAGCGTGGTCTCCATCAGGCGGCGCATGCGCTCGATCTCGGCGGCCTGGATCTCCAGGTCCGACACCTGCCCCTGGATGCCACCCTCCAGCGAGGGCTGGTGGATCAGCACGCGGGCGTTGGGCAGGCAGGCGCGCTTGCCCGGGGTGCCCGCGGCCAGCAGCACGGCGGCGGCCGAGGCGGCCTGGCCCAGGCAGACCGTGGCGACGTCGGCGCGCACGTACTGCATGGTGTCGTAGATGGCCATCAACGAGGTGAACGAGCCGCCCGGCGAGTTGATGTACATGGTGATGTCGCGGTCGGGGTCCAGCGACTCCAGCACCAGCAGCTGCGCCATGATGTCGTTCGCCGAGGCGTCGTCCACCTGCACGCCGAGGAAGATGATGCGCTCCTCGAACAGCTTGTTGTAGGGGTTGGACTCCTTGACGCCGAAGCTCGAGTGCTCGATGAACGACGGCAGGATATAGCGCGCCTGCGGGCTCTGCGGTGCGATGCCGGACAGGCCGGCGCGCGGGTCGATCGAATTGGCCATCTGAGTCTCCAAAGTCGGTGCGGCGGCCGGACGTTCGAGGTGTCCGGGGGCCTGTGGGTGATCCGGTGCGTTACTTCTTGGCGCCGTTGGCCTGATTCGCGTGGCTGATCACGTGGTCGATGAAGCCGTATTCCAGGGCTTCGGTCGCGGTGAACCAGCGGTCGCGGTCGGCGTCGGCGGTGACCTGCTCGACCGACTTGCCGGTGTGCATCGCCTGCAGCTCGTTCAGCTCGCGCTTGGTGTGCGCGAACTGCTCGGCCATGATCGCGATGTCGGCCGCCGAGCCGCCGATGCCCGCGGACGGCTGGTGCATCATGATGCGCGCGTGCGGCAGCGCGTAGCGCTTGCCCTTGGTGCCCGCGGTGAGCAGGAACTGCCCCATGGACGCGGCCAGGCCCATTCCGTAGGTGGCGATGTCGCACTCGGCGAACTGCATCGTGTCGTAGATGGCCATGCCCGCGGTCACCGAGCCGCCCGGCGAGTTGATGTAGAGCGAGATGTCCCTGGTGGGGTCCTCCGCCGACAGCAACAGGATCTGCGCGCACAGCTTGTTGGCGATGTCGTCGTCGACCTGCGTGCCGAGGAAGATGATGCGCTCACGCAGCAGGCGCTCGTACACCGAATCACTGAGGTTGAGACCAGCAGTCGCGGTTGTCATGACCCCTGCCTGGTTGATTGTCACGGATACCTGCCTTCTCTCGCCGGCTCGTTGTGGGTTGCCCCATAGCCATCACTGGTTGGACCCGCCGCGCCCGATCGGACAGGGCGTATCCAACTTGCCGTCACAAACATTAACGAAGCAGGGCGGCACCGAACTCCCGGTACCGCCCTTTCTTCGCTCACAGCGCAATCAGCGCACCTCTCGGGCGTCGACCGCACCGACATTCCATGAAATTATTCGGCGTCCGCCGCAGCCGTCTCCTCGGCCTTGTCCTCGTCCGCGGAATCGGCGGGAGTGCCGAACATTTCGGTGGTGTCCACCGGGTTGCCCGCGGAATCGGTGACGGTCACCTTGCCGACCACGCCCGCCAGCGCCTTGCCGCGGCGCACGTCGGCGAACACCGCGCCGAGCTGGCCCGCCTGCTGCACCTGCTGGATGAACTGCTCCGGCGCCATGCCGTAGCGCTGCGCCTGGAACAGGATCCGCTCGGTGAGCTCCTCCTGACCGACCTGGGTGCCCTCCGCCTCGGCGATGGCGTCCAGCAGCAGCTGGGTCTTCACCGACTTCTCAGCGGCCTCCTTGGTGTCGGCGTCGAACTCCTCGCGGGTGCTGCCCTGCGCCGCGAGCGCCTCGGCGAACTTGGCCTCGTCGTGGTCGAAGCCGTGCACCGCGTCGTGGGTGACGGCGTCGATCTCGGCCTTCACCACGGCCTCGGGCAGCGGCACCTCGACCTGCTCGAGCAGGGTCTCCAGCACCTTGTCCCGGATCTCCCCGGCCTGCTGCACCTTCTTGACCCGCTCGACGCGGCTGCGCAGATCGGCCTTCAGCTCCTCCAGCGTGTCGAATTCGCTGGCCAACTGGGCGAACTCGTCGTCGGCCTCGGGCAGCTCACGCTCCTTGACCGACTGCACCGTCACGGTGATGACCGCGTCCTTGCCCGCGTGCTCGCCCGCGACCAGCTTGGAGGTGAACTCCTTCGACTCACCGGCGGACAACCCGGCCAGCGCCTCGTCCAGGCCCTCGATGAGCTGACCGGAGCCGACCTCGTGGGACAGGCCGGTGGTGGCGGCCTCGGCCACCTCCTCGCCGTCCACGGTCGCGGAGAGATCGATGGAGACGAAGTCGCCGTCGCGCACGGGACGCTCGACGCCCGTCAGGGTGCCGAAGCGCTGGCGCAGCGACTGCAGCTGCTCCTCGATGTCCTCGTCGCCGACGGTGAACGCGTCGACGGTGACCGCGATGCTCTCGTAGTCCGGCAGCGTGATCTCCGGCCGCACGTCGACCTCGGCGGTGAAGGCGAGTTCCTGGCCGTCCTCGATCTTGGTGATCTCGATGTCGGGCTGGCCGATGACCTTCACCTCGGAGGTGGTGACGGCCTCGCTGTAGCGGCCCGGCAGCGCGTCGTTGACGACCTGCTCCAGGATCGCGCCACGGCCGAGGCGAGCCTCGAGCAGCTTCGCGGGCGCCTTACCGGGACGGAAGCCGGGGATACGGACCTGCTTGGCCAGCGCCTTGTACGCGCGGTCGAAATCCGGCTTCAACTCCTCGAAGGGCACCTCGACATTGATCCGGACCCGGGTCGGGCTCAGCTGCTCGACGGTGCTCTTCACGGACATGCTCCTTGTTCGTTGTTCGTACTGGTTGACGTTCGGTTTGCGGTGCCAGAGCCCGCCCTCCGAAAGCCGGAACGGCAGGCGAGGCGGCCCTACGCTGGCAGCCGCACTCCCCCACCGGCGCTGGTCGGCGATCCGGAGTCCCGGCCTCGGCCGGGACGACGAGGGGTGCGGCGTACGCCACGCATCCCGACCAGGTTAGTTGACCGGCCGAGCGGGCCTGCACCCGGCGGTGCCTGCCGCGGGCCATGAGCGGCCTGGCTACTTCCCCACCGACAACGCGTCGGTGACGAAGACCAGCGTCTCGTACGGCGCGATGCCACGCCCGCCCGCGCCGTAGCCCAGCTCCGGCGGCACGATCAACAGTCGGCGCGAGCCCTCCCGGACGCCGACGAGTCCCTGGTCCCAGCCGTCGATGACATCGCCGGCGCCGAGGGAGAGCTGGAACGGCTTGCCGCGGTTGAAGGAGCTGTCCAGCGTCTTCTTGTCCGACCAGGTCACCAGCGCGTAGTTCATGGTCAGCGGCTGCCCCGGTTCGGCGCCGGGCCCGCTGCCCTCGATCAGATCCTTGACGATCAACTGCCGCGGCGGGTCGCAGTCGTCCGGAATGGCGATGTCCGGCGCCGCACCGAAGTCGCCGGTGACGCGGATGTCCTCGGCGGTGCACTCCCGGCCTTTGCTCTGCGTGGCCGGGCGCTGCGCGACGGAAGGCCCCGCCGCCGTGGTGTTCGGCGCGGAGACGGTCGTGGCGGACGGCTCGTCGTCCGAGCCGCAAGCCGCCAGCGCGATGGTCGTCGCGGCGAGGGCGCCGATCCCGATGATCCTTCCGAGAATGTGCATGCCGCGGACCCTAGACCACGAGCGGCCGCGGGGTGGGACAGGCTTCCCGCGACACGCTCCGGCCGCCGCGGGGCATCGCGCCCGGCTAGGCTGGCGGTGAATTCTCCATCCGGCGTTGCCGATTCCGGTCGGCAACAGTGCACGACCCGGAGCGGTGGTCCCTTGTGGCGCCACTGTCCCCCCGATGCCCCGAGCGTGAGGAGAGTCGGCGCATGACACACATGGCAAGTGCAGGTGGCGATACCTCGGCCGACAACGTCGGCAGCACCGGCGGGCGAACCGTCGCCCCGCGTCCCTACCGGCTCGCGGACGTACCGGGCCCGTTGGAACGCGACGAGCTGACGTCGATCGATGCGTGGTGGCGGGCCGCCAACTATCTCGCGGTGGGCCAGATCTATCTGATGGCCAACCCGCTGCTGCGTGCGCCCCTGCGATCCGAGCACATCAAGCCCCGGCTGCTCGGGCACTTCGGCACGGTGCCGGGCCTGAATCTGGTCTGGGCGCATGCCAATCGCGCGATCCGCGCCCGCGGCCTGAACGCCGTCTTCGTCGCGGGTCCCGGGCACGGCGGTCCCGGCCCGAACGCGTGCGCCTGGCTGGAGGGCACGTACTCCGAGTTCTACAGCCACATCCCCCGGGACGCCACCGGTATGGGCGCGCTGTTCCGCCAGTTCTCCTTTCCCGGCGGGGTGCCGAGTCACTGCGCACCGGAGACACCCGGCTCCTTCCACGAGGGCGGCGAACTCGGGTACTCGCTGCTGCACGCCTTCGGCGCCGCCCTGGACAACCCCGATCTCACCGTGTTCTGCGTGGTCGGCGACGGCGAGGCGGAGACGGGGCCGCTGGCCACGAGCTGGCATGCGAACAAGTTCCTCAACCCGGCACGCGACGGCGCCGTGCTGCCGATTCTGGCGCTGAACGAGTACAAGATCGCCAATCCGACCATCCTGGCCCGCATCCCCGAACCGGAACTGCTCACCCTGCTGCGCGGATACGGTTACGAGCCGATCGTCGTCGCGGGCGACGACCCCGCGGCGGTCCATCAGGCGATGGCCGCGGCGGTGGACACGAGCATGGAACGCATCGATCGGGTCCAGCGCGCCGCACGAGGCGGCGGCGGCGATGGGGCGCGGCCCGCATGGCCGATGATCGTGCTGCGCACCCCCAAGGGCTGGACTTGTCCGCCGGTGGTGGACGGCGACCAGGTCGAGGGCACCTTCCGCGCGCACCAGGTCCCGTTGCCCGGCGCCCGCACCGACGCCGAACACCGCGCGGTCCTGGAGCAGTGGCTGCGCTCCTACCGCCCGGAGGACCTGTTCGACGACAGCGGCGCACCGGTGCAGGCACTGACCGATCAGGTACCCGGCGGCGATCGGCGGATGAGCGCCAATCCGGTCGCCAACGGCGGCGCGCTGCTGCGCGACCTGCGCCTGCCGGACTGGCGTGACTTCGGTGTCGAGGTGTCCGCGCCCGGCGCGACCCAGCACTCGGCCACCAGGGTGCTCGGCGCCTGGCTGCGGGAGGTCACCAGGAACAATCCGGACAATTTCCTCACCTTCGCGCCGGACGAACTGGCCAGCAACCGGCTGCAGGACATCCTCGAGGTCACCGGCCGGGACTGGCAGGCCGAGATCGATGCCCGCGACGAGAAGCTCGACCGGACGGGCCGGGTGGTCGAGGTGCTGTCCGAACACATGTGCCAGGGGCTGCTGGAGGGGTACCTGCTGACCGGCAGGCACGGCGTGTTCACCTGCTACGAGGCGTTCATCCACATCGTGGACGCCATGTTCAACCAGCACGCCAAATGGCTCGACGCCAGTGCCGCGGTGCCGTGGCGGCGTCCGATTCCCAGCCTGAACTACCTGCTGTCCTCGCATGTCTGGCGGCAGGACCACAACGGCTTCACCCACCAGGACCCTGGCTTCCTCGACGTGGTGTTGAACAAGAAAGCTTCCATCGTGCGGGTGTATCTGCCGCCGGACGCCAACACGCTGCTGTCCACCTACGACCACTGCCTGCGCTCCCGGCACTACGTGAACGTGGTGGTCGCGGGCAAGCAGCCCCAGGCCGACTGGCTGCCGGTGACCGAGGCCGCCGAGCACTGCGCCCGCGGAATCGGCATCTGGCCGTGGGCCGGGCACCGTGACGAAGTCGGCACCACACCGGATGTGGTACTCGCCTGCGCGGGCGACGTACCGACGCTGGAGACGCTCGCCGCCGCCGCGATCCTGCGCGAACGACTGCCCGACCTGCGCGTCCGGGTGGTCAACGTGGTCGACCTGATGCGGTTGCAGCCGCAGGGCGAGCATCCGCACGGGCTGACCGACAGCGAGTTCGACACGCTGTTCACCCGCGACCGACCGGTGATCTTCGCCTTCCACGGCTACCCGTGGCTGGTCCACCGGCTGACCTATCGGCGCGCCAACCACGACGGGCTCCATGTGCGCGGTTACAAGGAACGCGGCACGACGACCACGCCGTTCGACATGGTGATGCTCAACGATCTGGACCGCTACCACCTGGTGATGGACGTGATCGATCGCGTGCCGAGCCTGCGGGAGCGTGCCGCGGGGCTGCGGCAGGAGATGGTCGACGCGCGCTGGACGGCACGCGCTTGGACCAGAGAACACGGTGAGGACATCCCTGAGGTCGCGGACTGGAGCTGGCCCTACCAGCGCGCCTGAACCTGCGCGGGGTCACAGGTCATCGCAGCAGCTTGTCGGTGCCGCGCACCGGAGAACAGGCCCTCCCGGTTCCGCTCCGAAATCCGCGGTCCCCACGAGCGGGCCGAAGTCCGCACCTGAAAGTACGATCGACCGCATGGAAGGCGGCCAGGACTCCGTGCTGCTCCCGGCACGGCACAGCGACGACATCACCGACAAGCGTCTGCTGCGCGGCGCGCGCACTCGGGCCACGGTGCTGCGGCAAGCGGTCGACATCGCCTCGCTGGAGGGATTGGACGGCCTCAGCTTCGGCAGGCTGGCCGAGGGCACCGGGTTGAGCAAGGCCGGGATCCAGACCCTCTTCCGCACCAAGGAAGCACTGCAAGTGGCCACCGTGGACTACGCGCGCGAACGGTTCGTTGCGGCGGTCGTCGAACCGGCCCGGTCCGCGCCGCGCGGCGTCGCTCGCCTGCGCGCCTTGGTCGAGCACTGGATGGTCTACGCCGAGACGCCGCTGTTCGCGGGCGGATGCTTCCGTGCCGCCAATATGGCGGGGCACGACAGCAAGCCGGGTCCGGTCCGCGATGCGCTGTTCCGCGATCAGCGGGACTGGGTGCGACTGTTGGCGCGGGAGTTGAGTTCGGCGGCGTCCGCCGGTGAGATCGCCGAGCTGGACGTCGATCTGGTCGCCTTCCAGATCGATGCGGTGCTCTGCGCGACCAATACCGCATTGCGGATCGGCGACCCGGCGGCCGCGGCCCGCGCCCGCCGCATCATCGAGGGATTCCTCGAACCGGCCTGAACAAGCGCAATACGTCCCCGGGTATAACACCAGCCGAATTGTGCGGCCCCCAGGACATTCGGAAACTTCGGACAATACCCCCAGCCGCCTTGTATCTTGCGGACAGCGCGTTCCCACGCGCTTCCGTAAGCAACTCCCCATCCGTCGCCGTTGCCGGAGGGCGCGCAGAAGGGCGGTTCCCCATGAACCACACAGCCGAAGCGACCGGGTTGGAAATCCTAGGTGCGATATTGATGGTGGCCTGGATGGTCGTCATGTGGGCGGCCGTCGCCGTACTGGTCGTCGCGTTGCGTAAACCATTGCGACCATGGATGTTCCGCACCGCACTCGCCGTGATCGCGCTGGGCGTCCTCGCCCAGATCGGTCACTTCCAAGAACACGTCGCTCAGGTCGGGTACTGGATCCAGCACCCGAACGCACCAGCGTGGATGACGCCGTGGGGCACCGGCCTGGCCAACGGATTCGGTCAGGTGAACCACATGAAACCCGCGCTGGGCATGGAGCTGCTGCACTTGGTCGGCAACTTCCACTTCCTCGCCGGACTGGTCGGCGTCGCCCTGGTCACCCACCACGCACTGGAGAGCAAGGCACGCAAGTGGGGCCGAATGGGCGTGCTGATGCAAGGCATCCACGGACTCGAGCATCTCGCACTGACTCTGACGGTCGCGTTCGGCGCCAAGGCGATCGGCTTGTCGACCATCTTCGGCTTGCTCGACCCAGGCGCCGGCGCGTCGACCTACCGCATCTGGTGGCACTTCCTGGCCAACGTGATCGGCACGACCATCTTCGCCATGGCGTTGTACCACCTGTGGCGGGAGCGCGCTGTGATCGAAGCACCGTTCCGCGACGCCGCGGCCGCCGAGCCGAAGCGTGCGCCCGCGGTGGCCAAGGAGCCGGTGGCTCCCGCGTACGCGGCCGTCACCGAAGCCTGATCGAGACCGTTCCCCGCACGCTGATCGTGGCGTGCGCACGCCGAAAGGCTTGCAGGCGTTTCGACGCCGCCATCCAGCCGTGACGGCCAGATCGTCACGGCGATCCGACAGAAGAGGGCGCCCGCCATACGGCGGGCGCCCTTTCGCGTACCCGCCTGTCCCGGGACCCATCGAAATGCGGCCCGAGGTGGTGCGTGCCCACAGGAGCCGTCTGTACGGACGAGCACGGCCGCCGCGCCTCACTCAGCTCAAAGGTGCCGTGCCGTCATGGAGCTCTCCGACAGCCACCATTCCCACCTGTGAGAAAAGCGCTCGACAACAATCGACCCGTCGATTAATGTGACGTTATCCAACGGCACGATAGATAGGGACTCGCAGATCGGACCATACCGGTCCGATCCCCGATCCCGAGGTGGCGAGATGAACGGACGCGAACGATGACCGGCATCACGCCGCACCAGCGACGGACACAGACCTGGCTCGTCCGCCCGCTGATCGTGAGCGCGATAGCGGCCACGCCGGAAATCCCGGCGCCGGCCGAGGCGCTGGCCGGGCCCGACACCGTCGAGGCACCGCGCCCCGCAGACCCGGGCCGCCACGGATACGACAGGCCGGGCTCTTCCCATCCCGACGACCGGGACCGAGCCGACCGGCACCGCCCCGCGGACGACACCTCCGCGACGGATGCCGCCCCGATCCCTATCCCGCCCACACCTTGCGCGGCAACTCGGACCACCGATGTTCGCCGCACCGCCGCATCCCCAACCGCGCCGCCGCGCACAGCTCCAATCTCGAACGGAGACTTACGATGACCGCCAATTCCACCCGCCACACCGCCGCCCGGCGACTGCTCACCTGCGCCGCGATCGTCGGCGCCCTCACCGCGGGCGCGGCGGGGATCGCCGGCGCCGAGTCGCACTCCGGTCCGTCGAACCCGCGCAACGGCACGGGCGACACCACCGGCTGGCACCACATCGACCCCATGGGCCAGCACCACCGGAACACCGACCGGCTGGACGCCGAGGAGGCCGACCAGGCCGTCCGCGACTACCACCGGCGGCAGAATCAGCCCGCGCCGAGCGGCACCGTCACCGCGGGCACATCCGACAGTGCGAGCTGGTCGCGGGTGGCCCGCCCGGACGGCAGCGGCTACACCGTCTGCCGCCCGCAGGCCAGCTGGTGCCGGTAACCGCGGAGCCGGCCCACACCCCCGCACTCGAAATCTCCGTTACGTCCGCCTGGACTGACCATACCGCTATATAGCGGCGCATTACTTGATGTATCACCATCCCGGAAATCCACTCCGGCCGGGATAGCTCACGAAAGAGAAACACACATGATCAACTTCAGCGGGCTTCGCCGGGCGCGCAGCGACAAGCGCGGCGCCACGGCACAGACGCTCACCCTGCTGGCGGCGGCAGCGGTGGCGGCGGGCGGCCTGAGTCTCGGCGCGGGCACCGCCGAGGCTCAGGGCGCTGCCTGCCTGTGGGCCGGGGGAGCCTACGGCCAAGGCACGACGGTCGTCGCCGGCGGCTGGACCTTCGCCTGCGGGACCGACGGACACGGCACACCGTACTGGCATCGCGGACACGCGGTGCGGCAGGCGAGCACCGTGCCCAACCCCGGCGCATACGCCCACCCCGCGGGGCTGTTCAGCCCGGGCGCACGCCAGTACGGCACCGAATACAACGACTACTGCGTCGGCAGCCAGCTCATCGAAGGCTCCGAGGACGTCTACCAGGTGGTGTCGGACGGACGCGGCGCGGTGTGGTGGAAAGCCGCCGGGCCGATCGACCAGTGGTCCTTCGATCCGGGTACCGCACCGCAGCCGTCCTGGCGCTCGGCGAGCCTGTGCTATGACGGCTCCCTGACCTGATCGCATCACCGCTTTCCGCACGCCCGTGACCGCCGCGATGGTCACGGGCGTGTTCGCGTTCGCGCGGGCCGCCGCTCGGACTCCAGCCGGATCCGCTCCTCGAGGTGGTCGGGGACGTGCCAGCTGATGTCGGCCCTGGTGGCCGCCATCAGCTTCCTGCGCACGGACGCCACCTGCGCGTCGACAGTCCGGATCGAACTGCCCCGGCGCGCGGCGATGGCGCTGTTGGCCCAGCCTGCCGCGGCCAGCACGGCGACCTCCCGTTCCGCGCGGGTCAACTCCTCCCAGCGCGAAGCCGTCGGCCTGGCTTGCGGACGCGCGTCCGGCAGCTGATCCATCGGCAATCTGCCGAGCAGAAACAGTTGCAGTTCGTCGCGTTCGGGACGCAGCCGGGCCCCGCGCTGGACCGCCGCCGCGTGGGCTTCGGCGCCGATGACGGCGGTGACCGCCGCCACCGCCTGGGCGGTGCCGCGGGCCACCAGTGTCACCCGGTCGGCGACGATGCCCATCGAACGGTGCAGCGTGGCGATTCCGCCCTGCAAATGGGCGATCTCGGTGGCAGCGGCTTTTGCCGCGGCGCTGTCGGTGTCCCCCGCGTCGATCCGGGCGGACAGCAGGTAGGTCAGCGCCATCATGCTGAAATGCGCCACCCAGCCCGCCGTCCAGGTGTCCCCCGTGATCAGCAGGCGCTCCAACGTGGACTGACCGAGTTTCACCGCTTCGCGGGGATCGCCGTGCCGGGACACCGCGATCATCCACGCCAGCTCCGCCCAGGAGATCGCCCAGCCCGCGTCGGAGGCGAGGGCCCGGTCCAGATGCCTGCGCGCGGCCGCCAGCGCGACGTCCGCGTCACCGAGGTTGGCGTAGGTGAGCGCCTCGAACAGTTCGCTGCGCTGTTCCCCGGCTCGGTCGCCCAAGGCGGCGAATTTCTCACGCGCTCTGGCCAGAACGTCCACCGCTCGTATGTCGAGGTGGATCAACAGCAGTTCCAGACCCCAGGTGAACTCGACCGCGGCGGGCAGGCCGACGTCGTCCGACGTCGTGTCACGCCAGCGACGCCGCAGATCCGGGTCGGACAGGCACTCCGCGGCGCATTCGTCGAGCAATTGCGCGGTGTAGGCGTGCCTGCCCTGCCAGATCGCGATCCAGCCCACCAGCGCGGTCGCATTGATCCGCAGCCTGGTCGGCGGCGGGTCCACCTGCGCGGTGACTTCCAGGGCCTGTTCGGTCAGGCTGGTGATGGGGCGGTTGGATCCGGTGATGAACGGCACGCGCAACGCCATCAGTGTCGCGGCGGTCTCCAATCCGACCACGGCCTCCTCCGGATCGGAGAGGCTGGTTTCTACGGCGATGAGGATGTTGTCCCATGCCGCCCGTGCCCAGGCGATCCACTCCTGTTCACCCGGGCCGTACCAGGTCGCCGGGCCCGCGGCGACGCGATCCCGGTAGTGCCGCCGATGGCGGGCGAGCAGGCGCGCCTCGTCCAGGTGATCACCGCGCACGGACAGGCGGTCCCGCACGAACACCCGGACGCTTTCCAACAGGTAGTAGCGCACGGTCGTCGCGGTGAAATGGGCCGACAGCAGCGAGCGTTCCACCAGGCGCTCGAGCAGCCCGCCGATCTCCTCCACGGGCAGCGCGGCGTCCGCGCACACCGCCACGATCGCGTCGAGTTCGGCTCCGCCCGAAGGCGTCTCGTCGTTCTCGGCGTCGCAACCGGTGGCGAACACCGACAACCGGTCCAGCAGCAACTGTTCACGTGCGGTGCACAGCCCGTAGGACCAGGCGATCACGTCGCGCACGCTGCGGTGCCGTTCGCCGACGCCGCCCCTGGCGCCGTGCGTCCACTGGAGGCGGCGATCGTCGGTGTCACCGGACAACTCGCGCAACACTATGGCCGGTGGCCGGTGCAGCAGCCGCGCCGCGGCCAGGCGGATGAACAGCGGGTTGTTGTCGACGTGGCCGCAGATCCGGGTGGCGATGGCGAGCTGTCCGGGGTCTTCGGAGATCGGCCGTCCGGTGCGCTCGGCTCGCCGCCGGAACAGTTCGAGAGCGTGCGGGCTGGACAGTGGTGGCACGGTCACC
Organism: Nocardia sputi; assembly: GCF_023501985.1. Taxonomy (NCBI): domain Bacteria; kingdom Bacillati; phylum Actinomycetota; class Actinomycetes; order Mycobacteriales; family Nocardiaceae; genus Nocardia; species Nocardia sputi. The sequence goes on along the minus strand of NZ_JAMFLC010000009.1, from coordinate 36,491 downwards.
AGGTATTCATCGATCCAGCCGATCGGCTCGCGGCTGGTCGCGACGATGGTCAAGCCGGGGACTGCCTGCAGCAGGCTGATGATGAGCGGGCCGACCCCGCCGAGCACATGTTCGCAGTTGTCCAGGACCAGAATGGTCCGATGAGCCTCCTCCTCGGCGCCGCCCTCGGTGAAGGTCGCCACCAAGCCGTCCCAGGCGGAGCGGCCTGCGATGCCGTTCTTCGCGACCGATAGCAGCACTTCCTCGGCAACCGCGCCGGTCTCAGCGCCTGCCGCGAGCCGGGCCAGGCGGGTCCAGTAGACCGCGCGCCTCGCCGCACCGCGATACCGTCGCACGGCTTCGACCGCCAACGTCGTCTTGCCGATGCCGCCGGGCCCGACCAGGGTGATCAGCCGGGCGCTCGGCGAGTTCAGCAGGGCGTCGATCTGCCGCAGTTCGGCGTGCCTGCCCACGAACTCAACGGGCGCGGTGGGGCCGTTGCCGCCACCGCTGTTCACCTCCGACATGCCGACACACCTACCGATCCCGAGAAACACCGCTCGAGCAGCCTAGTGGGCGCGGCCGGACAGCAGGGTTCCGCCGTCGCGCCCACGCCCGGGCGCTGAGGAGGCAGCCGTCTACCGATGCCTGCTCCCCCCTTTGCGGCCGCGGCTGGGCCGCCGCTCGGACTCGTACCGGACCCGTTCGGCGAGCTCGTCGGGAATGTGGCCCGCGATCTCGGCGCGCGAGGCGATCATGAGCTTCTGCCGGATCGCGGCGACCTGCGCGTCGACGGTCCGGACGGAGCTGCGCCGACGACCGGCGATGGCGCTGTTGGGCCAGCCCGCCGCCGCGAAGACGGCGACATCCTGCTCGGCTTCCGACAGGTCGCTCCAGCGCGGGACCGGCCGCCGGGACGCGGGCCGGGACGCGGCCGAGCGGTCCGGACGGCGGGAGGCCCGCTCCGGCTCGGTGGCCGGACACCACAGCGCGTCGAGTTCGGGACGCAGCCGCGTGCGGCGTTCGGCGGAGGCGTAGGCCCGGTCGCCGAGCACCGCGCGGGCGATCTCCGCGGCTCTGCGGATCTCGGCGGCGATCAGGGGCACCTGGTCGACGGCGATGCCCATCGAACGCTGACGCGTCTTGAAGCTGCCGAGCAGATAGGCGATCTCCGTCGCGGCCTCGACGGTCGCGGTGCGATCGGCTCCCTCGGCCTGTTCGGCGACGAGGACCTGGGCCCGCGCGACGATGTGCGCCCCCACCGCCCAGCTCGCCGTCCAGGTGTCCTGCTCACCGCGGTAGCGGGTGAGGACAGCGTGGGTCGACGCCACGGCCTCGGCTGCGGATCCGTGCTTGGCCAGCGCCACCGCGCGCGCGATCTCCGCCCATGCTCTCGACAACGTCGAGCCGGAGGACATCGACCGCTCCAGGAACCGCGCGGTGTTCTCCAGCGCCTGTCGCCGGTCGCCGACGAGGGCGGAGCAGAATGCCACGAACACGTCACTGCGCTCGGCGCCGATGCGGTCGCCCTGCTCGGTGAACTTGCGCCGGGCGCGGGTGAGGACCGCGATCGCCCGCGGATCGCCGCGCACCAGCATCAGCTCGAGTCCCAACATCCATTCCACCGGTGCGGGCAGGCCGAAATCCGTGTCGGTGTAGCGCGGGCCCGCTCCAGGGGGGAGGCCGGCGCAGTCCGCGAGCAATCGGGGAATGTGATCGGTGTGCCCCCGCCACAACGAGATCCAGCCGAGCAGCGCGGTGGCCAGGTCGGCGAGGCCGGAGGGACCGAGGCCGCAGGACCGGGTCGCTTCGAGTGCGCGTTCGGTCAACCGGGTGAGCGCGCCCGCGCCCGACTTGACGTACGGCACCTTCATCGAGAGCAGGACGGTGGCGGTCTCCAACGCGACCACGGCCTCCGCCGGGTCGGCCAAGCCCGATTCGATGCCGAGCACGATGTCGTTCCAGGCCGATCGCGCCCACGCCAGCCAGGCCTGATCCTGCGGGCCGAGCCAGATGGCCTGTCCGGCGACCACCTTGTCCCGGAAGTACCGGCGGTGCCGCGCGGCGAGGCGATCGAATTCACCGCGGTCACGGCGGCGCAGCCGGTCGCGGGCGAACACGCGGACACTCTCGACCAGGTACCAGCTGACCGTGGTCGCGGTGAGATGCGCCGACAGCAGCGACTGTTCGGTCAGGCGCTCCAGCAGGTGTTCGATCGAACGCACGGGCAGGGTGTCGTCGGCGCACACCGCGATCGCGGCGTCGAGCTCGATGCCGCCGCGCAGCGACTCGTCGTCGGTCTCGTACCCGGCGGCGAAGACCGACAGCCGCTCCAGCAGCAACTGCTCGGACGGGCTGCACAATGCGAAGGACCAGGCGACCACGTCGTAGACGCCGCGGTGACGCTCCTCGGCGCCCGCCTTCGCCCCGTGGGTCCAGCGCAGGCGTTTGTCGTCCGCGTCCCCGGTGAGTTCGCGCAGCACCCGGACCGGCGGCTGGTGCCGCAGGCGCGCCGCGGCCAGCCGGATGAACAGCGGGTTGTGGTCGACTCGGCGGCAGATCCGCGCGGCGACGGCCATCTGCTCGCGCTCGTCCGGGATCGCCCGTCCGATGAGTTCGGCGCGCTGCCGGAACAATTCGAGCGACTGCCGCGGCGAGAGCGGGGGCACGGCCACGATGTACTCGTCGGCCCAGCCGATCGGTTCCCGGCTGGTGGCCAGGATCGTCAGCCCGGGTGCGGCCTCCAGCAACTCGGCGATCATCGCCGCGACCGCACCGAGCAGATGTTCACAGTTGTCCAGCACCAGGACCGCGCCCTCGGCGGAACGGTCACCGCTGGCGAGGGTGCGCACCAGGGCGGCGCGTGTCGGTGGCGAACTCGGGTCGGTGCGCACCGCCGACTGCATCACGTCCTGCGCGGTGGCGGAGCTGTCGGCCTCCAGCCCGGCCAGCCGCGCCCAGTACACCGGCCTGTGCCTGCCGCGCGCGCTGCGGCGCAGTACTTCCGCGGCTAATCGCGTCTTTCCGATCCCGCCGGGGCCGACCAGGGTGATCAGCCGGGCGTCGCCGTCCAGCATCGCGCCCAGCCGGTCCAATTCCGTTTCGCGGCCGACGAATTCACTGGTGGATGCAGGCAGCACGTCGCCACGTGCCTGAACCAGGGGCATAAAACGAAAGTTAGCCGACGACGCGGCAACGCGCTCGACAATCAGAGGTTACGTCTGGACGACACCGGCGGCTTTCGCGCGCGGTGAGACCCATTTCGCACTTCCCGCGCCGGATTGCTACCCGGTGGGGGCCATCTGCTGGTAATGCATCTGGACCACCGCGCTGTCGAAGGTCATCACGTCGACCAGTTGCAGCCCCGACACCACCGCGGGCGTCGGGAACAGCGGGATCCCGCCGCCGAGCAGGATGGGGTGCACGAACAACCGGTACTCATCGATCAGGTCGTGCTTCATGAAGGCCGATGCCGTCTCCGCGCCGCCGAACAGGATCATGTCGTATCCCGGCTGCGCGCGTAACGCGGTGATCTCCTCGACGAGGTCGTCCCGGACCACCCGGGTGTTCCAGCCCGCGGTGGCCATGGTGCGGGAGAAGACCAGTTTGGGCGTCTGCTTCCAGCAGCGCGCGAAATCCACGTAGAACTCCGAGATCGCGGGATCCACATCGGCGGTCGGCCAGAACGACGCCATGATCTCGTAGGTCTTGCGGCCGTAGAGGAACAGGTCGGCCGAGCGCAATTCGTCCAGAAACGACTCGCACAGTTCCTCGTCCACCACCGGCCAGTGGATTTCCTGATCCGGCCCCTCCGCGAAGCCGTCGAGCGACATCTGCATCCACAGTGTCACGCTTCCCATGTGCCCACACCCATCCTGCTGCCCTTGTGCGACTTTCAGATTGTCGGGGAGTGCGACACTTCGGCGCATCGGTAGATCAGCCGGAGACATACTTAAGTAGTCGGCCGTAGGTGGTCGGCGCACACTGGGAACGCGCGCAGACGACACCAATATACCGCTGAGCAACGGCACGTTACTGCCCCGTATTGCCAACAATGGGAATCTGAAACAGAAATACTTCTGGCCCGACGGGTGAAGCGTGCCGGGTGACCGATCACCCCTCCGGCAGCGCCTCCGAAAGCTCGGTGTCCTGGTCGAGATACCTTGCGACGAGCTGGTTCACGAGTTCGGCGACGATTTCCGCAGGAACGGACCTGGTCGCTTCCAGCCGCTGCGCCAGCTCGGCGACCTCCGCCGGGCCGCGAGCGGAATCCTGGAACGACGCCAACGCGGTCCGGCGGAAGAAATCCATGTAGCGGTGGGCGATCCGATCCGCGTCGGCGCGCAGCTTCTCCAGCTCGCCGAGCACCTCCGCGGCCGGGATGCCCGCGGAGGCCATGCGGTCGACACTGTGGGCCAGACGGCGATCCGCGATCCGGTAGGTCGCCGCGTCGACGGGCTCGTACAGACCCGCCGCGACGACGCGCGCCAGGCCGTTGGGCACGTCGCGATAGCGCTCGGCGAGTTCGGTCGCCGCGATGGTGTCCCCGGCCTCGACGACGGCCGGCTCGGCCGCGCCGGGCTCGCCGACCCCGAGAATGTCCCCCAGGTCGTCACCGCGGTCCCAGGCGTTGAGCAATTCCTTGATGCCGTTGATTTTGATCCCACGGTCGAGCAGTCTGCTGATGGTCCGCACGCGATTGAGGTGGTCGGCGCCGTAGAACCCGGTACGCCCCTTCACCTGCGGGGGCGGCAGCACACCGCGTTCGTGGTAAACGCGCAGGCTGCGCACGGTCGTACCGGCCTCCCGCGCCAGCTCGTCGATCGTGTACTCCACACCCGCAGTCATACTTCAAGGAAACCACATCGCAACACGGAGCGACCGCCGGTGGCGGCCGTTGTCCGGGCGACCGACCGGTCTCTAGCGACAAACCAGCAAACATCGTCGGCGTGGTGTCGAGCCGCCCTCGGCACACACGTCCGGCGAGGGTCCTTCCCGCCCCTGGAAATCCGCTCCGTGCCCGCTTTTTCCGCTGCGCCTATCCTTCCGGCATGGGTGAATCCGCGGGTCCCCCGGCCAGTCTCGCCGACCGCGAGCGCGCGATGCGTGAGCTGACCCAGCATCTGGGCGCGGGCAGATTGAGCCTGACCGAGTTCGACGACCTCAGCGCGGCCGTCGCGGCCGCGACCAGCCGGAGTCAGCTGGCCGAACTGTTCGCCGAGCTGCCGGGCAGCACACCGCCCGCGCCCGAGCCCACGCCGGTCAACCCCCTGCCCCGCCTGGTCGTTCTCGCCGGGGCGGCCGTGATCTTCTCGGTGGTGCTCGCGGTGACCACGGGCAACTGGCTGTGGCTGCTGGTGATCCTGGCCGCGCCCGCGCTTTTCATGCTCACCGCGCACACGACCTGAGGCCGGTCACCACCTCGACTTCGGCCGCACGAAATTGGCCAGATCGACCAGCCGATAGCGGTGCAGGCGATGCGGGGAGATCCGCGCGAGCGCCCGCAGGCTCGACTCGAGCCCCCGTTGCAGCCCGAGCGAGGTGAACGGGAAGCTGAGCAGCGTCGCCTCCGGATCGGCCGACCGGCCGCCCGCGCGCACCCACTCCAGCGCCGCCCCCACCACGATGACCTGTAATTGCAGCGCCCGTGGTTCGTCCGGCGCGGCATCCAGCCGCGCCGCCGCCTCCAGCAGGTCGGCCTCGGTCGTCTCGGCGATCGGTTGCGAGACCAGCAGCAGGCACCCGGTCATGCGGGCCACGCTCTGATACCGCGACGCCTCCGGCACCTGATCGAGGACCTCCACGGCCTCCAGCAACCCGCCGTCGGCGGCGAGCCTGCGTGCCAGGCCGAAGGCCGCGCTCACGACGCCGTGGTTGGTCCGCCACACCGTGCGGTAGTACTCCTCGGCGAGCCGATGCCAGTGGTCGCCGGCGGAGTCGCCGAGATGCTGGAGGGTGAGTTCCGCGGTGGCCGCCAGCGCCAGCGCGGGAGCGATCTCGCCGGGCAGCATGTCGTGCACCAGGTCGAAGTATTCGTAGGCGCGCTCGTACTGTCCGTCCAGCAGGGCGGCGACGGCGGAGTACCACTCGAGGCGCCAGTCCGTGCCGTAGTCGGGCCGCAGATCGGCGAGCCGATCGCAGGCCTGCACCACCTCACCCAGATCCAGGTGCGCGCGCACCGCGGTCAGCGTGCCCTCCAGTTCGAACGTCTCCGGCTCGGGGATCGTCCCGGAGACGATCCGGTCGGCGGTGCGGCGCAGCGCGTCCAGTGCGTGCCTGGGGTCGCCGTGCAGCAGCGTGGACAGCAGGTCCGCGCTGGGGTCCTCGCTGTCGATCAGCGGAACCGGCAGGGCCGCGACGACGCTCGGCGCGTCCAGGGCGGGCAGGCGATGCCGTCCGTCGGTCATGCCGTCGGTCTGCCCGATCAACGTCTCGATGCCGAAATCGCCGCGCATGGCGCCGAATTCCAGCGACGCCTGCGGATGTTCCTTACCGGTGTCGTAGGCCAGCACCATGCGCAGGACCCCGGCGAGCTGGCCGTACATCGAGTAGGCGGTCGGGAAGCGGCGGCGCGGATCCCGATCGGTCGCGCGGCGCAGCAGCCGGTACAAAGCCGGGTAGTCGCGCAGCAGTGGCTCCTCGTCCGGCGAAGGGATGCCGGGCAGCTGGTGGCCCTCGGTATTCTTGGGCATGTCCAGCACCAGGGCGGCCAGCGTCCGTCCGACGGTGTAGATGTCCGAGGCCACCGTCGGACCGGTCTCGGTGATCTCGGGCGCTTGGTAGCCCGGGGTGCCGTAGATGCTGCCGTAGGACTCCATCGCGGCGACCGCGCCGAGGTCGATCAGCTTGACCTCGTCCTCGCTGACCATGATGTTGTCCGGCTTGAGATCGTTGTAGGCCAACCCGAACGAGTGCAGGTAGTCCAGCGCGGGCAGGATCTCCATCATGAAGGCGATCGCCTCGGACACCGGAATGCGCTCCGGCGCACGCAGATCCAGCATCTTCTTCAGCGATCGCCCGCCGACGTACTCCATGACGATGTAGCCGTCGGCCACATCGCGCCCGGAACGATGCTTGACGAAGTTGTGGATCTTGACGATGCCGGGGTAGGCCACTTCGGAGAGGAATTGGCGTTCGGCGAGGGCGACCACGTGCGCCTCGAAGTCGAGCGGGTTCTGCAGCCCCTTCAGCACCACCCAGCGGTCGCTCACATTGCGATCGACCGCCAGGTAGATCCATCCCAACCCGCCGTGGGCCAGACAGCCCTGGACCTCGTACTGGTCGGCGACCATCTCCCCCGGCTGCAGCGAGGGCCGGAAGTTGAACGGTGAGGCGCATCGGCCGCACTCACCCTCCACGGGGCCCGGCCCGGCTTCGGTAGTACGGCCGACGGGATGCTGACATTTCCAGCAGAACCGTTTGTGCTCGGGCACTTCCGGGTCCTGCATGACCGCGGTGCGCGGATCGAGCGGGCTCACCTTGGGCATGGACACCAGACCGCCGCCCAATCTGCGCACGCTCGGCCGCGAGCGCGCGCTGCGCCCGGAACCGGGTTCGGACTCGAGTGCGCCGAGCAACAGCTCGGCGGTGCCGATGGTGTGTTCCCCGCCGACATCCGGGCTGGTCGCCGGCGCGACGGTGCCGGGAACCGAGTCGACGGCCACGGCACGTGGCTCGACATACCGCGGTGTCGACCACGGATTGGGTGGTAGTCGTGGAGGCACCTCGGTTTTGAGCAGATGCCGAGTTGCCCAGGGGTGCGAGGTTCGCCGGGGCACTTCGGTGCCGCGCATTCGCCGATTCGCCCACGGATGCGCAAGTGGACGGTCGGATGCGCTGGGGTGCTCCGGCATACGAACCTCTCAGACCCGCCGTGGAATCGCGGTTTCATTCTGGTCCGCCGCCTGTCGTCGCGCGCGAGTAGTGTTCCCGACATTGGGAATAGATCCGCCCCGGGCGAACAGCCCGGGGCGGATACTGCTTCACTCTTCGTCGGGCTTGTCGAGAATCACCACCGGGTCACCGCCGCCCTGCGCCTGCAGCGGCCGCTCGGCCAGGACCGGGAACTGACCGGTGATGCCTTGACGGATCTGCGCGATCTGCAGCACCCGCTTGCGGGCGAGGAACCAGCCGCCCACGAGCGCGGGAACCATGATGACGACCATCGCGATCACCGCGCCGCGCTGGACGTGGTCGTCACTGAAGGCCATCAGCACCACCACGGCCGCCAGGAACACCAGCGTCGCGAAGCTCGTGTACGGCGCGCCGATCAGGCGGAAGGACGGCCGCTCCGCACGCCCGGTCTTGGACCAGCGCCACAGCTGCAGCTGACAGATCACGATGGCGGCCCACGCGAAAATGGTGCCCAGCGCCGACATGTTCAGCACGATCTCGAACGCCTGCTCCGGCACCACCGCGTTCAGGCCGACGCCGATGAGCGCAACCGCACCGGTGGCGAGGATGCCGACGTAGGGCACGCCGCCGCCGGACATCCGCGCCGCGATGGTGGGCGCGCTGCCGTTCATCGACATCGAGCGCAGGATGCGGCCGGTCGAGTAGAGGCCGGCGTTCAGGCTGGAGAACGCCGCGGTCAGCACCACGAGGTTCATCACAGACCCCGCGCCGTCCACGCCGAGCCGCGAGAAGAAGGTGACGAAGGGACTCTCCCCGTTCTTGAAAGCGGTGTACGGCAGCAGCAACGCGAGCAGGACCAGCGAACCCACGTAGAACAGCGCGATCCGGGCGATCACCGAGTTGATCGCGCGCGGCATGATCTTCTCGGGGTTCTCCGCCTCACCGGCCGCGGTGCCGACCAGTTCGACCGCCGCGTAAGCGAAGACCACACCGGTGGTGACCAGGACGAGCGGAAGCAACCCGCTGGGGAACAGCCCGCCGCTGTCGGCGATGACACTCGGGCCGGTGACCTGGCCGTCGACCTTGAAGCGTCCCGCGAGGAACACCGTTCCTACGATCAGGAAGGTGACCAGCGCGATCACCTTGATCAGCGCGGCCCAGAACTCGAGCTCGCCGAACCACTTCACCGACACGAGGTTGATGCTCACCACGAGGGCGAGGGAGACCAGGGCGATCGCCCACTGCGGTATCGCCTCGAACGCTCCCCAGTAATGGACATAGGTCGCGATGGCGGTGATATCTACGATCCCGGTCATGCACCAGTGGAAGAAGTACATCCACCCGACAGCGAATGCCAGTTTCTCGCCGTAGAACTCGCGGGCGTAGGAGACGAACGATCCCGAGGAGGGGCGATGCAGCACCAGCTCACCGAGCGCCCGCAGGATGAAGAACACGAACACGCCACAGATGGCGTACACGATGAACAGACCCGGGCCCGCACTGGCCAGTCGGCCACCCGCACCGAGGAACAACCCGGTACCGATCGCACCACCGATCGCGATCATCTGCAGTTGGCGCGGGCGCAGCGATTTGTGATAGCCCGAGTCCTCGTCTTCGAGCGCGGCAGCCTGCGCGGGCGCCTCCGCGGGTGGTCGAACTGTGGTCATGGCGATGGCCTTTCAGGTGACGGCGATCATAACTTCGCTCAATGTACCGTTATATAGCGGCACGTTCAATAGCGATTCGCGGCTTGTAACACGCTGGACATCAAAGACTTCGAAAAAGGGCATCCGATCAGCGTCGATCCGTGACTCGATCGTTGATCGTGCCAACGGATATCGGTACGCTAGATGCGAGAACGGATGAGGGAGCGCAGATGGCTTGGTTCGAGCGGGAGTTCATCGCGGTCCCCGAGGACCGCAAGAACCAGCTGGTCTACAAGTGGCCGGATGTCAACATCCGCCGCTACACCCGTGCGATGGTCAATGCCGACGAGCTCGCGCTCTTCGTCAAAGCCGGGCGCGTGGTCGCCGCGATGGGCCCGGGGCGCCACCGCATCGATGCCGACGAACTGCCCGTGCTCGGCGCGCTCGTCGACACCGTCACCGGCGGCAACTTCTACCGCGCCGAACTGTTGCGACTGGATCGTCTTCCACACCTTCCCCGAATGCATTGTGGTCATTTGTCTCGACTGGATATTCGACCTCGACGCGCGTCACCGGGGACGTTCCGCGGACGCGAGCACCGCTTCGTCTTCGTCTCGCTCGATGACGCCGACCGCGTGTGCCTCTTCGGGCGTCGGGTCGTCCCGGCCGTCACTGTCCACGTACTCGATGACCCCGATGACGGGGGGTTGCTCGAGTACCGGAACATCCTGAGGTTCGCCCGGTACGAAGACCTTCGAGGGCTTCGTCTCATCATCGCGACGTCGTCGCATTCGCGCCTTGGGCGCGACCGCACCGCGTGACGGCCCCGTCCGGCCCATCGGTCCGGACGCCGATTGTTGCGGCAAGGCGCCGAATGCCCTTCCGCTTCCTGGATTCCAGTTGGTGGGCATCCGGAATCCGGTCGAAGCGCCCGGCATAGCTCCCAGGCCGCCACGGGCCATATTGAGCGCGACGAGACTCCCGGCTCCACCACTCAAGGCGGCCAACGTCGGCGAATTCTGCGACGTGCCATAGAGCCAGGACTCGCCGGCTCCATCGCCCGTTCCCGAATCGCCGGACAACGCATTGGGATCCAACTGCTCGGAATTGGTGGCGGGGTTCGTCGTGTCCGCGGGTTGTGTCGTATCGGTTGGTTGTGTCGTATCGGTTGGTTGTGTCGTATCCGATGGTTGTGTCGTATCCGATGGCTGTGTCGAATCGGTGGGTGTCTTATCACCGCCCGATTCGGAGCCCTTATCGAGTCCAGTCGACCCTTCGTCCGTGGAGGTTTTAGTAAGACCGGAATCGGTGTGATCGGGCGGGTTGTCGAAAGACGCGTAATCCGTCTGCGGGCCCGGCCCTGGGCCGCCAGTCACAATGGGCGGCGCCTCGATCGGTGGCGGTATTGCGGCTAGCGTGGGCACCAACGCCCCAGCGTAAGCAGCCATTATCCCGAGGGCGGCCCCTCTGAGCGCGAGCAACTCGGCCTCGGCTTCCAGGAGCGCCGCGCCGCTCAGCGGACCGAAGCCGCCGCCGAGCGCGATGCCCTCCTGCAACCGGACCTGAGCGGTCTTGGCGGCGACCGCCGCCATTGCGGCCTTCGCCGCGGTGGCGATATCAGCCGCTCGGTCCAGCAACTCGCCTGTGGCCTCGGCCACCGCGGCTTGCTCACGCAACCATACCGAATGTTTACGGAACGCCGCCTGCGCCTGGTCGGAGGTAAGCGCTTGGAACGTCCCGCCCATCTGCAGCATTGAGCTGTCGGTGCTGGCCGCGGCAGTGTTCAAGTGCGCGGCCATAGCCTGATAAGCCTTCGCGGTCAACCGCGTCGTGGTGACCCCATCGCCGGCGAGCAGCGGGGCGATAATCGCCTCCGGCCCCAACGCGCCGAGTACGACAGCAAGCATGTCATCAGCTTTCGCTCGGGCTGTCCGCGCCTAGAATGCCGCTGCTCTGCTGAGCACCTGGCCACCGCCGGCCGCGTCACCGGCAGCGAAGGCGACCCCGACCTCCGGTAGGGCGACCGCACCTTCGCTCCTCACAAAGACCCCCTTTGCCGTGGCAGGGAAGAACAACCCCGCTTGCTTAGCGCACGCGGCGGGAATGAGTGCGCTCACGTCATCGAGACCCGGCGGGGCCGGGACAGCGACGGGAGCGGCAGCACCGAGCATCAACAGCAAGTCCTCCGCGCTGACGCCGAGTTGGGAAGCGATAACCGGGAGATGATCCGGATCAACTGCGAGATGCATGGAAGTCTCCTAACAACTGGTACCCACTCTTGACGAGTAGTACGTCGACATCGAGCGGTGCAATCAGAACGTTAAGCTATTCCCAGCAGTGGTGGTATGGGACGAAACCCGCAGTCATTACATCGGCCGTGTTGCCGCCGCCTGCAGAGATCCACTGGAGGCGTTGCGGATGAGGCGAACGTCACGTGACACGAGCTCTCGGCGTAGGCCGCAAACGCGTACCGGAGGACATCCCGGACATCCGATCGCCCTCGACGAAGTCGATGTGAGCGAACTCGTCGAGGGCGACAGCGGATATTGATCAGTCTCGGCTGGACCACTCGGCAGCAACCGAGCACCGTGACCACGTTCGATCGACCGTCACCGGACCGGCTCGCTCGGCCGGGATCACGGGCCTGGACCGGCGGGACGACGAACCACGGAGCGGCTAGATGATCTGAGAGAACCGCATGGCCTGGCCCTGATCCACAACGCGGAACATGCCGTCGATACCCGACACTTCTTTGGTTGCCGCCTTGAGCTGCACCAGCGCGGCGTTGTACTCGTCGATCAACTTGTGGATGGCACGCTGCAATTCGCCGTTCGAGCTACCTGCGTCACCTTGAAAGTTCTGCTCCAGCAACTTGGCCAGCGTGTTTCGCTCACCCGCGTCGACCGACATGTCGGTGAGCACTTTGTCGGTGCGGACCACCAGACCCTCGACGGCATCGTAATCATTCTTCATTATCCGAGACCTTTCCCGATTGTTTTCTGGTGCAGATCAGGCATCAGAAATTGAGGTTGTATTTGTTGACCTGCGCCGCGTTCTCTTGGTCCTGGTTGTCGAAGGTCGCGCCGGCGATATTCAGAGCGTCGACGATATCCATGAACTTCTTGTGCAGCTGCCCCCCCTTGTCGAGGGCATTCTGCATCGCCTGCTGGATCGAAGATCCGGTCGCGCCTTGGACAGCGGGCGCGTATTCCATCTTGATGCCCTCGAGAATACCCATGTGGTTCTTGAAGGTGTCGGCGTGCATGAAGAACTTCTTGGCGACGTTGTCGATGTCCGCTCGGTCGCCGGTGAAGCCAATGGCCATATCTGTTCCTATCCTAGACGGCGTTTACCTTGCCTCGGACGGAGTCGCCGAGGACGTTGACGGGCGTGCGTGTCTCGCGATCGTCGATACCCGGCTCGGGCCCTCGACGTCCTCGACCACACCGATTGCAGCGAGTTTCTCCAGTACCGGCACCTCCTGGGTTACTCCGGGAACGTACAGCGCCGCCGGACACAGGATTTCCAGTTGTTCCGGTAGCGTCTCGCGTGCGTGGCGACGGCGCCATCCGCCTGGGCTCGGTCACGGCCCCGCACATCCGGCGGCGCGATGCCTTGATCCGGGAGTGCCATGGTGAGACTCCAATCGAGCGTGACTACCAGCTCGGATCGAGCGGCTGCTAAGAAAAACGGTAATTCATTCCCAACCTTGGGATGAATGCTGAGGTCAGATCTGCTGGGGCACCCAGGCCACCTGGACAAGATCCCGGCGAGAACTCATCGGCTCCACGTAGATTCCCCGGCCCGGCGGCTGCTTGGTGGGTCGCACGTCGCCGACGAGGATCCCGTCGAGTTTCGAGCCGTCCATGATGAGACCCGAGGAATTGAGGTTCTTCATCTGGCCGATCACGTTGTCGTACAACGCCGTGTCCGCTTGCGCGATGTTGCGCGCCGCGATGACGTGCAAGCCGGTATCCCGACCGTCGACAATGATTTCCTTCAACGGTTCCAGCGGATTCAGCGCGCCGCGCTGCGCCACCATGTGGTAATCGTCGATCACGACGAAGACCTCGGGTCCGGTCCACCAGGACCGCTCCGCGAGCTGCCGGGTGGTCACGTTCTCCGGTGGTCGCCGCGAGCGCATCTTCTCCACCAGGGCCGGCAGCGCATCGCGTACATCGCGCTCGTTGGTCACATGTCCGATAAGCATCTCCGGCGGCACCGTCTCCAGATGCCTGCGCCGGTAGTCGATCAGCAGTACGCGCGCCTGTGAGGGGTCGTACTGATGCTGGATGGACGCCAGCAGGGCAGCCAACATGGTGGACTTCCCGGATCCGGTCGAGCCGAGCACGATGAAATGCGTCGACACACTGAAATCGATTGTCGCGGGCCGCAAATCGGATTCCCGGAGACCGAACGGCACGACGAGACGCTGCGCGAGCGTCTGCGGCACCGGCCATCCCGCGCGCACCTCGTCGATGCCCACTTGCGGCGGCAGCAGTTTCACCTGCGGCGCGCGACGGCCAGGGTAGCGCTGTGCGACCTCGGCGGACGCCGCGGCGAGACCCTCCGCGGCCGATTCCGCCTCGCCCACGCCGTCGATGCGCGGCAACGCCGTGAGCATGTGCAGGCCATCGGTCGAGATGCATCGGCCCGGCCGATTGGCGGGGATCGCCGCGACCACATTGCGGTGGGCGTTGAAAGTCGTATCGGCCAAATCTCCCAGACGCATCTCGAGGCGTGTCTGCATCAGGTCCTTGATCGCGGGGCGGATGGCGATCCAGCGTGAACTGCTCACCACCAAGTGAATGCCGTAGTTCAGGCCCTGCAGCGCGATCGATTCCATGATCGGGGTGTACTCGTCGTAGTACGGGCCGTTCATACCGAACCCGACGTCCCACCCGTCGATCACCAAGAAGACATCGCCGTAGGGATCGCGGTCCAGCCACGGTGGGGTGCCGCCCCCATCGCGCATCGTACGGAACTTCCGGATGCTATCGATGCCGAACTCGGTGAACATCGACTGCCTGCTCTCGAGCAGGCTGGTCACCAACGCGATCGTGCGCCGGATTCGGTCGCCGTCGCGGGCCGCGGCGACCGATCCCACGTGCGGCAGGTTCGCCAATATCGACAACCCGCCACCGGAGAAGTCCAGACAGTAGAACTGCACCTGTTCCGGCGTGTGGGTCAGCGCCGCGGACAGGATGAACGACTGCAGCGCCGTGGATTTGCCGGACTGCGTGCCGCCGACGATGGCCATATGTCCACCGCCGCCGGACATGTCCACCGACCAGACGTCCTGACGCTGTTGGCGCGGCTTGTCCACCAGAGCCAACGGCATCTGCAACGCGCCCTGGGGAACCGCGCGGATCATCCGCTCCAGGGTGGGCGGCGCGGTCAGCGGTGGGAGCCACATCTTATGAGCGGGGTTCCCGTGCCGGGCCAGTTGCTGCAACACCGCTTCCATCACGGTGATCGACTCACCGTCGGCGACCTCGGCCGCCTCTTGGACGACCACCGGCTCGACCACCGCGGGCCGGGTGTCGACGATGTGGCCCGCGGTGAAACGCTGCGGCGGCCGGTAACCGCCACCGGGCCGGCGCGCACGCTGCGCGGAGGCCGCGGACACCTGCGCAGGCGGCGAGTACTTCTCGCCCACATACGCGGCCTGGAACCGCTGGAGGTCACCGGAACCGACCCGCAGGTAACCCGAACCCGGCTTCTTCGGCAGGTGGTAGGCGTCCGCGGTGCCGATCGCATCGCGTGAGTCACTGGTCTGGTTGGTGCGCAACGCGATTCGATAGGAGAGGTGCGCTTCCAGCTCGCCCATTCGGTTGGCGGGCACCTTCTGCGACGACAGCAGCAGGTGAATTCGCAGTGATCGACCCAGTCGGCCGATGGCCACGAAGAGTTTCGAGAAGTTCGGGTATTGCTCGAGCAGTTCGGCGAACTCGTCCAGGATGATCAGCAGGGTGGGCAGCGGTCGCAGATCCGCGCCCTGTTCCCTGGCGCGCTCGTAATCGGCGACGCTGGCGAAATTGCCCGCGTCGCGCAGGATTCGTTGCCGCCGCGCCATTTCACCGTTGATGACGTCTTCCATACGGGTGACGAGGTCGGCTTCTTCCTCCATATTCGTCACGACGGCCGTCACGTGTGACAGCCGGTCGAAGCCGAGGAAGGTCGCGCCACCCTTGAAGTCGACGAGCAGCAGGTTCAGCACATCCGGTGAATGCGTCGCGACCGCCGAAAGCACCAGGGTTCGCAAGAATTCCGACTTGCCGGATCCGGTGGCGCCGATGCACATTCCGTGCGGACCCATGCCTTCTTCGGCCGATTCCTTGATATCGAGATAGACGACACTGCCGGCCGGATCATGACCGAACGGGATGTTCAGGCGCGCCCGATCCTCGTCGCGGCGGCGGATCCACGCTTGCTCGACGCGGATCGCGCCGGGATCGGCGATGCCGACCATTTCCTCCCACGATGTGCCACCGCTGGCTTGCTCGGCGGCCACCGCCTCCACCACCGTGGACAAGCGATACGGTGAAAGGCTACGTGCCATCGCCGTCATCGCTGCCGCGGACAGCGAGTCGGCGACACCGACGCGCCGCAACCCGCGCGGACTCACCTCGTTCAGCGACCGGTCCTCGCTCACCGTGAAACGCAGCGCACGCGGAAGATTCTGCTCGGTGGCGCCCAGCCTCAACCATGTGCAGCCGTCGATGCCGGAGATGTCGCGGTCGGTCGCAGGCCCGCCGACGTCGACGATCAGCAGATAATGCGTGCGATCCAGGGTGGGCTGCGAATTCGCCGAGAACGGACCGCGATTGAGCCCGGCGAGCACTTTGGTGCGCAACTCGGCGACGGTGCGGTAGACCATCCGGCTCGGGCCTATCGCATCGGTGTCGCTCGGATGCTGGGCGTGTGGCAGCCATTTCAGCCAGGACCATTCCGGCGCGTCCGGGTCGGACAGCACCGCCGCGACCGCCACCTGGTCCGGGCCGTGCAGCACCGCGACCTCGGCGATCATCGCGCGAATCAGCCCGGCCACCAACTGCTCGTCACCATCGATACCGACCTGCGGCGCCGACAGCAGATTTATCGCGACCGGCATACCGCCGACCGTCGAATATGCCTTGGCGAACCTGGTCAGTTCGACGACACCGACCGGGTCGAGATCGGCCGTGGGCGCCGCTTCCGGGACGATGACGCGCACTTGATTGGCGATGCGTCCACGGCCGATTCGCACGCGCAGGAACTGCGGACTCGCGACCTGCACCTCCCACATCCGCTTGCCGCCGATGAGTCTGGCGATCTCATCGGGGCCGGGATGGGTGTAGCGCAGGAACGCGTACAGCTCGGCTTCTGCCCCGTGCACCGTCTTGCGGTTGTCGGTGATGCTACGCAAGTAGTCTTTGCGTTCCTCGTTGAGGCTGGCGGCGCCGCCGGAGCCGTTGCCAGCGAAGGCGCCGCCCATCATGCCGAACATCGACACCATCATCATGGCGGGGAACATCAGCATCATCGGATTCATTGCTCCGCCGCCGCGGAACATCATGACCATCATTCCGGCCATGGCCGCCACCATGACCACGGGCATGATCATTCGCAGCCGCGATGGTGGAACCGGTTTGGGCAGTTCGGTGGGTGGCTGCAACCGCAACTCGGTCACGGCGGGAGCTTTGGGACCGCGCACCATCCGCGCGGGTCGCACGAAGCGACGAGTGCTGGTCACTACGAACCACCGAGCCCGGCGACGATCTTGTTGTTCGGGATACCGTCGTGCTGGATGCGAGCGTCCTTCTGGGAAAGAGGGGGGCCGACCGCGAACAGGGCGATGATGCTCCACGGCGCGGGGACCGGCGCCCGCAGCCCCAGCGCGGTCAAGGTGGGATCGCCGGTGCCACCGCTCGGATCGGTGACCACGCCGTAGCGGACGCCGCTGTCGGAAACCCAGTAGAGCGATTCCCGCAGCGGCGAGCCCGGTTCGCTGCCGGTGACCTGTACGAAACGGCCGGTGTCCCGGGGCAGATAGGCCGCATCGGCGGTCGTGCCGCGCGAGGCGGCCGAGGTCACCAGATCCACCGCACGGTTCTGCTCCTCCTGCTTGAGCGGCAACTGCCTGCCCACCAGCAGTTCGGTGGTCGCGTTCGGATCATTCCCGGACCGCGACCAATGCAAGCAGGTCACGCCGGATCGTTCGGGTTCGACCAGCCGAATAGGCCGGGTCGGGTAACTCGCGGTGCCCGGCCACTGTCCTGGGCGGAGATTCGCAGCGATCACGTCGGGTCCGACAGTCCGGGTGGATACCGCGCCTTGGGAGTCCGCATTGCGAACCATCGCCGCCAACACGGCGCTGATCCGCACCAGCCCCGACTGTGAGACGAGATAGTACGAAACCCCTTGGTCCGGCGTCGACACGGTGAGTACCGACCCGACCGGCGTGGTGAATCCGTTGTTGAGGGTGATCGACTCGCCCTTACCGGGTACGTCGGGTACTCGCAGGGGCGGTGCCTCGGGGATCGCGTTGACCAATCCCTTCGACGCCGCCATCACCGGGGCGGTCGAGTCGATGCCGAGCGCCATGGCCACCGCGGTGCTGGCGAGGTCGATGGAGGCGCGCACCACGCCCTTCTCGGCGTCGCCGTAGACCAGCCAGGTCGTGGTGTCGTCGCGCAGCAGTCGGGCCTCGTTATCGACCAATAGGCGGATGGCCTCACCGTCGACGGTGAGTGGGCCGCCGATCGCGGTCGTCCGCACAGCGGAGCGGCTCACGGTCGGCAGACCGGTCGCCGGGTTGACCGGCGCCGCCGCACCGGTCCTCGCCGTGTCGCACACCGTCCACGACGAATCCCTCTCGTCGGTGTCGGCTATATTGCCGGGCGCTCCGGGAATGCCGACCCACGGTCCGCGCGGATACTTCGACAGCTCGTCCCGGGAAACCTGCACCGGCTTGTCGGGAGACCCGACGATGAGCCGAGCCGAGGTCAAATTCAGCGCGGGGAACAGCCGGTTGTTCAGACGCACGAACAACGCACTGGTGTCCTT
Organism: Nocardia sputi; assembly: GCF_023501985.1. NCBI lineage: Bacteria > Bacillati > Actinomycetota > Actinomycetes > Mycobacteriales > Nocardiaceae > Nocardia > Nocardia sputi. The sequence goes on along the minus strand of NZ_JAMFLC010000009.1, from coordinate 17,964 downwards.
CTCCGCCACGATCTTCGAGTCCCCGACCTTCTTGGCTGGTTTGAAGAATGCCAGCACGGCGGCGCCCGCGATGATCACGCATGCCAGCGCGATGCCGATCGCGAGCGCGGTGGAACGACCGCGCTGCGGGTCATCGATCATCGACGCGTCTCGACGGACGAGCGCGTGCTCGATCCGCCGCAGCAGAAACCGCCAACCAGAGATCTGGTGCTTGGTCACAACCCGGAAGCGTGCCACCGGTTCTCGTTCCTTCCGCCGCCCTGCTGCCACACCGTGACCACCGGTCACCCCGTGGATACGACCTTCATTCCCAGCAGCGGACGCCTCACACCCGCGTGCTCGGCGCCAGACCCTCCAGTGCCGCGGTGACGTCGAACGCGTCGATTGTCATGAGTTCCTCGTCGGTCATCGCGGCGATGTCGGCGTTGTCCCTGGTGAAGCGGTAATCACGCTCGGCTTCGGCGGCCTCGACCACGTTGCGCACGAAACGGCCGTTGCCTGCCAGGTCGATCAGCCGCCGACCGTTCTTGGTCTGTCCCGCCAATTCCTCACACCGCAGCCGCAGCACCTCGCGCGCCTGCTCGGACAGTATCGAATCCTTCTTCTGCGCGATGTGCTCGGCGATCTGCACCAGTTCATCGGCGTCGTAGCTGGCGAAACGGATGCGCTTGGTGAAACGGGAGGCCAGACCGTCGTTGGACGCGAGGAACCGGTCGATCTGGTCCTCGTATCCGGCGATGATCACGACGAGCTTGTCGCGGTCGTTCTCCATCCGGGCCAGCAGCGTGTCGACCGCTTCCTTGCCGAACGCGTCCCCGCCGGAAAGGCCTTCCTGGATCAGCGTGTACGCCTCGTCGATGAACAGCACACCGCCGAGCGCCGAGTCGATCAGCGCGTTGGTCTTGGGCGCCGTGTGACCCAGATGGGTGCCGACCATGTCATTGCGGGATACCTCGATGACGTCGGCGTTCTCGACGACGCCCAGGCCGGCGAAGATCTTGGCGATCACGCGAGCGATGGTCGTCTTACCCGTGCCGGGAGGACCGGAGAAAATCAGGTGCTGCGATTTCGAATCCACGGCGAGGCCGCGCTTGGCGCGAACCTGGTCCATCAGCACACCGGACTTGAGCCGGTCGACCTGCTCTTTGACCGAATCCATGCCGATCTGCGCCTGCAGCAGATCCGAAGCCTCCGTAAGGAGACTCTCACGTTCGGCGCGGGCCGCGTTGGCGGCCGCTTCGCGGGGGTCGTCACCCGTCTTCGGGTCCCACTTGTTCGTCCGGGAGGCGATGAGTTCGGCGGTGGCGACCTCGAACCGGTAGGACTTGTCCCGGACGGCGCGCTGCCATTCCTCGCGCTCGGGCCACAGCGCCGATCCTTGCAGTCCGTTGAGGATCTTGTCGGCGGCGTCGTGATCGCCGTTGTGCCGCATCAGCATGCCGAGCAGGAAGTGGGCATCGGCCCAGATGTAGGACAGATTGCCCGACGAGCTGTCTTCCACGATCCGCTGCGCGCGTGGCATGGCCTCACCGAAGCGCCCGAGGTGCGCCAGCGACTGGGCGGCCATCAGCTCGGCGGCGATATCCAGCAAGCCGTCTTCCAGCACCGGCCGCGCCGTGCGCGCGGCGAGCACCTCCGGCCACTGCTTCGTCCGGAAGAACAGCGACATGCGCACGAAATCCGCGACATCGTCGCTGGGGACCTCATCGAGAATCGCCGCCGCTTCCTGCCATTCACCGCCTTCGGCATACGAGCAAGCCTGCGCAATCGCGATCTGGTCGCGATCGGCCATCGCGACACGCAGCCCGTACATGCCGATTTCGACCTGGCACCACAGGGCGCGGTCTACCAGACCCGCTCGCTGCTGGTCGCGATAGAGGTTGTGCACCGACCGATAGGCACCGTAGATCACCTCAGAGGTGACCTCCCCCGCCATAGCGCGCCCGAGCCAGGCATCGCACATGTCCGGGTCGAGGTCGGTGGCGGCCCGAAACGCCGCCGCCGCGTGCTGTTCGTTGCGCACGCCACCGGCGACCAACCCAAGATTCTGAACACCCGTGTAGAACGCGTCCTCGGCCGCTGACACTCGGACTTCCCTTCCGCCGAACTAGCCTGCTCGAACGATAGATTCCGGTGGTCACGCTCAGGACTCGACGCCTTCCCAACTATGGGAAGTAGCCCCGGCGGCGGCGCACCCCAGTTCCGGCCCATCGACATGCCAATTTTGAACGTGCCGTCAGTTAACGGTATGTTTACTTCGGGGTCGGCGATCATCCCCCTGCAGACGACCCTTCGGCGGCGGCTGGCCAGCCGCGATCCGGTTCCTCCAGCCGCCGCACAAGCAGGTCACCGAACCTTCCGAAAATTTCTTGCCGCTATTTAGGTGCACACTATTGAACGTTCCGACAGAAGAGGGTACTGTCTGAACACAGATCGCCGGTCCCTCATCCCGACGATCTGAACCCAAAGCAACGGCCGGTGGCACCGGCAGGTCACCGGCCGTTGTGGGGGTAGGAGACCCGAGGTGTACAGAAACCTCCGGGTTGTCGACTACGTTTACCACTCTCACGGACTTCGACTTCGAGACCCGTTCCCGCCGCTGGGAACGGGTTTTTTCGCGTGCCCTACCGGGCGGTGGATCGCGCCTCGCCAGCCTGGGCATCGAGTGAGTTCATGCGATCGGAAGGCGGGGCCGTGACCGTCGAAAGCGCAGGCTTCGCGTGACTCGGACCGGTGTTCTCTGCGCTGCCCGTTTCGGTGTCCTTCTCCCGTATCGCGGGCAGCGGGGGCCGATCGACGGCGGGAGCGTGCACCACGGCGAGAACCTCGCGGGCGCGGCGCGCTGCGGCCCATGGCGTGACCGCGGGCCGACGCCCTTTCCTAGCGACCTTCCCCGGACGTTCGGCTCTGAGCGGCAGGGCATTCGAGGTAGCCGACTGCTCCCCGGTGCGCCTCCAAGGGGTGGTCGCAGCCCCTGTGCTCTGCTGCGGGATGGGCGCGGCGCCCAGTGGTCCGCCCTGAATCGAGCCCTCGACCGCCGGGTACCCCGCGAGCGAGGCGGATTCGGCTGCCGAGCCGGGCCGGTGGATCCCCGTCTCATGCGCCGACCTCACCGAATCGTCGACTCCCGCACGAGGGGCCGCCACTGTTCCATTGTCGGAAGCGGCGACCGCGGACACCGAATGCGGAGTCCCGGTTCCCGGCGGTCGTCCCGCCGCATCCGCAGCCGGGCTGTTCGGAATCCCACCCGACACCGGCGAGTTTCGCGCGGCGTCCGTGATCGAGTTGCGGTGCTCCGCCGCCGCCTGCGGAGCCGACGAGTCCATGGCGCTGTTCCGTGCACCCGGATCGCCCGCGACGCCAGCAGCCTTCTCCCCCGCGCCGACCGCGTTCGCGGCAACCGGGACGCGCGCGTCGTGGGGGTTGTCGGCGGAGTCGCTCGGCCGGACCGGAGGGTCCGGATCGACCCGTGACTCGGAGTGATCACGCGGGCGCAACGCGGCTTCGCCGACGGGTGCGGTGGGACCGACAGGCGGCTTCGCGTCCGGCACAGCCGAGTACTCGGTAGGGTCGATTCGCGATCGCGTGGTGAAGTCGAGTGTCGACACGTTTTCGGCGAACGTCGCCGCGTGCTGCAAGATGTCGTCGGCGTGGTCGTCGAGCACCTTGGCGAAGTGCTGCACCGCGTCGGGCTCCATGTGCAACGGCGGGGTCCGGCCCGAGGACGGGACATCGAGCGCATCGCGAGTGGCGTCGTAGACGACGCCTTTGACCATGTCTTCGATGGCCTGCTCGAGCGGTTCGATCGCCTTGCCGATGACCTCGGCGATGATGTAGCCGATCAGGTACTGCGACATCTCCTCGCACAGCCTGCGCGCCGCGGCGGCCACCAAGGGCGCGGAAGGCGCGAGCGGTGGCGTCAACAGGATCGAGGTATAGGCCGCGGCCAGCGCGGCGAGTTCGGCCAGCACGACGACCTTCACCACGGTGATGACCGTCGCCGCCGCGTCGAGTGCCTGCCCGACGATCTCGCACGCGCTGTCGAGTTGCCGCATGTGGGTGGCGCTCATGCCCGCCCAGGTAGCGAGCAGCTGCTGATACGACTCGCCCGAATAGAAGTCGCCCATCTGATTGATCACGCCGGTAGCCGAGGCGTGTGTTTCCTGCACCTGTTCGGCGAAGGATCGGACGTACTCGGCAAGGGCGCGCACATCGTCTTCGTTGATGTCCGGGTAGGGGACGCCGCATAGGTTCAGGAAGAACGCGACCTCGCTGGGAAGGTCTATGGCCACGCCGTGTTCCTCCCCATGGTCACCCTGTCACAGCACTCGCACGACGACGGAGTTGCTGTCCATGCGTGACCACTTCACCACCGAGCCGGTGTACGGCGCCTCTATGACCATGCCGTTGCCTGCGGCGAGCTGCACGTGCTCCGGTCCTCTGGTGCTGAAGGATGAGCCAGGAAACACCAGGTCTCCAGCACGTACGTCGTCCGGGTGCACCCGAACCCCGCTGTAGATCTGCTCGTATGTAGTGCGGGGCAGCACCACTTCACCGTTACTGGCCTGGGCGATCGCGTACTGTGTCAGGCCCGAGCAGTCGAAGCCGCCGCCACTCGGGCCACCAGCGCCGCCGCCGCCCCAGACATAGTCCGTGCCTAGCCATTTGCTGGCGGCCAGCACCGCGTTCCCGCCCTTCGTCCCGTCCGAGCGCACCATGCCGTCGCGGCGCAGCCGAGAAGCGGACCTGGACCTAGCCCTGGACCTGGTACGCCGCCGCCTGCGCGGCACGCCGCCGTGCCTGGCCTGCCGGGTCGGCGGCGTCGCGGGCGGCATGATCTGCGAGGCTTGCTGCCGCGCGGCTGCGACGTCGGCATCGACCTGCTTCGTGGCATTGGAGATGGTGGTCTGCGCGGCAGCGAGCAGTGCGGGACCGCTGAATCGGGTATCGCCCACCGAGGCGATCGCCTGCATGCGGGCCTGGAAGTCCGCGATGTGGTTGGTCAGGCGGCCACGGCCGTTGACCGTTCCGTCGCCGGACTCGCCCACGGCTTTGCTGACAATGCTGTCCTTGCCCGCATGCGATTCCGCGATCGACAGCTGCATCCCCTGCGCCTCGCCGTATCGTAACGCCACCGCCCCGGAATGAGCACGCATGTCAGCGGCGATCGCCTGGGTCACGCTCGCCGCCTGGCCGGCGGGCTGACCGTCGCCATATAGGGCGACCAGCGATCGAAGTACTCCGTCCAGGTCGTCAGTCAGTGCAGGTGCCATTCGACCGACTCGCCATCGCTCATCACCGACCGCCTCTCACACTTTTCAGCTATTGTGTCGTCTCCACCGGATCGGTCGTATTCCCATTCATGGGTGGGTAATCGAACTATGGACTACTTCCCAAGTTTGAGAAGCCGGGACAATGGGTGTGACTTCTGAGAGGCGGTGGCGACGGTATGGCACCAATTGCGGCGGATACCACAGCGAAGAAGGCGTCGGTGCTGGCGTCCACCCCCCTGGCCAGTGCGGCTGCCGAAGCCAAGCATTTCTGGTTGGTCGACTTGCATTGCCCACCCGGTGCCTCGGAAGGGTTGCGTGCCTTCATCGCATTGGCGGACACCGCCATTCAGACCGCGGTAGATCTGCTCGGCCGCGGCATGACGACTCCCCCGCCGAAAGTCGACGACCTGCTCAAGCCCGCGATCTACGAAACTCTCGGTAAAGGCGAGGCGGACGACGAATACCGCAAGACCATCGACAAAGTCGAGGCCAGGCAGCTGAAGCTGTTGCAGATGGACGATCAGGTCGTCAAGACCTCCGTCACGGTAGCCGCCGAACAAGTTCAGGCCCTGCGCTCCATCAAAACCATCGTGACCGAACTCAACGCCAAGCTGAAGGCGGCGGGCACCGCCAAACTCAAGCCCGCGCAGGAGCTTCCCCTGCTCAAGGCGGTCGCCGCCGCCGTGGAAGCGGTCTACGACAAGGTCACCGCGATCGCCGACCTCAACGAGGACATGGCTAACGGCGGTGGAAAGAACAACTCCGGTGGCGGCCAGGCCGGCGGGGGTGGCGGCGCGACCGGCGGTGGCGGTGGAGGCGGCGATATAGCGAGTAGCTTGGCCTCCCTGCTTCCGATGCTCGCGATGCTGCCGATGGCGGCGATGCCGCTGGTCCAGCAGATACCGGAAATGATGCAGAAAGCCGAAGAGGACAAGGCCAAGAAGGCCGAGGAGAACCGGAACAACGGCGCTCCCGGACAACCTGGCCAGACTCCGCCGGCCAACCAGAACGCAGCCACCGTGCCGCCCCCGGGGAATCCGAATGCTCAACCGGCCGCCCCGCAGCCCGGCGACCCCAATGCGGCTCCGGCTGCGAATACCGCGCCGCCCGGCGAGCAAAACGCGGCTCCCGCAGTTGCCTCGGTGCCCGGTGTGATCCCGGCTCGGCGGACCAGAGACGGCTCGCCGACCGATCGGCCGGGTCGAGGAGATGCCCCGCAGGATGCGGCCGTCGATGACGAAGTGGACCAAGAGGCAGGTCAAGTCATCGAGGCGTAGCCGTATCGAACGGCTGAGCGGACGGCCCGCAGGGGCGTTAGCACGTTACGCGAAGTCTGCGCCGAGTCAGTGCGCTCCGGAAGGTGTACTCCTGACGTTGCCTCGGGCGCGCAGCCCGAGATGGACTGAACCTGAACGGTCGGGCAGATCGTGCGGGTCGCCCCGGGCGACTCGATGTCGGCCTCGCAGCGATCACCAGCGCAGACCGTTCCGGTCCGCTGTGCCTGGCCGATGCTGTTGACCAGTTGTCATAGCTCATGCCGTACCGTCGGATTCCGCTATCCGGCGGCGGCTACCGTAACCGGATCGGCTATCTTCCCCCAAGCCTCTCGTGCGAACACCGGCCACGATTCCGGTTGAAGCTGCGAACACACGGAATCGCGCCGCTAGGGCCGTCCTACCGGAATCGCGTGCGATCCAGGTCGCGGCACCGAAGGAACCACCGTGCCGTGACCCGGATCGCCGGATCTCTTACCTTCGAGTCACCTTCACGACCGCTCCGGCGGCGCCACCGAGGGAGGTGATGTCGTCGGCGCGACCACGATACCGGGCGGCGGCCCGCCTGCGACGTCGGGCGCGGTGACCGAGGGAACCGTCGGCCGCGTGACGCGCTCGGGCTGCACGGCGGTGGACACGGGTGCCGGTGTCGAGACGAACTGCGGATGCTGCGTGATCTGTTCGTGCGCGTAGACGGCGTCACGCAGCGTCTGCCTGCTCGGTTCGTTCGCCAGCAGCAGCAACAGCTCGTTGCAACGGCGCTCGAAGACCATGCTGCGCAACGGGGAAACGCCGGCGTCGAGCCGCAGCTGCCCGATCTCCACCCGGCCCACGTCGACCCGCTGCCCGAGCATCGAAGCCGCCAGCAGATCGTCGGCGTCGCGCAGTTCGTCCCACAGTTCGCGTGGCACTGTCTTCCCGGATTGCAGTTCGGCGAGAATCCGTTCGCGAACCCGGCGCGACGTGGCCGCTTCCGCGGGTACCGATCCGGAGCGTCCGACTTGCCCGTGGGCATCCGCGGCGAGTTCCACACAGCGGGAGACCACCTGCGCGTCGGGTACCGACGAGACATGTTCCAGTCCCGCGATAGAACCGGTCAGACCGAGGCGGTCGGCGGTGTCCGGGGTGAACTCGCGCAGGTCGACGTCGTAGGAGGGGCCGACGAGCCCTTCCATCGCCGCCTCACCGAAGCGGGAACGCAGGCCGGGATCGATCGGTCCGGACGACACGAGGGCCGACAATTGCGCGTTCGCCTTCGCACCCCATGCCAAGCCGAATTCCGCCAATACCCGAGCCGGGTCCGTGACGCCCTCCCACGGCGATCCGCTGCCGTCGTCGGCTGTGAGCAATTCGTCCCAGTTCCACGGGGTAGAGACCTCACGAGGCAGGAACAATCCGGCGGGCAGCCAGCCACGGCCTTCGTTCGAGGTGATGAATATGCCAGTGCCCCCCGGACCACGCATCACCGATACCGCCCAGGCCATGCCCACCGGAGAATCCACTGCGGCGAGCACGCTGCCGAGCAGCGTCCTGGCGAGTACCAGATCGTCGTTCACCTGGTTGCCCACCATGTACGACGGCTCGGCCTCCTTGTCCTTCGCCGAGGCGACAGCGGCGGCGAAGGGACTCGAGACCGGTACGGGCATGGGGGGCAGGTCCGACCGGCCCGTGGCACCGCTGGGCGGCTGTGTCGAACCACGGTCCTCCGCGCCGGAATTGAGCGGCCCCACCCCAGCGGGCGGCATGCCTCCTGTCGTCGGCGCCGTCACGCTGGTGCTGGACGGTCCACCCGGTGTCGTCCCGGTCGCGTTCGGTGTGCCGTTGGTGCTGACAGATTCCGTCGGCATGGCAGTCGCGCCGGGCACACCCGTACCCGACGGTGACGCCCCATTCGGCCCGCCGGGCGAGGTACCGGCCGGGGTGTTCTGGGTGCCATCGGGCCCGACGGAAGTGGGCCCGGCCGAGGTGGGACCGGCCGAGATGGGCACATCGGATGGCCCACCGGGCACAGGAGTCGACGGCATCGTCGGCCCGCTCGAACCCAGCGGATCGGTCGAGCTTCCGACCGGCGCCGTCAGGGAAGGTTGATCGGTGACGCCGCCCACCTGTCGGATGTGCGAGGCGAAATCCTCGTCGGACTGCTCATAAGCGTCCGCGGACGCACGCAACGAGTCACGAGTGCGCTCGTGCTCGCTGGCCAGCGCCTCGCCCGCACGCTGCCGGGCGTCGTAGTACCGCTCCAGCGCTTCGTAGACCGGATAGGCGATCTTGCCGTAGGTGGGCAGGAAGTTGGCGAGCCAGTCCGCGGGCGGTTTGGCCCATTCCCGCGTGTCACGCGCGACCCGGTCGTGTTGGTCGGCCAGCTGACGCAAAACCGCAGGGTCGATTTCCATGCTGTTCGGCATGCTCGATCAGATCCTTTCCCACCACACGTTCCCCTATTGTCGATCCTTCCCAGACATGGGGAGCCGATTGTCGTGACCGACGCGCCGAGGGGCACCACGTCTTTCCCCTCATTGGTTTCGACGTATCGAGGCGATGGCTCAGACCTGCTCAGCGGCTCGGCCCCGCCGTGATGGTCGGGCGGCGAGCCGGACCGCCGGTGGGAGCGGGAGCCGGAGCGATGAACGACGGGTGGCCCACGACCTGGGCGTGCGCATACATCGCGTCGCGCAAACTCTGGCGTGTCGCGGCCTCCTCCAGCAGCAACACCAGTTCGTCGCACCGCCGCTCGAACACCATGGCGCGCAGTGCGCTCATCTCCGATGCGAAGCGTCCGTCGGATTGTTCGGCGCGCAACTCCCCCAGCGCGACTCTGGACACATCGGCGCGCCGCGACAGCATCGTCGCCGTGAGCAGGTCGTCGGCGTCCCGGAGTTCTTCCCACCACTCCTGCGGCACCTCGCGTCGCTGCCGCAGCGCGGTGAGGATCCGCTCGCGGACAGCGGGCGCACCCAGCGCGGCCGGAGAGCCGAGACCGGCCTTGTGCACGCGAACGTGCGCATCCGACGCCAAGTCCCAGCGGCGCCCGGCGATTTCCGCTTCCGGTGTCGTCACGGCCCGCTGCACCAGCGCCGGGGCCCCCACCAGTTCGAGACGGTCGACCAGACTCGGCCTCGGAGCGCTGAAGTCCATCGCCGACGAGGCGGTCACTTCACCCTCGATCGGCACTTCGCCCAACTGCCGCCGCAACTCGGCGTCGATTTCTCCCGACGCGACGACGGCGGTCAACCGAGCGCCGGACTTACGTCCCCACGCGATCGCGAACTCCGCCAGCACGCGTGCGGGGTCGGCCACACCCTCCCATGCCTGTCCTTCGGAAACCTCCCATACCCAGGGAGTCGAAAGCTCGCGCGGCAGGTACAGCCCGGCGGGCAGCCAGCCGCGGCCCTCGTTCGAGGTGACGAACGCGCTGATACCGCTTTGATGGCGCATCACCGAAACCGCCCAGCCGAGGCCGAGCACTGCGTCGCCCCCTGCCGCCAGGACGCCGCTCAGCAGCGTGCGTGCCAGCACCAGGTCGCCGTCCACCCGCTCACCCAGTACGAATGCCGGGGCCGCTGCCGACGTCATGGCGGCGCCGACCACAGCGCGGATCGAATCGTCGCTGCCGTCGGTCTCATCCCGGTCGGCATTCGCGCGCTGCTCGGTCCGTTCCGGCGGAGGCGCCTTGACAGCGCCGCCCGAACCTGGGGGCGGACCGGCGGTGCCCACCGTGATCTTGGGCGCGACGGCCGGTCCGCGTGCTTCGCTCGGGGGCGTCGCCTGCTTGGCCTGCACCTGCGGCGCACCTGGACCCGCCTGTGCCGCCGGAGCGGAGACCGCCGGCCCCGGCGGATTGACCGATGCCGCCGGTGCCGATGGCGCGAGGTGCGGAGGCGCTACGACGGGTGGCGGAAGGACGTATGGCATCGGCGGTGACGCACTTTGGTCGGACACGGTCACCGAGGAAGCGGCGTACCGCTCCGGCCCGGCTGCCTCGGGCGCTTCCGTTGCCGACGCGGTCGTGGATCGGTCGTCGGAGCCGGGTTCCGAGCCATCGATCGAGGCATCCGGATCCCTTCGATCCGGGTCGCTGCCCTCCGAAGCCGACTCATCCTGCTGGTCGCCGTCGGTCTGGACATCCCGATCGGCGGCTACGGGCTCGGTGTCCGTGACCTGCGTACGAGGCGTTCCGGCCGCGGACGGCAGGCCCGTGCCGTCGTCGGACACCGCGCCGGGCACGGGGCTCACGGGGACAGGCGTTGTCCCACCAGGCGGGTATTGCGTGGGCTCGGAACTTGTCGGTGAAGGCGGACCGGCCGAAGGTTCATCGGCAGGAAGGGAATTCGGCTGCTCCCTGAGTTCGTCACCGGGCAGGAGCGGGTCGACCGGATCGGCGGCAGGCTCGTCGGCGACGACCTTCGGCAACAGCGGGACCGGAGAAACGTCCTTCGGTCGATTCGTCCCTTGCGGTCCGTCACCACGCGGAGCACCGGAGTGGTCTCCGGCCTGCCGGTGCTCTGGATAGTCGTCGGTGTCTCCTTCGTTGCCGGGCGCCCAAGGTCCCGGCTGTCCCAGCGCGTCGGCGATCAAGCCGAGACTGGGCAGGCCCTGCGGGTTGATCGAGTCGAGCGCTGCCCGGACGACGTCCTCCACGTCGTCCCTGGCGGCGGCGATCATGCCGGGAATTCGGCTGCGAATGGCCTGGGCGTCGGATTCGTCGTCCTCCGCGGCGGCCGCGCGTTTGGTCTGGTTGATCCTCGACGTGGTTTCGTCCACGATGTCCAGGATCTTGTTGCGGGTCCGGTACACCAGGTCCGAGAAATCCCGGAAGGTGTCCGCGGCGGCCTCCAAGGCGTCCGCGAACGACTGCGGGTTCATTCTCTGCCGCAGCATGTCGTCCTTGACCGGTTGCAGACCGGCACTGGAGCGGACCCGCTCGTCGAACTCGCGGCGTTTGCTGTCGGCGTCGAGCAAGTCCAACGCCCCCGCACCGTCCCGCGCGAGACGTTCCAGCGCATTCCAGTCCCCCGGCGAGATCACCGGCCAGTTGTCGCCGACGATCGCGTCCCAGTACGGACTGCTGCGCTCCGGTTCCATCAGCGAATCAGATGGATCGGGTCCGACGACGCACCTCGGCCGCACCTGCGCGATCGGCGTCGCCATGGGTGTAGGACACTTGGGCGGTGACCTGAGTCGCCGCGTCCACGCGGCGTCCGTTTGCCCGTTCCGCGCGCTTGAACATGGCCCGCATCCGGTGCGTGAGCGCCACGAGTTGCCGATCGATCTCCGATTCGGGCCGTCGGGGCGCGACGAAGCCATCGCTGATCGTCGCGACTTGGCCGCCCACCGTGGTGATCGCGGTTCGGAACTTGCGCGCGGCGGCGACCACCTCGTCCGGGTCGTCGGTATCGAATTTGTCGGTCATGTCGCTGTCCTATCTCGCCGGCTACGGCGGTCTGCGCTCAGGTATCGCGCCGGAACTCGGCCTCCTCCATGGCGCGGTACGACGCCTCGGTCGGAAGGTCGAACGAGTCGATCGTGTAGGAACGGGTGCCCTTGTACTCCATCTCGGCCCGCAGACCGACGCGCGACTTAGCATGCGCCAGGCGCGCGAGCTTGACGATCTGGGACGCCAACCAGTCGTCGCCGTTGTCCCGAGCATCGTCGGTGATGTACAGGCCGATGATCTCCCCGTCCCGGTCGCATCCGACGCCGACGGTGTGGTCGGGGTTGAACACCTCGTAGGTCAGGTTCCGCCAGTCCGGTGCGGTGGCTTCCCGCTCATCGTCATCCTCGATGTCGAAGTCGTCCATCTGGAGTGGGTGCATGTCGGTCATCGGCTGTTCTCCGAGAATCGTTCGCCGGGCTGGGAATCGAGGGAGTGGTCGGCATCGTCGGCCGCGTCATCCAGGCGCGCTGCGAGCACGGACCATGCGGCGTCCTCGATGCGCATGATCTGGCGCATCTGCCAGAACCTGGCACCGAGATACATCTCGCCGGTGCCGTCCGCGGCGACGTCGAGATGATCGGGACCGTCTGTGGTCGCGTTCAAGGTCACCGCCGTGACCGGCGGGCGCGTGTCGTCTACGTTGACCAGGGTCGCACCGCCGCCCGGAATGAAACTCTGCCGCAGCCGGGCGCTGGTTCCTATCGCGACGTCGGCGCTGTTGGTAGTGATCGTGACCTCGGGATTCAACAGCAGTTGCAACACCCAGGACCGGGCCACCTGCGCGGGATGGTCGGCATTGATCGCGATCGTGAGGGCGGCCGCCAGATCGATCACGAGCACGGAATCCGTGGACGTGACACCGACGACCACCAGCCGCCTGGCGGTGCCGACCGGGTAGGGCAGATCGTCGGCGGCCAGCGATACCACGTCCGCGCCGACCCCGCCTCCGGTCGCCGGGTGGGCGGAGACGGTTCCGGTGGCGACGTCGATGGTGTAGGCGACGATGGTCTCCGAGATGCCGTCCGTTACCCCGGCCAGACGTACCAGTCCTTCGTCGTGCAGCCACCGCACCGTGTCCGCGACCGTGACCTCCGGGGCCGGCTCGGTCATCCGGCCTGCCCCGAAGCAGTGGCGACCGGCTCGATTTCATCGACGGGAGTTTCCATGACGCTCTGGTACTGCCGCGCCGCATCGGCGGTGCTCTCCCGGATGGCGGCCATGATCTCGGCGACCAGTTCCGGGCTGGTGAGCCGCGCGGCGGTGCCCGGCGCGAGGTAGAGATCGGTCAGCCTGCTCATGGCGTCGACCTCCGGGATGACCGCGCCGCTCGGCGAGGGCCTGCGGGCGCGAATGTTGTCGATCTTCTCCCGCATCTCGGCGATCCGGTGCCGCAGATCGCGGGCGGCGTCCAACGCCGCCTGCACGTCCGGGTGGATGGAACTCACGACTCCACCTCGCTGCGCTCACTCATGCGTTACCTCCGGGTTGAGAAGGGGTCTGGTTGCTCGGCGCGGGCGTCGGCGGAGTCACGGTCGGGGCTATGGTCGGCCGTTCACCGATCACCGCTTCGGTGTGCGGTGTGTCGTCCACGTACATCAAGCGGTCGGGATGCCACGCCACGACACGATTGCGGTCGTTGTTGCCACCGGCTCCGTTGCCCATGCCCGGCGCCATCGGCATGTACGGCATCATCGGTGCACCGCCGCGGGCGGCGGCGGCATTGGCGCCCGACGACGCGGCGAGGGGTTCGATCACCGAGGTGCGCGGCATGCCCGAACCCAGGCTGGCCGCCGCGGCCACCGGCAAGGCGCTGGCCTGGATGGTCGCGGCCTCGACATCCGGGATGCCGGCGCCGGGGCTGCCTGCGGGCATCCCACTCGGGCTGCCCGCGCCGAGTCCGCTCGGGATGCCCAGGTTGTCGTAGCCGTATTCGTCGAGGCCGTAGTCGTCGTAGGCTTCCGACGCATCCTGCTGTCCGAGCTGGCTCAACGGCATTCCGGCCGAGGCCATCGCACTCATCAGGGCCGGCAGCATCTGGGTCAGCGCACTGCTATCACCGCTGCCGTTGCCCTTGCCGGTACCAGCGGCTTCACCGGTGCCCTCGCCGGCGCCGACCTTCGAGCCGACCTCGGTCGAATAGCCGGTGATCGTCTCCGCCGAGCGAGCGTTCTGTTCGTTGAATTTCGCCAGAGCGGCCTGGATGCCGAGTTCGTTCTTGGAGCGCATCGCCTTGATGAGCTCCTTGCGCGCGGCGATGATCTCCTCCGGTGTCGGGTGTTTCGCCTTGGCCGTCCGGAATGCGTTGCTGTAGGTGTCGATTCCGTCGGCCAGCAGCCCGATACCGGTGCCGAGCTGGTCCAGCCACCCGCGGCGCTGGCCCAGTTCGGTCGCCGCCGCGGCGCCGACCGGTTCCCAGTGCTGCATCGTCTTGGCCGCGGAGTCCACGCCATCGACGGCCGCGAGGTGGGGGCCGACGGCGAACTTGCGCAGCGCATCCGCGAAACCCTTCGCCGCACCGGGCCCAGGTCCCGAGTGCAGCTGCTGGGCGAAGGTCAACGGGTCGACGGCGCCGCCCGCGACGGGAAACCGCAGCGCAGGCGGCCGCCGCTGCCCGAGTTCCTGTACTTCGCCGACCGGATTGGCGACGAGTTCGCCACCGCTGCCGTTGATCTCCCGGGCTCCACGGTCGTCGGCGGCGGTGTAATCGGCGGCCGCCGCGCCGATATTGAACGCGGTGCGCTGGACATCGGTGAGCACACCGGCCAATCCGTTGAGCAACGAAGCGGCCTGCGCGTTGAGCTGGGGCACCGCGGCGGCCGAAATCGGATCAGCCCCCGCGGGCACGACCCATCCGCCGGGCAGCGCCATCCCGGTATCGCGCGCCACCGCGGCGAGTTTCGACGCCGCAGCGACGAGTTCCTGCGGATCCACATTCAGCGCCATCGCGACCTCCTCTCCTCATCTGCCGCCTCTCGCACTTCTCGCGCGATCAGCCCGCCGCGACAACCGGCATTGCCGCGTTCGCGGGCTGATCGGCCGCGCCCGGCGTCGCGGGGGGCGCGCCCTTGTCCGCCGGCGCGGTCAGCTCGATGCCCTTCGGGTGTACGAACCCGGAGAACTGACCGAATTCCCCGCCACTGTCGGACATTTCCGGTGTGAACGGTTTCAGCTCGCCGTTGATGACGGCCTCCAGCGTGCCACCCTCCTCGGAACCGAACACCACGAGGATCGCGGTGCCCTTGTCCCACGTGGCGACGTCGCCGGTCATCAGCTGGTAGGGATCGACGCGATCGCCGATCTGCTTCTTGTCCGACCACTTCGCCGGTGTCTTCTCGTAGGCCTTCTGGGCGTCGGTGCCGCTGGCGTTGCCGAACGCCGCGTCGAGCGCTTGCGCGACCATAGCGGACACCTTTTGCGTGCGACCGTCGGGGAAGGTGTAGATCACGCTGCCGTCCGCCTCCGGTGTCCGGCCGGGCGCCACCGCGGGTTGTGTGGAAGGCGCTGTGCCGGCGGGTGCTCCGCTGTGCTGGGTCGCCGGAGCCGTTGTGGCGGGCTGCACGCTGGCGGGCTGTGCCGTAACCGGCGCGGTGACCGGCGGCGGAGGCACCGGAGCGAGTTCGTCGTCGAAGCGGTGCGGATCCAGTTCGGCCCGCCGATTGTTCAAGTCCTGGTCGGCCATGTTCCGCATCATCGCCTGCTGCATCATCATCGGCAGCATCGAACTCATCATGTCCATGCCCGAGCCCATCGGCGACGTGGCCGGGGTCGACGGCGGGATAGGCGTCGTGGGTGTCGCGCCAGGGATGTTACCGATGCCGTCGACCCCACCGGGCGTGTTCACGCCGGGAAGGTCCGTACCGGGGTCACCCAAGTCGGGTGGCGTCAAACCGGAGTTGTCCGGATTATCCAAACCGTCCAAGCCATCCAGGCCGGGCGGGAGGAGACTGTCCGTGCTCGGGGGATTCGGAGGCTGCTGTATGCCGGGCGTCCACGTGTCGATAGGCGGCGGATTCAACGCCGGATTCTTCTGCGCTGCCTCCAGATCCTTGATCTGCTTCTTCAGGTCTTCGATCATTTTGGTCTGGTCGTCGATTGTTCCCGCAACCCCGCGCTGACCTTCACTTACCTTGTCTACCTCGGTAGCCGCGCTGCTGCCCGCGTCGGCAACCCAGTTCCAGATGTAGTCATCGATACGTATTCCCTGAGGTGGGACGGTCGGCGCCAACGCAACGATTTTTGTATCGATCACCGAATTGATTGCTACCTGCCCGCGATTGGACCACTTCTTGGACTCTCGCACCGAGGTCACCAGATTACTGCTGGAAGTGTGGAGCGTGGTCCACGCATTCCGGAGTTTCACCGCGACTATTGCATAGTCCTGAAAACTCCCGATTGCGCCACTCGGGGCGACCTGCGGCACCTGCGGTGCGGCAGGGGGATCTTCCGTGGCATTCTTGCCGAAACTCTTGTAAATATCATCGAAGTTGTTCCACAGATCTTTGAAGATGGACTCGGTGAATTTCGAATAGACAAGTTCACGAGGATAGTTGCCGTTCGCGATCGCCTGCCGATCGGGCATCAGCATTGGGTGCATCTCCACAGAACTGCTCCTCAGCGGGTGAACTGCGTCAATTCATTCAAAACCTTGGTTGGAAGCGTGCCCACCGCCCCACCGATTGCCGGCATCGTCGCAGGAGGCGCAGCCTTATGCTGCCCGCCCGCAATGCCGGCGCCCACGCTCGCCCCGCCCAACCAACCGCGGGCCGCATTCAGCGACGCACCTCTCGCATTCCATGCATCTCCAAAGGCCATGCGATTTGCCGGGTTACGAATACTCGGATTCACCGCTCCCGAAAGCGCCCGCCGCGCCAGATTCTGCCCACCCATCGTCGCGAATCCGCCTCGGATGGCGCCACCGATACCGCCTCCCAGCAAGGCAAAGGCGCCGGTTTGAGCGCCATTGGTCATCGCTTCACCGAAGCTGCCGCCCTCGGCCCCGGTTATGGCCGCTTCTGTCAGTCCTGCTGCCAGAGCAGCGCCCGCCGCAGTCCCGACGCCAGGAAGGAGCACCGACCCGACCGCGCCACCAACAAAGGTGGCGCCGGTGGTCAACGCGAACTTTCCGACATCTCCCCATGAGATACCGAAGAAGCTCATGAGATCACCTCCTGGTTGCTAGAGCGAGCGCTGGTCCCCGGCCGACCGGCCGGCCAGACGCCTGGTCGTCGGTTACCCCCATTGCGGCCGGCACCAACCGGTGGGCCGAAGGCGCGCAAGGTTCGAGCCTCACCACGGCCGAGTCCGCCTCTCGATCGAACTCATCGCCGAACGGGAGCGACGCATGCCAACGACCGACCATGAGTGAGACCTACTTTCGACGTCTTCATTGTCGAGGCTTCCCAACTACGGGAAGCACGGCGTTGGCAGAACCGGGGAGGCTGGTCCCAATCCCTTTACACTGACAGGCGCGAATTGACCAGGCTGCCTATCAGTTGACAGCAACCAAGAGGATGGGTCGGATGCACCTCTGCCACCTGTGGGTGGAACCTCCGGTTCGGGCGTGGTTCCACCTGCCGATGGCACCGACGACCGGGGGAAGGTCATGACCTCTGCTGAAATCTGGCCTCCCGAGGTCGAGGTAGAAGCGAAAGAGCCGGGCACGGCTGAAGCTCAGCGGCCCGCGCCGGTGACGCCGTGGTCGAGCCGACCGGATCAGCGACGGCCACAGCCGGCTACCGCCATACCGGGACAACCAGGCGGTCCGCCTGTGCCGGGCCAATCGGGTGCTCCGGCGCCCGGTTCCTCCAATGGCGCCGGGCAGCCGGGCCAATCCGGATCGCCAGGTCCTTCTCAGTCGGTTCCGGTTCAGGCTGGTGTGGCTCCTCCGGTTGCTGGTCAGCCTCAATCTGCTCCTGCTCCTGCTCCTGGTCCGGGTGTTCCGGGTCAGTCGCTGCCGGGTCCGGGTGATGTGGTGCCGGGTGGT